>MEMN01000166.1:6049-19342 GCA_001767945.1 Alphaproteobacteria bacterium RIFCSPHIGHO2_12_FULL_66_14 | reverse complement strand
GGGTGCGGTCGCGAGCGGCAGGGCGAGCGTGTCCATCGCCGCCGGCCTCAGCTCAGGACGGCCTTGAACTCCGTCACCGCCGATTCGGCCTTCGCCCATTCGGCGTCGCTGAGCTTCACCTTGCCGGTGAAGCGGTTCGTCAGGATCGCCTCCTGGGCCGGCCGCTTGTCCTTGGGGTCGGTCGCGATGTTCTTCATCACGAGCTCGGTCATCGTCTCGTAGTCCTTGGGATCGCCGTAGCCGAGGCCGTTCTTGCGTGCCGGCGCGTACATCGCCTGGACCATCCAGATGCCGAGACCGACGCGCAACCGCTCCTTGGCATGCGCGACCAGGGCCATCTCGGGCACTTCCTTGAAGAAGATCTCCTGCGCGGCGGCGGGGTCGAGCAGGGTGAACTTCATCGCCTCGATGAGGCCGTTCACCATCGCCTCGCACTGGCCGGGATCCTTGGCGAGCCGTGCCGGCTGCGTCATCAGCACGTTGTGGTACAGCGGCAAGTCGTACTTGCTGTAGAGCATGAAGCGCGGCTTCCGGCCCGCGGCGTAGAGGATGGGCGCCATGCTGATGGCGAAGCCGGAGAGCGCGTCCACCTTCTTGTCGAGCAGCAGTCGCTCGCGGACCTTGGGGTCGACCAGGATGGGCTTGATCTTCGACTCGTCGACGCCGGCACGCTTCAGGAAGATCGGCCGGAAGGGATAGTCGCCCGAGGTCACCACCGAGGCGATCGTCTTGCCCTCGAGGTCCTTCGGCGTGCGGATCGGCGAATCCTCCAGCACCGCCACGGACATGGTGGCGTCGTAGCCGGTCGTGGCGATCTGGACCAGCGGTAGACCCTTGGCGGCCATCTCGATGCCCGCGGTCGCGACCGACAGGCCGAAATCGAACTTGCCCGCGGCGATCGCCTCCGCGGCGGCGGTCGAGCCGAAGCCGCGCGAGACGGTGACGTTGAGGCCCTGCTTGGCCCAGAAGCCCTTGGACTTGGCGACGAAGGCGATGAGGTTGCTACCTTCGGCAAGCCACGGCAGTGTGAAGGTGAGGTCGGTCGCGGCCCGGGCGACGAACGGAGTTGCCAACCCGGCAACGAGGCCGGCTGCGCCGGCGGTGGCCTTGAGCGCGCTGCGGCGGGTGATGATCTGTCTCGTGGACATGGCTCGGTCTCCTCGGGCTGGGGTGGAGTTATTCGGCTGCGGCTTGGCGGTCGCTTTGGTGGTTGGCAGGCGGCCGCCTTGCATGCTCGGCGACGAAGCGGCGCCAGGCGGCGACGCCGGCGTCGGTGCGCGACAGGGTTTCGCGCTGGCTCTTCACGCGCTCCAGCACGCGCTTGTCCTGGTCGGAGAACAGCCAATCGTGCGTCCACGACAGCCAGAAAATCCATTGCAGGCGATCGCGCAGTGTCGCGAGGGTCCCGCGCCGGCGGAAGCGGCTGAAGGTGTAGAAGAGCGTCGTGGTCGCATCGATGGGCACGACCCAGCGGCACATGAAGTAGTCGCCGCTCGGCCGGCCGATCAGGGTTATGCCGGGCAGCAGCGAGCTCTGGCGGTGCAGGTAGCCGTACTTCACGACCGCTGGTGACTTTGTGGGGTCGATGTCCTTGCCGCGGCCGGTCGGCTTCAGGCGGCGGTACCAGGTCTCCCGCTGCGGCGGGAACTGGCCGAGGCCGGGATACTCAGCCTTGCTGATGCCGCCGCGTGCCTTGTAGCCGACGCCGCGTCCGTCGGCGGTCGGCTCGGCCGAGAGCTGCACGGCATGCGGAAAGATCGGCTGCAGGACCAGCTCGGGCGCGTTGCGATGCAGGAACGGCGCATGCAGGTCGTGGCAGAGATTGTCCTTCAGGACTCGCCAGTTGCAGTGATAGGTGCGCCAGGTCGAGAAGCCGTGCCACGTGCCGTCCTCGGCCAGGCACTCCGGCTGATCGTCCGACAACGGCACGGCGTCCATGTCGCCGACGAACAGCCAGACGACGCCGAGATGCTCCTGCACGGGATAGGACTTCACCCCGGTGGTCGGCGGGATCACGGTCTCGGGCCCTTCCATCAACTTGGCGACGCAGCGGCCGCTGTCGCCGGAGAAGGTCCAGCCGTGATAGGGGCAGGTGAGCGTACCGCTGCCGGGATAGAGGCAGCTTCCCTGGCTGAGCTGTGCGCCGCGATGCGGGCAGCGGTCCTGCAGCGCGTGGATCTTGCCGCCATCGCGGAACAGCACGATGTCCTCGCCCAGGATTTTTATCGCCCGGGGTTTGCGGCCAAGCCGCCAGCCGGCCAGCACCGGATACCAGTAGTTGCGCAAGCCTGTGTCCGGCAGCGCGGTTTTGGCATAAACGTCCGGCGCGTTCATCAAACCCTCCGCCCTCAGGGAGACGGGACGGCGGCGCGATAGGCGCGCACCAGCCAGGCGTTGAACTGGATCAGCGTCGTCTCGAGCGGCACATAATGGCCCTCCGGCATGAAGCGCGACTTCTTGCCGGCCTGGACGCCAAGATTGACCGGAATGTCCTGCAGCCAGATCTTCTTGGCGCCCTCGCGCACCGTGGCGGCGCGCTCGGCGAAGTCGTTTCGCGCGTGGGTCGAGCGCGGCAGCAGCCAGCCGCCCGCCGTCACGCGATCGTTGGAGGCGAGCGTAGCCTCCGCGCCGACCGGCGTGATGAGCTGGTAGGCCACGGCGCCTGGCGCAAAGATCAAGGTCATGCTGGGCGGGATCAGCACGAAGGTCAGTCGCTTGCGCTGCTCGGGTGAGAGCGTGGCGATGGCGGGGAAGGCAGCCTCAGGGCCCCAGCCGGCGTCGGTCATGCCGCCGTCGGCCTTCAGCAGCGGCACCGTGCGCACGATCGCATTGTCTGCAGCCGTCATCGCCGTGAACTCGACGCCGCCCTCGGGATGGACGCTGGGCGCAAAATCGTGCGTGCCGCGATGCACGAACTCCGGATGATAGGCGTCGGTGAAGTTCTCGGCGTGGATCTTCCAGTTCCACGGCAGCGGCGTGTCGCCGGGTGTCGGCGGCACTGCCACGAGGTCGGCATTCTCGTAGTTCGCCCAGAACGGCTCGACCTTGGCGAGGCTTGGCGCGAGCGGCGTCGCGTCGGAATCGAGATTGACGAACAGGAAGCCGTGCCAGCGCTCCAGCCGCACCTCGGGCAGCTTCGCGTTCTTTCGCAGGCATTCAATGTCGTCGCGGCTCTCGAGATAAGGCGCGCCCACGAAGTTTCCGTCGAGATCGTATGTCCAGACATGCAGCGGACAGCGGAAGGCCCGGCCGGCCGAGCCGGCTTCGGTCGCAATCACTTGGCCGCGATGCCGGCAGACGGCGCTCATGGCGCCGATCGATCCGTCCGTGCGGCGGACGACGAGCAGCGGCTCGGCGCCGATGGCCGGGGCGAGATAGTCGCCGGTGTTGGGGATCTGCTCTTCGCGGCCGACGCAGACCCAGGAGCGCGGGAAGACTCTTAGCCGCTCGAACTCGAAGAACTCGGGAGAGGTGTAGCACTCGCGCGGCAGCATCGGTGCGGACGCCTCGTGGGCGCCGGGGTCCGGCAGCGCTTCCAGGATCTTGCGGATGGCTGGCGACAGTTCCGAATACTGCATCTGCAAACCTCGGGATGGTGCCGCCGCCGCCGCGGCGTCTCTTCCCGGGTTGCAGGAGGTGTGCCAGTGCCCGAACGTCCTGATTCCCTGAGTTTGCGAGGCAATTCGGCCTTCAGGCCTTGCACGGAATCTATAGATTCTTGCCGGAGTGGGCAGGCAGCACTGGATAAGGACAGTCTCAGGACAGTCTATGGATTCGGCGCGAAGCAGATGTTCTCCTCGATCAGCTGGTTCGATTCGACGATGTGGCGTTCGAGCAGCGCCTTGCAGCCTTCCCTATCGCGCCGGTACGCGGCCCTGCTGATCTCGACGTGATCGTCGCTGATGCCGCCCATGTAGGACTTGGTGGGCAGCGCGATGCGCCTGTAGCGGTGGATGCGGTCGTGGATCTGGCGGCAGATGCGCATGAGCGTTGGCGAGGCGCAGGCTGACAGCAGGGTCATGTGCAGCTCGCGATGCGCCTCCTCCCACTCGGCGGTGATCGGCGCGTCTTCGCCGACCCGCGCCTTGATGTGGATGAAGGCGGCATGCGCCTGCTTCATGCGCCGGTCCCAATCGGCGACAGGGGCGGAATCGGAGGCGGTGTCGGCGCGGTCGAAGGCGAGATCGAGCGCCATCAGCTCGACCTTGAGCCGTATGTCACAGACGTCGCGCAGGTCCTCCAGGGAGACCGGTGCCACGCGGAAGCCCTTCTGGCTCTCCATGACGACCAGCCCGTCGCCCGCAAGCTGACCCAGCGCGTCGCGAAGCGGCGTGATGCCGATGCCATATTGCCTGGCCAGATGATGCAGGGCGAGCTTCGAGCCGGGGGCCAAATCGGTGCTGAGGATGTCGGCGCGCAGGCGCAGCAGCATCAATTCGCCAAGCGAATGCACATCATCAGTTGGCAAGTGGCGATATCCCATCATCCAGCTCGCGCCCACAGCTTGTAGGCGGGTCAAGCAAGAGTGGTGCCAGCACTTTCCGCAGCCCGGTGGACTCAAAGCTTCAGGACTAGCGGTCGTCGACCTTTGCGACGATGCGATGAACGTCGGCAGGGGCGAAGACGGGTACGGAGCAGGCGCCGTTGGCGCAGGCATAGGCCGCCGCCTGCGGCATGTCGGGATAGTCGACGTCGGCGGCCGGCAGCGGGCCCTCGCGGCGGTCCAGCCATTCGATGCGGAGATAGCGCGTGGGGTAGGTGCGCGCGGCTTCGTAGAGCGCGCGCGCATCTGGGTCGTCCTTGGCGCCGACGATCGTGACGTGCGCGGGCTCGCGCGACAGTTCGCGGTCGGCCAACAGGGCGCCGGGCACGACGAACCCATCCTCGGCGAGCGAGATCAGATAGCGCATGCCGTGCTGGGCGGCGGTGCGAAACGCGGGCTTCCCGGTCTGCCGAGCAAGCAGGTTGAGCAGGCGGGTGGCGGCGACATTCTCGTCGAGCTGCTTCACCGGCTTGGCGAGCACGCCCCGCGCGCCGGGTTCGGGTTGGCGCACCATGAATCCACCCGTGGCGTCGCTGTGATCACGCACCATGATCTCGCCCAGCTCGATGGCGAAGGCGAGATAGCGCCGCTCCGCGGTGCTGCGATAGAGCTGGAGCGCCGCCTCGGCGACGGCCAGCGTGTCGCCCAGGTGAGTGTCATCATCCGTCGCCTGGCCGTGACCGAAGCCGCCGTTGGGAGCACGCCGATGGGTGAGCGTCCAATCGAAGGCGCGGCGCGCGGCGTCGAGCAGCGCTGGATCGCCGGTCACGTCGTAAAGGACGGCGGGGCTCGCGATCGCCCAGCCGTTCTCGCGGGCGTAGCTGTTGCGGTCGATCGGCGGTTGCGGGCCGGCGCGGCGCTCGGCGTCGGTCCTGAGGTAGAAGGCATTGCCGTGCAGATCGGGACCAGCGTCGGCGTCCTGGCTGGTGAAGAATGCTCCCTCGGGGCTCTGCATGAAATCCATCAGCCAGCGGGCGATGTCCCGGGCGGCGGCAAGGTCGGCGGGATCGCCGCCGATCTGCCAGGCCAGCACATAGGTACGGATCGCGTCGCGCTGGATGTTGAGCAACTTCTCGTAGTGCGGCCCCGACCAGTCGAGCCTGTCGGAATACTGAAACATCCCGCCCCACACCGGGTCGATCAGGCGACGCGCACCGGCGAGCGTCTTTGCCGACACGTCGCGCCAGGGGGCGGGCTCGGGGTTGCGCTGCAGGTCGCGGCCGCGCTCGAGCGCCCATTCGACCGTGTCGCCATGAATGAAGCGATGGGTGTCGCCGAAGCCGCCGTTGTCCTTGTCGAAGCTTTTCAGCACCAGGGCCTCGACGTCGGCACGGCGCTGGGGCGAGAGGGCCACGGCATCGGGATCGACCGCCGCGCCCACGACGAAGCTCTGAAGCGCCGAGGGGTCCTCGATCACCGCCACCAGCAGCTTCGAGAACAGCTCGGGCGGAATGTAGCCGCGGCGCTTGAAAATCTCGTTGCCATCCTTGTCGAGCATGATCGTCGCTGGCCAGCCCCAGTTCTCGTAGCGGTAGCTGAGCGCCGGGTCGCGATCCTGGTCGACTCGCACGGGAATGAATTTCCCGCCGATAGTCTTCTGGATGGCGGGGTCCTTGTAGGTCGTGCCCTCCATCACGTGGCACCAGTGGCACCACACCGCCGCCATGTGCAGCAGGATGTACTTGTCCTCCGCCGCGGCGCGGTCGAACAGCGCTGGCTCCCATTTCTGCCAGGGCGGCGAGGGGGATTCTGCCCGGGCGGTGGCGGACAGGGCGATCAGCACGAGGGCGAGCAGGGAGCGCATGATCGGGGTACGCTTCCCGGCAGTGCGTGGATGGCGGCCTCGCGATAATGTGAACCTGGTGAATTTGCTGGTTCAGCAGGTTTCGGCTAATATTTCTGTCATGATGGGAGACGCCCGCCGGAGAAATCCGGCGGGCGTTTTTCGTAGCCGGACAACGCCGCGATTCGGAACCGTCCCACGGGAGCATCGGGGCTGTGCCGCGAGATCGCTCAAGCCCTTGAGGTGCCTGGGCGAATCGGTGGTTGCGGCACACGCAGCGGCACAGCTGACGGCTTTTTGCGGCACATTGCGTGTGCCGCTGATGCGTCGGCGCCTAGCGCCTGACCTGGTGCTTCATCAGCTCGTCACCGAGGCGGCCAGTGAGGAACAGGCCGCACATCCGGTAGTCGCTGATCAGCGACCACAGCGGCGCCTCGAAGGTGGCGGGCTTGTTCTTCTCGACGAAGAAATGGCTGAACCAGGCGGGGCCGTAGCCGAAGAAGGGGACGGCCAGCAGTCCCCACCAGTTCTGGGTGGCGATTGCCCAGACGAGGAACGCGGCCGAGCCGATCGTACCGACGTAGTGGATGGCGCGGGTCGACGGCTTGGCGTGTTCCCGGAGATAGAACGGCCAGAACTCGGCGTAGGTCTGGAAGCGCTGGGCCATGCGTCAGTTTACCCCAAAGCGCCCGACTTTTTGAGGGCCGCGATCTCGGCCTCGGAGAAACCCGCCTCGCTCAGCACCTCGTCATTGTGCTGGCCGACGGTGGGCGGCGGTCCGGCGGTGCGCGGTTTGGCGAAGCCCAGGCGAATCGGCGTGTTCACGGTGCGCGGGATCTCGGGGTTGGTCGTGTCGGCGAAGATGCCGGCATGGCGGGCCTGCTCGTCGTCGATCACGTCGGCCAGACGGCCGATCACGCCGAACGGGATGCCGGTGCCGGAGAGGAGGCGTTCCCACTCGGCGTAGGGGCGGGCGGCGAAGACGGGCTTCAGGATGGCGAAGAGGTCCATCGCATGGGCGCGGCGCTCGGGTCGTCCGGTAAAACGTTCGTCGACCAGGAGTTCGGGTCGGTCGATGACGGCGCAGAACTTCTCCCAGAGCCGGTCGTCGCGCACCATCAGGAGCTGCAGCCAGCGATCGTCCTGGGTGCGGTAGAGGTTGGTGAGCGCGTTGCCGGGCTTGTCGGGGCCGCGGCGCGGCGGCAGCTTGGCGCCGACCAATGCGCCCGCCGCCGACGTGCCGTTCGCCCACACGCCATTGGCGTAGAGCGAGGTGCCGACCCAGCCGCCCTTGCCCGTTTGATCGCGGCGGCGCAGGCCCATCAGGATCGCGGCGACGAGCGTCATGGCCGTCGCGCGGTCGCCCTGCGCCGGCAGCGAGAGGCCGGGCGGCCCGCCCTCGTAGCGCGCGGCGTCGAGAATGCCGGAGCGGCCGAAATAGGCGGTGACGTCGAAGCCCGGCCGGTCGCGGTCGGGGCCGGTCTCGCCGTAGCCGGTGAGCGAGCAATAGATGAGGCGCGGATTGTTCGGCTCGATGTCTTCCCAGCGCAGGCGCAGGCGTTCGCGCGCCGGCGGCGGAAAGTTCACGATCATCACGTCGGCGCGCTTCAGCAGGCGATTTAGGATGGTGCGGGCGCCGTCGGTCTTGAGGTCGAGGGCCAGCGAGCGCTTCAGGCGGCCGTCGAGCTGCCAGGGGAAATTGTGCTCGCTGGGCGGATAGCTCGCGTTCCTGTAACTGTTGCGGTGCGGATCGCCGTCGCCGGGCGGTTCGATCTTGATCACGTCGGCGCCGTAGTCGGCCAGCGCCGCCGCGGCGGCAGGGGCGGCGATGAACGAGCTGATGTCGAGAACGACGAGCCCGGCCAGCGGCAATGGCTCGTCACTCATTTTAAGGCGCCGCTCGCGCGCAGTACGGCGACCTCCTGGGCGCTGAGGCCGGCCTCGCGCAGGATCTCCTCGCTGTGCTCGCCCAGCCCGGGCGCGGCATGGGCGATGCGCTGGCTGGCGAAGCTCAAGCGAATCGGATCGGCCAGGGTGCGCGGCATCTCGGGGATCGCAGTGTCGACCACGGCGCCGCAGGCCACGGCCTGCTGGTCGTCGGGCACGTCCTGCGGGCGGCTGATGACGCCGAAGGTGACGCTGTGCGCCGCCAGCGCCTCGCGCCAATGCTCGTAGGGTTTCAGGGCGAAGGTGTCGCTCAGGAGGTTGGCGAGTTCGGGCGCGCGGGCGCGGCGCTCGGGCTCGGTGGCGAAGCGCGGATCGTCGATCAGGGAGTCGAGCCCCATCGCCCGGCAGAGCGGCGCCCAGAGCTTGTCGGCGCGCACGATGGTGAGCTGCAGCCAGCGATCGTCCTCAGTGCGGTAGATGTTGCCCAGGGCCGAGCGCGGCCGGTCGGGCGGCGGGCGATGCGGCAGGAAGGCGCCGACGAGCGCTGCTTGCGCGATCACGCCGCACGACCACAGGCCGTTGCCGAGCAGCGACGTGCCGACCCACGCGCCTTCGCCGGTCCTCGTGCGATGCATCAGCGCCATCAGGATCGCCGACACCAAGGTCATCGCCGTGGCGCGATCGCCCTGCGCCGGTCCGGGCACCCCCGGCGGCCCGCCTTCGTAGCGCTGGGCATCGAGCAGGCCCGAGCGGGCGAAGTAGGCGGTGGCGTCGAAGCCCGGCCGGTCGCGATCGGGCCCGCTCTCGCCGTAGCCGGTGAGGGAGGCGTAGATCAGCCTCGGGTTGACCTTCTTCACGTCGTCATAGGCGAGCCGGAGCTTGTCGCGCACCGGCGGCGGGAAGTTGCAGATCAGGATGTCCGACTTTGCGATGAGCTTGTCGAGCGCGGCGCGGGCGTCGGCCTGCTTGAGGTCGAGCACGATGGAGCGCTTGTTGCGCGAATCCATCTGCCAGGGATAGTTGACCGGGCTTTTCGGATAATTCGACGAATCGTGCATGATCCGGCGGTTGGGATCGCCTTCAGGCCCTTCGACCTTGATCACGTCGGCGCCCCAGTCGCCCAGCACCACGGCGGCGGCCGGTGCGGCGATGAACGAGCTGATGTCCAGGACGCGCAAACCCGCCAAGGGCAGGGCAGTTTCGGTCATAAAAGGTCCCCTTTGCGCCGATATGGGCGCGACCCTCTGGTGTCCGTCAAGACCGGCCGCTAGCTTGGTTTCGGCACGCGGCGTGCTTCATGGGATTCGAGAGTGGGGACTTCAGTGGCAAAGAAGCGCAAACCTAATTTCCTGGTCGTCCTGATCGACGATCTGCGGTTCGATGAGCTGGGGATCTGCGGCCATCCCTACATGAAGACGCCGCACATCGACCGCATCGGCCACGAAGGCGCAATGTTCACTTCGGCGTTCCATACGACGCCGCTCTGCTCGCCCAACCGCGCCTCGATCCTGACCGGGCAGTATGCGAGCCGCCACGGCGTCATCGACAATGTGGCGCGCGACGCGCACAGCCATCGCCTGCCCAACTATCACGTCATCCTGCAACGCCTGGGCTACGAGACGGCCCATGTCGGCAAATGGCACATGGGCAATTCCGGCGGCCCGCGGCCGGGCTACGACAGGTGGGTGAGCTTCCCCGGCCACGGCTCGATCGTCGATCCGGTGCTGAACATCGACGGCGATGAGCGGCAGCATCAGGGCTACATCACGGACTTGCTGAACGAGCACGCGGTCGATTTCCTGAAGAAGAAGCACGACAAGCCGTTCGCGCTGTTCTTCGCGCACAAGGCCGTGCATCCCGACGCCTACCAGGCAGCCGACGGCACGATCGACTTCACCGACGGCGGCTACCGCCCGGCGCCGCGCCATGCCGACCTCTACAAGGGCGCGCATTTCCCGCGCCGGCCCAACGTGCTGCCGGCGGACAAGGTGGTGAAGGACAAGCCGGCCTGGACGGAGGCCCATGCGCTGCGCGTCAACGAGGCTTCGCGCAAGCTGCTCGACGGCATCCTGGCCGGCACCGACGAGGAGATCCGCCTGCGTGCCGCGATGATGGCCTCGGTCGACGAAGGCATGGGCGACGTCTTCAAGGCGTTGGAAGAGAGCGGCCAGCTCGACAACACCTTCATCCTGTTCCTGGGCGACAACGGCTATTTCTTCGGCGAGCACGGCCTCGGGCCCGAGCGGCGCTTCGCCTACGAGGAGGGCATCAGGTCGCCGTTCCTGATCCGCTATCCGGCGTGGTTCAAGCCCGGCACGCTGAACGACGATCTCGTGCTGGCGCTCGACATCGCGCCGACGCTGGTCGATCTTGCCGGCGGCAAGGCGGCGGACTTCGAAACCATGCAGGGCCTGACGCTAAGGCCGCTCGCGAAAGGCGCGAAGCCAAAGGGCTGGCGCAAGTCCTTCATGTGCGAGTACTTCAGCGAGAACGCCATGCCGTGGCTGATCGGCATGAGCTACAAGGCGATCCGCACCCGGCGCCACAAGTACATCCACTGGACGCAGAAATCGCTCGACGGCGTGGCATGCGACGAACTCTACGATCTGAAGAGCGACCCGTATGAAATGCGCAACCTGATCGGCAAGCGCTCGGAGCAGGGGCTCGTGGCGCGCCTGCGCCAGAAGCTCGCGACGCTGGTGGCAAAATCCGTGGGACTCTAGGGAAAGAGAAAACAAAGGGGGCAACATGTCGATCAAGAGGAGAATGCTGCTCGCGGGCACGCTTGCGGTTGCTGCAGGATCGGGGGCCATGGCACAGGCCTGGCCGTCGAAGTCGATCCGGATGATCGTGCCGCTGGCGCCCGGCGCCACGGCCGACATCGTTGGCCGCCTCTTTGCCGATGAGCTGGGCAAGGCGCTGGGCCAGACCGTCGTGGTCGACAACAAGACCGGGGCCGGCGGCACCATCGCCACCGCCGAGGCGGCGCGCGCGCCGGCCGACGGCTACACCATGGTGCTGGTCTCGCAGGGCACGATGGTCTTCAACATGGGGCTCTACAAGACGCCGGGATACGACTCGCAGAAGGATCTCGCGCTGGTCGCAGTGAGCGGCGGCGTCTCCAACGTGCTGATCGTCGGTCCGAACAACCCGGCCAAGACCGTGGCCGACTTGCTGGCGCAGGCGCGCGCCAAGCCCGGCGAACTCACCTATTCGTCGGGCGGTGTCGGCACCAGTCATCACATGTCGGGCGTGCTGCTCGAGCTGCGTACCGGCGTGAAGCTGCAGCACGTGCCCTACCGGGCGACGCCCGCCGGCATCCAGGCCGTGGCGAACGGCGAGGTGACGATGGGTCTCTTCAACACGCCGACCGTCATCGGCCTGATCAAGGGCGGCAAGCTGAAGGCCCTGGCCGTCACCAGCGAGAAGCGCTCCGGCCTGCTGCCCGACGTCCCGACCATGATCGAATCGGGGATCAAGGACTACGTGGTGAACACCTGGATGGGCTTTGCCGTGCCGGCCAAGGTGCCCGAACCGGTGATCACCAAGCTCAACGCCGAATTCAATCGGATCGGCCAATTGCCGCAGATCCGCGAGAAGATGCTGGCCCAGGGGATCGAAATGCTGCCGCCGCGCTCGCCGGCGGCGGCGCAGAAGCTGGTCCGCGACGACCTCGCCCTCTGGCTTCCCATCATCAAGGCCTCGGGGGCTTCGGCCGGATAACCCTGCGCTTTAGCGGGGCTTCCTTGCAAAACTGCGCTTTGGCGCGTATCTCCCTGCGTCCTTCTACCAGCGGAGAGCGCACGCCTAGCGCAATATCGTCATGGGCTACAGAGTCGCCGTCGTCGGCGCGACCGGGAACGTCGGTCGCGAAATGTTGCAGATCCTGGCCGAGAGAAACTTCCCGGCCGATGACGTTGTTGCGTTGGCCTCCGCGCGGTCGGTGGGCCAACAGACTTCGTTCGGCGACAAATCGACTCTGAAGGTTCAGGACCTCGCCAAGTTCGATTTCAAGGGCATCGACATCGTGTTGAGCTCGCCCGGTGCCAAAGTGTCGGCCGAGCACAGTCCACGCGCGGCCAAGGCCGGCGCGATCGTGATCGACAACACCTCCTACTGGCGCATGGATCCCGACGTGCCGCTGGTCGTGCCCGAGGTCAATGCCAAGGCGATCGCCGGCTACAAGGGCCGCGGCATCATCGCCAATCCCAACTGCTCGACCATCCAGATGGTGGTGGCATTGAAGCCGATCCACGAGGCTGCGGGCATCAAGCGCGTCGTGGTATCGACCTACCAGTCGACGTCGGGTGCCGGCAAAGAGGGCATGGACGAGCTCTTGAGCCAGACCAAGAGCTTCTTCGTGAACCAGACGCTCGATCCCAAGAAGTTTCCCAAGAGCATCGCCTTCAACGTCATTCCCCACATCGACGTCTTCATGGACGACGGCTCGACCAAGGAAGAATGGAAGATGGTGGTCGAGACCAAGAAGATCCTCGATCCCAAGATCAAGGTGCATGCCACCTGCGTGCGCGTGCCGACCTTCGTCGGCCATGCCGAGGCGATCAATCTCGAGCTCGAGCGGCCGCTCGACGAGGTCGAGGCGCGTCGCGTGCTGGCGGCGGCGCCGGGCATACTGGTCGTCGATCGGCGCGAGAACGGCGGTTACGTGACGCCGCAGGAAGTGACCGGCCAGGACGGCGTGTTCGTGAGCCGCATCCGGGTCGATCCCACGATCGACAACGGTCTCGCGATGTGGGTGGTCAGCGACAATCTGCGAAAGGGGGCGGCGCTCAATGCCGTCCAGATCGCCGAAGAGCTGATCAAGGGCTATATCTAGTAGGCATCGACCTTCGGCGGTGCCATTTTCCGAGCCGCCGGGGAGCTGGTTCGGGATCCAGATAAGCATTTTAGTCCAGATGCTTATTGATCTTGCTTGATGTAAGATCGCAATACGCCCACCCGAGCGACCAGACGTGACCGACACGCCGACCATCCATCCGACAAAGCCGGAGTCATCGGCCTCGACCGCCCCGACGCCACTGTTCGGCAGCGACGCCGACAGCTTCGTCCAGCAGTTGCG
>MEMN01000166.1:0-6009 GCA_001767945.1 Alphaproteobacteria bacterium RIFCSPHIGHO2_12_FULL_66_14 | reverse complement strand
TATCATGCCGAGCTGCACAACAATCTCGGCGTGGCGCTTCGGCTGGTCGGCAAGCTCGACGCCTCGGTCTCGCATCACCGGCTGTCGCTCGCGGCCGATCCCGACAATCCCGCCTTGCATTCCAATCTCGGAAACGCGCTGCGCGCCGCCAATCGCCTCGACGAGGCGGTGAAGCATCATTTCCAGTCGATCACGCTCAACCGGGACTACGCCGAGGGCTTCTTCAATCTGGCGCTCTGCCTGCGCGATCTCGGCCGCCTCGACGAGGCCGTCGGCTGCTTCGGGCGGGCGCTGGCACTCAATCCAGACAACCGCAGGGCCCGCGTCGAACTCGCCATTGCGCTCCTGATGCGCGGCGAGCTTCAGGAAGGCTTTGGCGCCTACGAGGCGCGCAAGCGCCTGCCGGAAACGCCCACGCCCGACTTCAGCCAGCCGGCGTGGGATGGCGGGTCGATCCGCGGCAAGCGCATCCTGCTCTATCCCGAGCAGGGCCTGGGCGATGTGCTGCTGTTCGTGCGCTTCGCACGCGAGCTGAAGCGCCGCGGCGCCACGGTCCTGGTGCTTTGCCAGGCGCTCCTGAAGGAGCTGCTCGCCAACGTCGACTTCATCGATTGCGCGGCCGCCGAAGGCGAGCCGCTACCGGAGTTCGACGTGCATGCCTCGATGGTGTCGCTGCCCCATCTTTGCCGCTCCGACTTCGATGCCCTCGCCGCCGAGCCGCCCTATCTGCGCGCGCCGGCCGATAGCCGCATCAAGCTCGGCCATCGCGACAAAGCGAAACTGCGCATCGGCATCTATTGGGCGGCCATGCCGGGCCAGCCGCTGGACCGCCAGCGCTCGGCCCCGTTTGCCAGCTTCCTGGCGCTGGCCGGCGACGCGGATCTGCTGGTGTTCAGCCTCCAGGGGGGCGTGCATCAGAAGGACATCCAGCAGTTCGGTGCCGGCGGGCTGGTGCACGATGTCGGTCGCGGTATTTTCGATTTCGCCGAGGCTGCCACCGCGCTGTCGCAGCTCGACCTGCTGATCTCGATCGATGCGCCGATCGCACATCTGGCGGCGGCAACAGGCATGAAGACCTGGGTACTGCTGCCGTCGATAGCCGACTGGCGGTGGCAGCTCGGAGGCGCGGGTGCGTCCTGGTATCCCTCTGCGCGCCTGTTCCGCCAGCCCAGGCCGGGCGACTGGGACGCGGTGTTCGCCGCCGTGCGGGGCGAACTCAATGTGCTCAAGCAGCAAGCACGGTCCACCTGAGCTGAAAACGCCGCAAATCATCGGCGGAATCGATATCCTCCAGCACATCTGCTTCACCGACCGAGACGGGTCGCGGAACGTTGCCGCGTGCATCGACCAACGCATGCGCCGTCGACCAGCGCACGCCGGCGAACAAGCCATGCGGCATCGGTCTGATGCGCCGTGCCCCGATCAGCCAGAAGCCTCCGTCGCGTGCCGGGCCCATGACCAGTTCATGCCGGCCGAGCAGGCGGAAGGCGTGGGCGATATGGGATGGCCGCATCCCGGGGATATCGCTGCCGACGAGAACGACGGGGCCGGGCGGAAGCGTCTGGAACGGCCGGAGCATGCGTTGTCCGAGATCGCCGCGTCCTTGCGGTCGCACGCGCTGCGGTGGCACGGCGCCGCGCCAGGCGGGATGGCGGAGTTCGGTGTCCGGCGTCACGAACAGCCAGACCGTCCAGCGCGGATCGCGTGACATCGATCCGATCTGCCGGCTGAGGGTGGCGCGATAGAAATGCGTCGCTTCAGGCGTACCGATATCGCGTGCCAGCCGTCGTTTGACCCGGCCGAATTGCGGCGCGCGGGCGAAGATCACAAGATGGCGTGTCATCGACCGTACAGCCGCGCGACGATGCCGGGCGACACGCCGGCAAGGAACAGCGCCAGGCAGAAAAGATTGCGCAACGGGCGCTGCAACCAGCCATCGCGCTCGTAGCGCCGGGCGGACGTGACGGCATCGGCATCGAGCGCCACGAGGTTCCGCCGTCCGATGCGCCGTGCGATGTCCACGTCCTCCATCAACGGCAGGGCGCGATAACCACCGAGGCTCTCGTAGAATGCGCGCGCGATCAGCAATCCCTGATCGCCGTACGGCAGGCCGAGGGTCCGGCATCGCCATGCTGCCAGCCGCTCGACCCGGCGGGCGCGCGGATCCCGCGTGTCGAAGCGCAGGCGGAAATAGCCCGCCTTTCCGGCATTGACAGGCGACGCCATGAAGTTCCGCACGGTCTCGACCCAGCCGGGGCTGGGCACCGTGTCGGCATGCAGGAAGAGCAGCCATGGCGCACTTCCTGCGGTCACTCCCACGGCGAGCTGGCCGCCGCGTCCCGCCGGCGCCGTTAGGACGACGGCGCCGCTTCGCCGGGCGATCGCCAAGCTGTCGTCACGCGATCCACCATCGCAGACGGTGACGGACGAGGCGCCGCTCGTGGCGACGGCGGCAAGCGTGCGGGCGAGGGAAGACGCTGCATTCAGTGTCGGGATCACGACGTCGAACGTCGGCGTCACTGACTGCAGGCGGCGCCGCCCAGGACGCAGAACTTGGCGCAGTGCGGATGGTTGAGGCGGACGGCGTCGCTGCTCTCTGCCAGCGATTCGCCCAGTTCGAACTGCGGATCGTAGGGCAGGAGCGTGCAGGCGACGACGGCGGGTCGCGCGGCGCCCTTGCGTTTGACCACCATGCGCGAGGACGCGCACATGACACTGTTCGGCGCCTTCTTCAGGATGCCCCAGCAGGCAGTGGTGATCTCCGGCACGTCTACGGTGGGATCCATCTCGGGGAACAGCACGAGGACACCGGGGTCCTGTGCATCCATGGCGACGCCGAGGTTGGCGAACAGGCGGGCATAGCCCGCGCGCACCGCCTCCTCGGAATCTTCCGAAAAGCGGCGGCCGGCGACATGAACGTCGAAGCCGTTCGACGCCAGCCACACCATCCCCTCGATCGTCGGCTTCCAGCTTCGGCTGCCGCGCTCGAGTTCGTGCAACGCCGGGGCGTAGTGGTCGACCGAGACGCGGATCGTGAGACTGCCACCGAACCGCCGATGCAGGTCGAGCAGTGCTGGCTTCATCTTGTGCATCGGCTTCATGGCGTTGGTCAGCACCATCGCCTTGAGGCCGCGCGACAGGACGTCGTCCAGCATTGCCGGCAACTCGGCATTCATGAACGGCTCGCCGCCCGTGAAGCCGATGAGCCTGGTGCCGAGCCGGTGGTGCTCGATCTCGTCCAGGTAGGAGGCGACCTCGGTGGCCGTCAGATAAACCAGCCGGTCGTTACGTGGCGAGGATTCGATGTAGCAGTTGCGGCAGGTGAGGTTGCACAGCGTGCCGGTGTTGAACCACAGCGTTTCGAGTGCCCTCAGCGCCACATGCGCCCGCTGTTCGCCCTTGGCGGTGATCGAGGGGTTCTGGAATTTTCTCGGGTCGAGCGGGGTAGGCGACTCCAACGCGGTAAGCGACATGATCGGTCCCTGGGCATTCGTGCCAAGCCGAACGTAGCACGATCCGAGGAGGCGAAGGAACGCGCCGGTTCCCGCGGGGTAACTCACGCGCGATCACGTTGGCTCGACCACACGCGATTCCTTCGGTACGGTTTCCGTCACGATGAAGGGAAGCCGCGATGCTCGATGACAAGGCGCTCGACAAGATCCTCCGCAATGCACGCACGCACAACGGCTGGCGGCCCAGGCCCGTCACCGACGACCAGCTGCGCGCCATCCACGATCTCATGAAATGGGGTCCGACATCGGCCAACACCCAGCCGGCTCGGTTCGTTTTCGTGCGTACAAAGGAGGGCAAGGAGAAGCTTCGTCCCGCGCTGAGCGCCGGCAACACCGAGAAGACGATGTCGGCGCCGGTGACGGCGATCGTTGCCTACGACACCCAGTTCTACGAGCACCTGCCCAAGCATTTCCCGCATGACCAGACGGCGATCCACTGGTTCAAGGGCCCAGGCAAAGAAGAGGTCGCGACGACGACGGCGTTTCGCAACGGCACGCTGCAGGGCGCCTATCTGATGATTGCCGCCCGCGCGCTCGGACTCGATTGCGGCGCAATGAGCGGGTTCAACAACGCCGTCGTTGACCAGAATTTCTTCCCCGACGGGCGCTTCAAGACGAACTTCCTGTGCAACATCGGTTATGGCGACGAGTCGAAGATCTTCGCCCGCAGCCCGCGCTTCAGTTTCGAGGACGCCTGCACGCTGGCTTGATCAGGGGGCGCCCGGTCTAGAGGCCGAACACCCCGGCGATCTCCTTCCAGGGCAGCGGCGCCAGCGAGATCAACGCCGCCAGCCCGAAGCCCATGATGATGGCACCCGAGCAGCGGTTCAGCCACAGCATCCCGGTGCCGGTGAAGCGGGCGCGTAGCGCGACGGCTGCAGCACAGAGGATCGTCCACCACGCCAGCGCGCCGCAGAACACCGCTGCCACCAGGAGCGCGGCGTCGGGCAGGCTGGCGCCGACGCCGGCGAGATTGCGGCCGGCGAAGGCCGCGCCGAAGGCCATCACCGTCAGCGGGTTGAAAACGGTGATGAAGAAGGTTGAGCTGGCGTAGTGGAAATGCGTCGCCACCCGGTGCTCGAGGTCGTCGGCCACCGGGTCGCCGACCGTGCGCGGACGGTGGCGCATCGTGGTCCATCCCATGATCGTCAGTACCACGCCACCGATGCCGAGGAGCCAGGCTTCCCGCTTGGCGATGAAATCTTCGACGAAGGAAAGCCCGAAGGCCGCCACAGCGCCGAACACCGCGTCGCCCAGGGCCGCGCCGATGCCGGTCATGTAGCCCGCCATGGCGCCGACGGTGATGGAGCGGCGGATGCAGAGTGCCGCTGCCGGCCCGACCGGGACCGCTATGAGAAAGCCGATGATCGTTCCCTCGACCGCGATTGCGATGGGATTGAAGGCGAAACCCGGGACGTTCATCGCCGCCCTACAGTTTTTCTGCCGTGAAGCGGCGCGGCGGCGAGATCAACCGGTCTTGCGCCGCCACGAGCTGCAGTTCGCGCTCACCGAGTTCGTGTGTGGTCTGCAGCACGGCGAAGATCGACGAAGCCGCGCGGCCGAGCGCATCGGCCACGTCGTCGCCCGCCAGCCAATGAGCCGTGAACAGCGCGGCCACCGTGTCGCCGGTGCCGTTCGGTGCAATTTCGAAGCCGATCAAGGGGGTGGCAACACGCCAGGCGGCGTCGCTGCTCACCGCGACCATTTCGATCCGGTCGGCCGGTGCATCGGCGCGCCGCAGGCTGGTGATCAGCGCCAACCTTGGTCCCCCGAGCTTCGGACCTCCGAGCAGGCTACGGGCCGCCGTCAAGGCCTCGCTCATGGTCGACACGGTGCAGCCGGTGAGGTGCTCCAATTCGAAGTGGTTGGGCGTCACGAGATCGGCCGCCGGGATGGCGCGCTCGCGAAAGAAGACGTCGATGCCGGGCTTCACGTAGATGCCGGTGTCGATGTCTCCCAGAACCGGGTCGCAGCACCATATCGCCCTGGGGTTGGCAGCCCGCACGCGGCGTGCAGTATCGAGCACGACGTCGGCCAGGGCGGCATCGCCGACATAGCCGGTGAGCAACGCGTCGCAGCTGGGCAGCAGGCCCAGCGCCTCGATGCCCTGCACGATCTCGGCGACCTGGTCGGCCGGCGCGGTGCGCCCACGCCAGGCGCCATAGCCGGTATGGTTCGAGAACTCGACCGTGTTGACCGCCCAGACCTCGTGGCCCAATCGTTGCAGGGGAAATGTTGCCGCCCGATTGCCGACATAGCCGTAGGCAACATGGCTCTGGAGCGAGAGGAAGCGCATGGCCGCGGTCAGCTTGCCACAAGGAGGCCCGTCATTATAGTCCGCCGCGTTTCGCCCGTGATCATTGGCGGGATCGTTGGGGAGCTTTGAGATGTCGAAGACCATTCGTCCGCGCCGCAGTGTTCTCTATATGCCCGGCGCCAATACGCGCGCCCTCGAAAAGGCCCGGACCCTGCCGGCCGATGCGCTGATCTTCGACCT
>MEMN01000165.1:29009-30321 GCA_001767945.1 Alphaproteobacteria bacterium RIFCSPHIGHO2_12_FULL_66_14 | reverse complement strand
TTCTTTCTCGGTTGGCGTGCCGGCAATTTCGATGACGGCTGTCGTTCGCGACGGCTGTCGGGGAGTCGTCAGGGCCAGACACCGACTTAGCCGAAATCCCACTGCCATCAATCTGCTGCCAGCATTGTGCTGCTCGAGGGAGGACACGTCATGTGTGACCGAATTGGCTGTATGCATTTTCCCAAGCTTTCCGAGATGGATTTTTCGGGCGTGGCGGCCGTGCCGTCGCGACGCGGCTTCCTGAAGGGCGCCGCGGCCGCCGGCGCCATCACCATGGCGGCGGGGCCGGGCGTGTTCATGGGCGGGCCGGCTGAGGCCGCCGCCGGCCTCAAGTCGACGCACGGCTCGGGCTTCTGCAACCTCAACCTCTTCCTCGCGCACTCGCGGCAATATGCCAAGGCCGCCGGCACCGAGCTGATCTTCATCAACACGCCGACCTCGGCCGAGATGGTGACGTTCCTCGGCATGGGCCAGGTCGACATCGGCCTGATGCCCTACACCAGCTTCATGGCGCTCTACGACAAGGGCGCGCCGGTCAAGATCGTGGCCGGCGGCGGCGTCGAGGGCTGCGCCATCGTCGCGCGGCCCGGCCTCGACACGCCGGAGAAGCTCAAGGGCAAGACGCTCGGCACCTTCCAGATGGATACGCTGGAGGTCATGCCCTACGACTACCTGAAGAAGCACAAGATCTCCTTCAAGGACGTGAAAGTCCGCTACATGGGCAACACGCCGGAGGCCGTCGAGGCCTTCAAAGCGGGCGCCCTCGACTGGATCTGCACCATCGAGCCCTATGCCTCGGCGCTGGTGAACGACGTCAAGGGCGCGGTCATGTTGACCGACGGCATCGACCTCTACGGCAAGGGCTACACCGACTGCGTGCTCGCCGCGCGATCGAGCCTGATCAAGGACAATCCGGCGGGGCTGAAGGCGATCATCAAGAGCATGATGCAGGCCCAGCTCGACGCCGAGACCCAGACCGAGGTCGTGCTCAAGGAACTGGTCGGCAAGTACTACAAGACGTCGATGGAGAACGCCAAGATCGCCCAGGGCAAGCAGCCGGCGGTGGTCGACGCACGCGGCCAGACCGACTTCATCCTGCAGCGCACCGACAGCGTGGTGGAGATGGGCTACATCAAAAAGAAGCCCGGCCGCGACGCCATCGACTGGACCATGCTCGAGGCGGTGATCAAGGAGAACCCCGACCTCTACGGCAAGCTCAAGTACAAGTCCGCCTGATGGCCGTCGTCGCACGCGACGGTGAAACAGGCGCCGCCGCCGGAGCATCCCGCCCGGCGGCGGCCACGCGCCTGCT
>MEMN01000165.1:22918-28941 GCA_001767945.1 Alphaproteobacteria bacterium RIFCSPHIGHO2_12_FULL_66_14 | reverse complement strand
CCTCTGGGAGCTGTGCTGGGCGATGGGCTGGGCGGATCCGAAGCTGCTGCCGCCGCCGCACATCTTCCTCGACAACATCGCCGAGCAGGGCAAGTTCTTCAACACCGCCACGCGCTGGCAGGTCGGTACGTCCATGACCGAGGGCCCCTCGGCCTTCGAATCGGTGCTGATCACCGGCGCCGCCACCACGGCGCGCGTGTTCGCGGGCCTCGTGCTGGCCTCGGTGCTGGCGATCGGCATCGGCGTACTGGTCCGCTACTATCGTTTCTTCGATCGGCTGGTGCTGCCCACCATCACCCTGCTCTCGCCGGTGTCGCCGATCGCCTGGTTGCCGGTGGCTATCTTCCTGTTCGGCATCGGCAATGCGCCGGCCATCTTCATGGTGGTGGTGGCGCTGTTCTTCCACATGGTGCTGGCGACCATCAACCAGATCGACACAGTCAACACCAACCTGATCAACGTGGCGCGCACCATGGGCGCCTCCAAGGCGCAGATCTACGCCCGCGTCATCGTCCCCGCCATCCTGCCCGGCATGCTCCAGGTGCTGCGCATGAACCTGTTCGGTGCCTGGATGGTCGTGCTGGTGGCCGAGTCGACCGGCGTCGGCTACGGCATGGGCCAGGTCATCATGCTGGCGCGCAACACCTTCAACCCGTCGCTGGTATTCTTCACCATTGCCGTGATCGGCGTGCTCGGCTTCACCTTCGACTGGCTGCTGCGCCAGGCGCAGCGGCGGATCCTCTACTGGCTGCCCGACACCGAGGAGAGATTGCGTGTCCTCTGAAAACGCACCGACCTTCTCGTCGCGCGACGCGGTCGTCTGCCGCGGCGTCGGCAAGACCTGGGCGGCCGGCACCAAGCGGGCGCACGAGGCGCTGCGCGAGATCGATCTCGACATCGCCCCGGGCGAGTTCGTGGTCTTCCTCGGCCCTTCGGGCTGCGGCAAGAGCACCTTGCTCTATCTGATCGCCGGTCTCGAGGACGCGACCGAGGGCCGGATCTGGTCGTTCAGCGACAAGGTCGAGACGCCGTCGCCCGAGCGCAGCCTGATCTTCCAGGAGACCTCGCTCTTCCCGTGGCTGACGGTGTGGCAGAACGTGAGCTTTGGCCTCGCCATCCGCGGCGCCGCGCAGGACGAGCGCCGCGCGGTCGCCGCCGAGGCGCTGCAGCGGGTCGGCCTGATCGCCGCCATGGACAAGCGGCCGGATGAACTCTCCGGCGGCATGCGGCAGAGGGTGGCCGTCGCCCGCGCACTCGCCATGCGGCCAAAAGTGCTGCTGATGGACGAGCCTTTCGCCGCGCTCGACGTGCAGACCCGCGCCCGCATGCAGGATTTCCTGCTCGACGTGTGGCGCGATTCCGGCGCCTCGGTGCTGTTCGTCACCCATCACATCGACGAGGCGGTGGCGCTCGCTGACCGCGTGGTGGTGTTCACGTCGCGGCCCGGCCGCATCAAGACGATCTACCCGATCGACCTGCCGCGGCCGCGCAACCTGTTCTCGCGCGAGGCCGAGACGATGCGCATCCAGCTCACCGAGCTGCTGCGCGACGAGGTCGACCGTGCCTTTGCCGAGCAGGAAGCCTTCGCCGTCCCGGCCTAAAGCCGTTTTCGAGAAATCCCCAAGGAGAGCCTCGCATGGCCACAAGTCTCGTCCGCAGCCGCGCCGCCATCACCGGCACCAAGGACCGTTTTAGCTGGAACGAGGTGAAGGACGGTGCCGTGCTGCAGGAGGACGGCGTCATCGTGGCCGTCGGCACCTACGACGACCTGCACGCCAAGCACCCGACCGTGCCGGTGGTGGGTACGGGCAAGGAGATCCTGCTGCCGGGCTTCGTCAACGGTCACCACCACGTCGGCCTGACGCCGGTACAGTTGGGCTCGCCCGACATGCCGCTGGAACTGTGGTTCATCACCCGCATGGTGATCCGCAACCTCGATCTCTATCTCGACACGCTCTACTCAGCCTTCGAGATGATCTCCTCGGGCATCACCACGGTGCAGCACATCCAGGGCTGGATGCCGGGCACCTTGCCGGACGTCGAAAAGCGGGCGACCGAGACGATCCGCGCCTACGAAGACATCGGCATGCGCGTCTCCTACTGCTACGCGGTGCGCGACCAGAACCGGCTGGTCTACCAGGCCGACGAGGAGTTCTTGGCCAGCCTGCCGGCCGAGCTCAAGGGGCCGATGCAACGCTGGTTCGACCGCTTCAAGATGAGCCTCGACGACGCGATGGACATGTTCAAGTCCTTCCATTCGCAGCATCACAACAAGCGGCGGGTAAAAATCCAGCTGGCGCCGGCCAACCTGCATTGGTGCTCCGATTCGGCGCTGACGAAGCTCTCCGATGCCTCGGCCAAGTACGACGCGCCGATGCACATGCACCTGCTCGAGACCGCCTACCAGAAGGAATATGCCTGGCGGCGCGGCAAATGCACGGCGCTGGAGTACATCGACCGCTTCGGCATGGTGAACAAGCGGCTCACCCTCGGCCACGGCGTGTGGCTGAACGAGAAGGACATCGACCGCCTGGCCGAAGCTGGCGGCTGCGTCTGCCACAACTGCTCGTCCAACTTCCGCCTGCGCTCGGGCGTGGCCGCGCTCAATCACTTCGAGAAGAAGGGCATCAACACCGCGATCGGCCTCGACGAGGCCGGCATCAACGACGACCGCGACATGTTGCAGGAGCTGAAGCTGGTGTTGCGCGCCCATCGCGTGCCCGGCATGGTCGAGGCCGACGTGCCGACCATGTCCCAGGTCTTGCGCATGGCGACGGTGGGGGGCGCGAAAACGACGCCCTACGGCGACAGCATCGGCACGCTGGAAGTCGGCAAGGGCGCCGACATGGTGCTGATCGACTGGGAGAGCGTGGCCTATCCCTATCTCGACGAGATGACGCCGACCTTGGACGCCGTGGTGCAGCGCGCCAAGCAGCAGGCGGTCACCACCACGATCTGCGACGGCGAGGTGATTTATAAGGACGGCACCTTCACCAAGGTCGACCGCACCGCGGCGCTGAAAGCGCTGCACGACGATCTCACCAAGGCGCTGGCCGACGACGAGGTCGAGCGGCGCAAGCTCTCAGTAGCGCTGCTGCCGCACGCGCGGAAGTTCTACCAGAACTACATGGACCCTTCGAAGCACCAGCCGTTCTACCGGCCGAGCTCGACGGTTTAGAGCGAGAGCCGCGCGATATAAAAGCCGTCGAGGCCGCCGCGCTCGGGCCACATCGAGGGCAGGGTGCGGACGTCGCCGTCCTTGGTGAGGGCGCCGTCGAGGCCGGGCAGTTCGGCGGGTTGGACGGGCACGCGGCTCAGCCGCTTGTCGCGAGCCAGCAGCGCCTCGATCCGCGCCGGGCCTTCGTCCTCCTGCAGCGAGCAGACGGCATAGACCAGCGTGCCGCCGGGTTTTAGCTGCTCGACAGCGTGCAGCAGCAGGCGGTCCTGGGTGAGGGTGAGACGGCCGACGTCCTCCTCGTCCTTCAGCCAGGCGATGTCGGGATGGCGGCGCAAGGTGCCGGTGCCGGAGCAGGGGGCGTCGAGCAGGATGGCGTCGAATTTTTCCGAGGCCGTCCACTTGCTGGCATCGGCGGTCACGAGCTCGGCCGCAAGGCCGGCCCGCGCCAGGTTCTCACCGACGCGGATCATGCGACGGGCCGAGATATCGACGGCGGTGACGTTGGCGCCGGCGGCGCAAAGCTGCATCGTCTTGCCGCCGGGCGCGGCGCAGAGATCGGCCACGCGCTTGCCGGCGAGGTCGCCCAGCAGGCGCACCGGCAGCGTCGCAGCGGCGTCCTGCACCCACCACGCACCCTCGGCGAAGCCCGGCAGCTCGACGATGTGACCGCCGCCGTTGCGGCGGAGCGTGCCGGTCGGCAGCACCTCGGCGTCGAGCTGGCCCGCCCAGAAGTCGGTGTTCGAACGCGGCGTCAGATCGAGCGGCGCCTCGATCAGGTGGGCAGCGGCAATGGCGCGCGTCGTGTCCTCGCCATAGGCCTCGGCCCAGCTCGCCCACAGCCATTGCGGCGTGTTGAGGCGGGCGGGGTCGCGGTCGCCCAGGATCGCGGCGCCCTCGCGGCTGATGCGGCGCAGGACGGCGTTGGCGAGGCCTTTCAGATGCGGCAGGTGGGCGTCCTCGATCAGCCGCACCGAGGTGTCGACGGCGGCATGCGGCGCGGTGCCGAGGAACAGGAGCTGGGCGGCACCCAGACGCAGCACCTGGCGGCCCGCGGCGTTGGGGCCTTCCAGCGGCCGTTCGATGAGCGTCGCCAGCACGACGTCGATCTCGCCCAGCCGCCGCAGCGTCGTGGCCAGCAGCAGGCGGACGAAGGCGCGGTCGCGCGGGTCGAGGCCGGCGAAGCCGGCATGCCGTGCCAGCGCCTCGTCGAGCGGCTGACCCTTGTCGAGACAGGAGACCAGGATTTCGACGGCGGCCTGTCGGGAGGCGAGCGGGGTGAACTCCATCGCGCGGCGCTATAGCCCCCGGCGCGGCCCTTGTCATCGCTTGTTCGGCGGCTAGGGTGCGGCGCGAAAGGATTCCCGCATGAAAAGAGTAGGCTCGTTCGTCGGCGACTGGTGGCGCCTGGTCAACCCGTACTTCCGCTCGGAAGAGTGGCCCTATGCCATTCCGCTGCTGATCGGCGCCATTGCGCTCACCCTGGGGGCGGTGGTCCTGGAAGTGCTGTTCAACGAGTGGAGCCGGCGCTTCTACGACAGCCTGCAGAACAAGGATGAGGCCGCGTTCTGGCAGGAGATGCTGACGTTCTCCTGGATCGCGGCGCTGATGATCATGGCCTTCGTCGCCCGTGCCATCGTCAGCCCCTACCTGCGCCTGCGCTGGCGACGCTGGCTGACGCGCCGCTTCCTCGTCCACTGGCTCGACAGCCGCGGCTACTACCGCATCGAGCTGCAGCGCACCGTCGACAACGCCGACCAGCGCATCGCCGAGGATCTGCGCTTCCTCGGCGAATACACCATGCAGCTCTTTCTCGGACTCCTGAGCGCCGTCGCCACGCTGATCTCGTTCCTGTTCATCCTGTGGACGCTATCGGGGCCCCTGTCGCTGATCGCCATCGGCCTCGACATCAACGTGCCCGGCTACATGGCGTGGGTCTGCCTGATCTATGCGCTCGGCGGCACGCTGCTGGCCAACCTGGTCGGCCGTCGCCTGATCCCGCTCAACTTCCAGAAGCAGCGCTTCGAGGCGAATTTCCGCTTCTCGCTGGTGCGCGTGCGCGAGAATGCCGAGGGCATCGCCCTCTATCGCGGCGAGGAGGACGAGGCCGAGGCACTCAACGCGCGCTTCACCGACGTGTTCAACAACGGCTGGCGCGTGCTGTTCACCCAGGCGCAGCTCGCCTTCTACCAGTCGGGCTATGCCCAGCTCGCGATCATCTTCCCCTATCTCGTGACGGCGCCGAGGTTCTTTGCCGGCGCCATTACGCTCGGCGTGATGACCCAGACGGCGTCGGCCTTCGGCCAGGTGCAGAGCGCGCTCTCGTTCTTCATCGACAACTACACGGTCCTGGCCGAGCTGCGCGCCGTCATGGATCGCCTGATCGGCCTGCAGGCGGCAACCGACCACAAGCCCGATAGCGCGATCGAGGTGGTACCCCAGGCGGGGCGGACCGACGTCGCGGCCGAAGGTCTCACGCTCGCGCTGCCCAACGGCCAGATGCTGCTGGCGGACACGACGCTGGCGTTTGCGCGGGGCCAGTCGACCCTGATCTCCGGCGCGAGCGGCTCGGGCAAGAGCACACTGTTCCGCGCGCTGGCCGGCATCTGGCCATTCGGCGACGGCCATGTGCACGTGCCCGCCGGGTCGCGCGTGCTGTTCCTGCCGCAGAAGCCCTACATTCCGATCGGCACGCTGCGCGACGCGGTGAAGTACCCCGACGAGCATTCCGCCGCGAGCGACGGCGAGATCGCCGACGCACTCACGGCGGCTCGCCTCGGCCACCTGGCCGGCCGTCTCGACGAGGACACGCACTGGAGCAACATCCTGTCGGGCGGCGAGCAGCAGC
>MEMN01000165.1:12200-22910 GCA_001767945.1 Alphaproteobacteria bacterium RIFCSPHIGHO2_12_FULL_66_14 | reverse complement strand
ATCGCCCGCGCCCTCGTCTTCAAGCCCGACTGGCTGTTCCTCGACGAGGCCACTGCGTCACTCGACGACGTGGCGGAAGAGGCGGTCTACGGCGCGCTGAAGCAGCGGCTGCCCGAAACGACGATGGTCTCGATCGGCCACCGGCCGTCGCTCCGCAAGTGGCACGACCGGCGCCTCGAGCTGCAGCGCGCGCCGGGCGAGGTCGGCCGGCTGGTGGATGCGACGGCCTAATCTTTCTTTGCAGGAAAGAAAACTTGCATAAATAGCAAATCATGGGACAAACTCGGGCGATGGACAGGATCGCCCAGGCCACTCAGGAGATCGGCCGGCGCCTGCGCAATGCGCGCAGCGGCGCCGGGCGGACGCTGGCCGAGGTCGCGGCCAAGGCGGGCGTGTCCGAGGGCTTCCTGTCGAAGCTGGAGCGCGGCCAGGCGGCGGCATCGATCGCCAACCTGATCCAGCTCGCCGATGCGCTGGGGCTCGGCCTGCACGAACTGTTCGTCAATGATGCCGCCCCAGCCAAGACTCGCCTGGCGCTGCATCGCGCCGACGGCAAGCACGCGGAGGTCGCCGCCACCGGCTACCGCTGGCGCCATCTCGGCGGCGGCGCGCCGCTCGACCGGATGGAAGTGTTCCATCTCGTCTTCCCGCGTCGCGACGGCATGAAGGCTATGGTTTCCCATCCCGGCCAGGAGCATTGCTACGTTCTGTCCGGGGATGTGCGGTTCTTCGTCGGCGATGCCGAGTATCGGCTGAAGGCCGGCGACGGCATCCTGATCGATTCGCAGCAGCCGCATCGCGCCGAGAATGCCGGCCGCGGCCAGGCCCATGTGCTGATGACCGTGGCCAAACCCGCCGAAGCCGCCGATGCCCCCGACTGGTGGCATCTCTCCACGTCGATCCGCACAAAGGAGACCGGAAGATGAGCAAGCTCGTCCCCGACACCGCCCAGGCCAATGCAGCACTTGGCACCGCCCGCGAAGCGTCGCGTCGCGACCATCTGCCGTACGAGGTCCGTCACCTCGACGACGTCGAGTGGGAGACCATCCGCTGGCCGGGCGAGACCGGCAAGATGCTGTTCCATCCCAGGCCCGAACGGCCGACCGAGCCCAACGCCGGCATCCTGCGGCTGGAGCCCGGCGCGCATCACCCGGAGCACTATCACGGCTTCGCCCAGGTCTGGTTCATCCTCAAAGGCGAGTTCACCATCGACGGCAGGCTCTGCCCGCCGGGCACGATGCTCTATCATCCCGACCCGCATTTCGAGGGCGAATTCCGCACCGAGACCGGCGGCGAGATCCTGATCGTGCAGTATCCCGGGCCGACGACCAGCGAACGGCCGATCTATTCGGGCCGCTTCAACATGGCCGAGCGCAAGACGGTCGCCGAGGAACGCGTCGACCTCTGAGCGCTGCCGCTGGCCGAGGCGCTCGCGCCCGCCTAGGGTGACCGCAATGAGTGGGGTGCTGATCGTCACCGGTGTGGCTGATGCGGATTTCGCCGAGGAGGTGCGCAAGACGACGCGCGGCCTCGATATCGAGATCGCACACGCGCTGCCGGCCGGGGAGCAGCGCACCGTGCTGCTGGTCTGGAGCGCCGCCTCGCCGGCGACAGCGGCGGATGTGCCGACGCTGATCGAGCTTCGGGTGCAGGGCCGCCTGGTCGTTACCCGTCGCGACGACACGCCCCTGCTGCAGGGGCTGGGCGATCTCGAGATCGTGCCGGCCGACGCGCCGGCGCGCGAGACGGCGTTCAAGCTCCTGCACGCGACGCTCGCGCCGGGCAATGTCGCGACGATTCCCAAGGCCATGCCTGCACACGTGCCGATGGTGACGTCCCTGCCGCCGCCACCGAGTGCGCGAAAGTCGCGCGCGGCGGCGTGGATCGGAGCGATCGCCATCGTTCTGTTGCTTGCCGCAGGTGCTGGCGCCTTCCTGGGTTAGCGGGTGGGCCTCAGACGTCGTAGCCGTCGTGCCGGGTGACGGTGAGGCCCGGCAGCTTCTCGAGTTCGCGCGCGGCATCGGCGATGGCGCGCGAAAGCCGGGAGCTGCGCACCGACCACGGGCCGACCTCGATGGCGGCGAAGCCGCCGCCCTTGGCGGGCTCGATCTCGATCACCTGGACGGCCGAGCTGCCGGGCCCACCCAGCACGATGCTGTCGGTGGCGGTCGACAGATGCCAGCGCGTGCCGGCAGCGTCGCTCCACAGGGCGAACACGGTGGGTCCGAGACGCGCCGCGATCGGTGGCGGCGTCTCCAGGATTTCAGGATGGTGCAGGCAGGCCGGCCCGGGCAGGGGATTGATCGGATAGGCGACGGAGAAAGTGTGCACCGCGGCCGCCGACGCGGCGGCCCGCGCCAGTTCCTCGTTGGCCGCGCGCCAGGCGCCAATGAAGGGCACCGACGCCGCGGCGCTGTTACCCCAGTTCAGGTAGAGCACGCCGATACCGTCGCCGAAATCCGATCGCCGCACCGCGCCGTAGAGCGAGAGCGCGATGGCGATGTCACCCCGTGACCACTGGGCGTGGAGAACGACCGAGTCCGGATTGCCGACATTCTCTTCCTCGCGATCGACGTTGGTCGGCGCGCCCAGCCGAATGACGAGCTGGGCGAAGATTTCCTTGGGCATCGCGCCGGACGCCGCCAGTTCGTAGGCGAGGCTCATGACCGGCCGGTCGGGCCGGGGCGCGGTGATCTCGGCATGGACGGTCGCGAAGCCATAGGCCGAAGCACAGGCCAGTTCGGCGCTAGCGTAGCCGGCATCGACCGCACCGGGCGCCACGGCCTCGAACACCGTGCCCCAGGGATGGAAGGCGGCCCCGATGCGAAAGCCCTGGGCGGTATCGTCCATCGTCGCCGGCTACCCGGGCGCCTTTTCCGGGCGCCAGAAATGCAGGACCAGCCAGCCGCCGATCAGGAAGCCGATGATGCCGCCCAGCGGCAGGCCGACGGTGACGCCGCCCATCGCGGCCGAGCCCTCGAAGGCACCCCAGATCGCGGTGAAGAGAATGGCGAGAATCATCGCCAGAACGCCGGCGCCGATCAGCGCGCCGGCGGCGGCGGCAAGCAGGGCGATGACGTAACGGAGAATTAGCGCAGGCTCGCGTTGATGCGGTCGAGCGCCTCTGGACCAGGGCAAAGCTCGGCGTCGCCCAGCGTGTTGAGGGCTGCGTCGACCGTGTTCAGGTGGTGATGCAGATCCTTCGGGCTCGGATCGACGTAGAGCAGGCCGGTCACGACCTCGCCCTCCTGCATGCCTTCCTGGACGCGCTTCATGGCGGCGACCTTGTCGGAAGGGTCGTAGTCCTCGCCGAGCTTGCGCAGGCGGAGCAGCGAGCCGTCGTGCTGGCGCACGGTGGTCAAGGTGCCGGGGTCGTAGGAGGCGGTGATTTCCTCGCGGCTCTCGATGAAGTCGATGCGGTTCAGCGCCTCGTTGTGCTCGCGCACGTAGTCGTAGCTCTTGGTCGAGCCGGGATGGTTGTTGAAGGCCACGCAGGGGCTGATGACGTCGAGGAAGGCCGCGCCCTTGTGGGCCATCGCTGCCTTGATCAGCGGTACCAGCTGGTGCTTGTCGCCCGAGAACGAGCGGCCGACAAAAGTGGCGCCCATCAGGATGGCGAGCGAGACGAGGTCGATCGGTTCGTCCGAGTTGGCGACGCCCTTCTTGCTGATCGAGCCCTTGTCGGCGGTGGCCGAGAACTGGCCCTTGGTGAGGCCGTATACGCCGTTGTTCATGACGATGTAGGTCATGTTGATGCCGCGGCGCATGATGTGGGCGAACTGGCCGAGGCCGATCGAGGCCGAATCGCCGTCGCCCGACACGCCCATGTAGACCAGGTTCTTGTTGGCGAGGTTGGCGCCGGTCATCACCGACGGCATGCGGCCGTGCACGGTGTTGAAGCCGTGGCTGGCGCCCAGGAAGTAGGTCGGCGCCTTGGACGAACAGCCGATGCCCGACAGCTTGGCGATCTGGTGCGGCAGCACGTCGAGCTCGTAGCTCGCCTGGATGATGGCGGCGCTGATCGAGTCGTGGCCGCAGCCGGCGCACAGCGTGGAGACCGCGCCCTCGTAGTCGCGCCGCGTGTAGCCGGCCTTGTTCTTGACCAGCGAGGGATGATGCAGCCGGGGCTTGGCGATGTAGGTCATGACGCGGCCTTCTCGAACGAGACAACCTTGAGCTGGCCGAGCTTCTTGGCGATGTCGGCCGTGATGAAGCGCGCCGTGATCGGCGTGCCGTCGTAATGCAGGACGGGAACGAGCTTGCGGCCGTCGAGCACGAACTCGCTCAGCAGCATGGTGCGGAGCTGGGCATCGCGGTTCTGTTCGACGACGAACACACGGTCGTGCTCATGGATGAAATCTTCGACCGACTGGGCGAACGGGAAGGCGCGGACGCGCAGCGCATTGACGTGGTTGCCGCCGGCCTCGAGCTGCTCCAGCGACTCGGCCATCGAGGGGCTCGTGGAGCCGAAGTAGATCACGCCGTAGCGCGTCGGCTTGGGCGACGAGTAGCGGACCGGCTGCGGCGCGATCTTTGCGGCCGTGACGAACTTCTTCTGCAGCCGCTCCATGTTGCGGACATAGACTGCACCCTCTTCGCTGTACCGCGCGTACTCGTCCTTGGTGGTGCCGCGCGTGAAATAGGCGCCCTTGGTCGGATGCGTGCCGGGATAGGTGCGGAAGGGGATACCGTCGCCGTCGACGTCGAGGTAGCGGCCGAAGGTCTCGCCGGCCTCGAGCTCGGCCGCCGTCATCACCTTGCCGCGGTCGATGACGCGCTGTTCGTCCCAGTGGAAGGGCTTGCTGAGGCGGTGGTTCATGCCGATGTCGAGGTCGGTCATGACGAACACCGGCGTCTGCAGCCGGTCGGCGAGATCGAGCGCGTCGGCGGTGAAGTCGAAGCACTCGCCGGGATCCTCGGGGAACAGCAGCACGTGCTTGGTGTCGCCGTTGGACGCGTAGGCACAGCTGAGCAGGTCGGACTGCTGAGTCCGCGTCGGCATGCCGGTTGACGGTCCGCCGCGCTGCACGTTCACGATCACGGCCGGCACCTCGGCGAAGGAGGCGAGGCCGATGAATTCCGTCATCAGCGAGATGCCGGGCCCCGAGGTGCTGGTGAAGGACCGCGAGCCGTTCCAGGCGGCGCCGATCACGATGCCGATCGAGGCGAGTTCGTCCTCGGCCTGGACGATGGCGTACTTGGCCTTGCCGGTTTCCGTGTCGTGCCGCAGCCGCTTGCAGTGGGCCTGGAAGGCCTCGGCGAGCGACGACGAGGGGGTGATGGGATACCAGGCGCACACCGTGGCGCCGCCGTAGACCGCGCCGAGGGCGGCGGCGTTGTTGCCTTCGACGAAGATGCGGTCGCCGACATTGTCGGCGCGGCGCACCTTGAGCTTCACCGAGGCGAGGTCGATGTGCTGCTTGACCCAGTCGCGGCCGAGATTGAGCGCCTTGACGTTGGAGTCGAGCAGCTTCTCCTTGCCCTTGAACTGCTCGCCGAACAGCCGCTTGATCTCGTTGTCGTCGATGCCGAGCAGCACCGAGAGCGCGCCGACATAGATGATGTTCTTGAACAATTGACGCTGACGCGCGTCGGAGTAGGTGGCGTTGGTGATGGCCGTCAGCGGCACGCCGATGACGTTGATGTCCTCGCGGAACATCGAGGACGGCATCGGCTTGGTGCTGTCGTAGAAGAGATAGCCGCCGGGCTCGATCTCCTTCACATCCTCGGCCCAGGTCTGCGGGTTCATCGCGACCATCATGTCGACGCCGCCGCGGCGGCCGAGGTGACCCTTCTCGGTGACACGGACCTCGTACCAGGTGGGCAGGCCCTGGATGTTGGAGGGAAAGATGTTGCGCGGGCTGACGGGCACGCCCATGCGCAGGATCGAGCGCGCGAAGAGTTCGTTGGCGCTGGCCGATCCGGAACCGTTGACGTTCGCGAATTTGACGACGAAATCGTTAACGGCGGCTATTGCTTGCGGCATGCGTGCTCCGCTTGGGTCATTTCCATGTAGTACTTGCGCATGTCCCAGGCGCCGGTCGGGCAGCGCTCGGCACACAGCCCGCAGTGCAGGCAGACATCCTCGTCCTTGACCATGACCCGGCCGGTCTTGAGATCGTTGCCGATGTAGAGATCCTGCGTCGGGTTCATGGCCGGCGCGACGAGGCGGGTACGCAGCTCCTTTTCCTCACCGTTGTCGGTGAAGGTGATGCAATCCATGGGACAGATGTCGACGCAGGCATCGCATTCGATGCAGAGCTTGCCGGTGAAGACCGTCTGTACGTCGCAGTTCAGGCAGCGCTGCGCTTCCTTGACGGCGAGCGCCGGATCGAAGCCGAGTTCCACCTCGGCCATGATGTCCTTCAGCGCCTCCTTCTTGGCGCGATGCGGGACCTTGAAGCGATGGTCGATGGTCGGCGCGTTGTCGTAGCTCCACTCGTGGATGCCCATCTTCTGGCTGGCGACGTTGACGCCGGGCGCGGGTCGCTGCTCGGGGTTTTCGCCGATCAGCATCTTGTGGATGGAGATCGCCGCATCGTGGCCGTGCGCAGCCGCCCAGATGATGTTCTTCGGTCCGAACGCGGCATCACCGCCGAAGAAGACCTTGGGATGGCTGCTGCCGAAGGTCTTTTCGTTGAGCTTGGGCAGGCCCCACTTGTCGAATTCGATGCCGGAGTCCTTCTCGATCCAGGGGAAGGCGTTTTCCTGGCCGATCGCGACCAGGACGTCGTCGCATTCGTGGTGCTGGTCGGGCTCGCCGGACGGCACCAGCGTGCGCCGGCCCTTGGCGTCGTACTCGGCCTTCACCTTTTCGAAAGTGACGCCGGTGATCTTGCCGTTCTTGTGCGTGACTTCCTTCGGGACAAGCATGTTCAGGATGGGGATGTCCTCGCCCATCGCGTCTTCCTTTTCCCAGGGCGACGCCTTCATTTCCTCGAAGCCGGAACGGACGATCACCTTCACGTCCTCGCCGCCCAGGCGGCGGGCGGTGCGGCAGCAATCCATCGCGGTGTTACCGCCGCCCAGCACGATGACGCGCCTGCCGACTTTGGTGATGTGGCCGAACGACACCGACGACAGCCAGTCGAGGCCGATATGGATGTTGGCGGCGGCCTCCTTGCGGCCGGGCACGTCGAGGTCACGGCCGCGCGGCGCGCCGGAGCCGACGAACACCGCGTCGTAGCCTTCGGCCAGGACGGCCTTCATCGAGTCGACGCGCTGGTGGCGGAACTCGATGTTGCCGATGCCGATGATGTAGCCGACTTCCTCGTCGATCACCGACTCGGGCAGGCGGAAATGCGGGATCTGCGTGCGGATGAAGCCGCCGAGCTTGGGGTCCTGGTCGTAGATCACGATCTCGTAGCCGATCACGGCGAGATCGCGCGCCACGGTGAGCGAGGCCGGGCCGCCGCCGATACAGGCGACGCGCTTGCCGTTCTTCGCCGCCGCCTTCGGCATCTTGGTGTTGATGTCGTCGTCGTCCTTGTAGTCGGCCGCGACGCGCTTCAGCCGGCAGATCGCCACCGGCTCCTTCTTGCCCTTGACGAGGTTCTCGTCCTCGACGCGGCTGCGGCGGCATGCCGGTTCGCACGGCCGGTCGCAGGTCCGGCCCAGGATCCCCGGGAAGACGTTGGACTTCCAATTGATCATGTAGGCGTCGGAGTAGCGGCCGTGCGCAATCAGCCTGATGTACTCGGGGACGGGCGTATGGGCGGGGCAGGCCCACTGGCAGTCGACGACCTTGTGGAAATAGTCAGGGTTCGCGATATCGGTCGGCTTCAACAGAGACTCCAAGCGGCGGCGGAGCAGCCGATCTGGGGTAAATGACGGTTTAGAGTACCGCAAATAGGTGGCGCATTGGGGATATTTGCGATCACTACGTCAAGGCTTCAATGCGCTAAGAGGTTGCAAAATCAATGAATACCCCATCGCGGTAAGGGCTTTTCAATCGCCCTGCGGCCGCGGCCTGAAGTGACTGGGCGAGGCGCCGGCAGCGCGGCGGAACATGGCGCTGAAGGCGCTCGTGCTGTCGTAGCCGAGATCAAGCGCCACCTGCGTCACCGGCGCGCCGCCGCCCAGACGACCCATTGCCTCCAGCACGCGCGCCTGCTGGCGCCAAGCGCCGAAGCTGAGGCCGGTCTCATTCTGAAAGTGGCGGGCAAGCGTGCGGGCGCTGGCGTTGACGGTGCGTGCCCAGGCGCCGAGCGTGCGCTGATCGCCCGGCGCCGCCAGCAGTTGTTCGCATAAGCCGCGCAGCCTGAGGTCCCTGGGCATCGGCAACTGTAGAGGCAAGGATTGCAGCCCGCGCAGCTCGGTAAGGATCAGCGCCACGACATGGCCGGCGGGACCGTCTTCGTCGTAGTGCATCGGCAGTTCGGTGGCGCGCACGATCAGTTCGCGCAGTAGCGGAGACACCGGCAGCACGCGGCAGGCGTCGGGCATGAAGCGGGCGGCGTCCTCGCGCAGATAGAGCGTGCGCATCGTCACGTCACTCGACATGACGATGCCGTGGCGCACGCGGGCTGGCATCCACACCGCGCGTTGCGGCGGGACCATCCACATGCCGTCGCTGGTGGCCACGCGCATTGTGCCGGCCGTCGCGTAGATGAGCTGCGCCCGTTCGTGACTGTGCGGCGCGATCTCGAAGCCGTCGGGAAAATCCTTGGGCATGGCCGCCACCGCGCGCGGCACGCGCTGGTAGTCGGCTGGATCGGTGGACCGCTCGGCGGAAAGGGCAGCCGGTTGTCTCATTCTCGACATAAGTTGGCAATCTAGCGCAAGACAGCCAGAACCGCCATGCCTACTCTATATGTCGAAGGAAACGCACGACATGAACCACAGCAGCCCCAGCGCCATCCTGCTCAACATCGGCCACGCCATGGATCACTGGATCCTGGTGGTCTTCGCCTACAGCTGGGGCGTGATCGCGGGCGTCTGGGGCGTGGAATGGACGGAGCTGACGCCGTTCAACTACGGCGCGTTGTTCATGTTCGGCGCCGGCTCGATCGTGAGCGGGCGGCTGGGCGACCACTGGGGCCGCTGGATCATGATGGTGATCTTTTTCGCCGGCATGGGTGTCTCTGCGCTGGTGATCGCGCTCTGCAGCAACAAGTGGCAGATCGGGGCAGCTCTGACGCTGATGGGCGCCTTCGCCTCGATCTATCATCCGGTCGGCATTCCGATGCTGGTGCAGAAGGCCAGGAATCCCGGCTTCACGATCGGCGTCAACGGCCTCGCCGGCAACATGGGCATCGCCATCGCCTCCGGCCTCTCGGTCTATATCGCCCAGCGCTTCGGCTGGCAGATGGCCTTCGTCATTCCCGGCGTGATCTGCCTGGTCTGCGCCGTGGCCTTCGTCGTCCTGGTGCCGCGCGAGGAAGAGGCGCCGGCCAAGCGCAAGCCCAAGATGCTCGACCTGCCGCCCGCGGTGATGGCGCGCGTGTTCGCGATCATGACCTTCACCGCCGTCACCGGCAGCATCGTCTTCAACTTCACGACCAACGGAAACGGCGAACTGCTGAGCATCCGCGCCAAGAGCATCGCGCAGGATCCGGTGATGCTGGCGACCATGCTGTTCGTGATCTTCTCGCTGGCGTCGCTGGCGCAGCTCGTCGTCGGCAAGCTGATCGACCGCTATCCGCTCAAGAACATCTACCTGCCGATCGTGCTGCTGCAGGTACCGTTGTTCCTGATCGCCTCCCAGGTCGAGGGCTGGGCGCTGTTCGTGACGGCCATCGGATTCATGCTGCTGGTGTTCGGTGGCATTCCCTTCACCGACGCCATGATCGTGCGCTACATCGACGACCGCATGCGCAGCCGGGTCACCGGGGCCAGGCTCGCGATCGGCTTCGGGGTCAGCTCGTTCGTCGTGGCGCTGATCGGGCCGTCCGTGAAGGCCGCCGGCTTTCCAGTGCTGCTGATGGTGCTGGCCGGCGTGGCCTTGTGCTCGTTCGTCGCCCTCTCGCTACTGCCCAGCGAACAGGACGTCTACAAGACCGCGGCACTGAAGGTCGCGGAGTAGGACGGCGTCGCGCCGCGCGTTGCGCTGCAGACGATGGCCTGCGATCCTGCCCTCGACATTGCGTAGGCGTCGGGGGGATTGGACATGACAGCGCGTTCGGCCGTGCCGGTACCGGCATCACATCTCGATATCGCGCGCGACGCCGAACCAGCCACACGAGCCGCCAACGCCGCCATGGCGGCGCCTTTGGCTTTCACCGACCTCGCCGACTTCGATGCCGCCAAGCGGGGGCTGATCGCGCCGGTGCCCGACGGCGTGGTGGCTACCACGAGCGGCACCGTGCTGTGGAACCTCGGCGAGTATGCCTTCATCGACGGCGAGCTGGCGCCGGCCACGGTCAATCCGAGCCTGTGGCGCATGGCGCGGCTCAACATGGCCAACGGCCTGTTCAAGGTCACCGACCGCCTCTACCAGCTCCGCGGCTTCGACATCGCCAACATGACGGTGATCGAGGGCGACAGCGGGCTGATCCTGATCGACCCGCTGACGACGGCGGAAGTTTCCCGGGCGGCCCTGGAACTCTACTTCGTCCATCGGCCGAAGCGGCCGGTCGTCGCTGTGATCTACACCCACAGCCATATCGACCACTATGGCGGCGTGCGCGGTGTCGTCGACGAGGCCGACGTCAGGAACGGCAAGGTCGCGGTGATCGCGCCGGCTGGCTTCATGGAAGCGATCTCGGGCGA
>MEMN01000165.1:7586-12147 GCA_001767945.1 Alphaproteobacteria bacterium RIFCSPHIGHO2_12_FULL_66_14 | reverse complement strand
CGGCACGCCGGGCCTGATCGCGCCGACGCAGTCGATCGCCAAGCCGGTCGAGGAGCACACGATCGACGGCGTCAGGATCGTCTTCCAGCTCGCGCCCGAGACCGAGGCGCCGGCCGAGATGCACATGTTCTATCCCGAGCTCGGCGTTCTCAACATGGCGGAGAACGCCTGCCCGCTGCTGCACAACTTCATCCCGCTGCGCGGCGCCGTGGCGCGCGATCCGCGCATCTGGGCGAAGTACATCGGCGAGGCCATCGACCTCTACGGCCCCGGCACCGAGATCCTGATCGGCCAGCATCACTGGCCGGTGTGGGGCAGGGCGGCGGTGGTCGATCATCTCGAGGCGCAGCGCGATCTCTACAAGCACATCCACGACCAGACGCTGCGCCACATGAACAAGGGCTGGCGGCCGGCCGAGATCGCCGAGGCGATCGATCTGCCGCCGGGCCTGGCCGAGCGCTGGTCGGCGCGCGGCTACTACGGCACCGTCAATCACAACGTGAAGGCGGTCTACCAGCGCTATCTCAGCTGGTACGACGGCAACCCGTGCAATCTCCATCCGTTGCCGCCGGCGCCGGCCGCCGCCAAGTTCGTCGAATACATGGGCGGTGCGCCGGCGGTGATTACGCGCGCGCGCGCCGACTTCGCCAAGGGCGAGTTCCGCTGGGTGGCACAGGTCATGAAGGAAGTCGTCTACGCCGAACCAGCCAATAAGGAGGCCCGCGAACTCTGCGCCGACGCGCTGGAGCAGATGGGCTACCAGGCCGAGTCGGCGACCTGGCGCAACGCCTTCCTCTATGGCGCGCAGGAGCTGCGGCACGGGATCTTCCGGATGCCGGCGCGCGTGATGATGGGCGCCGACACGCTGGCCGGGCTCGCCACCGACGTGTTCTTCGACCTGATGGCGATCCGCCTCGACCCGGCCAAGGCGGCCGGGCAATCGATGGTGCTGAACTGGCACTTCACCGACCGTGCCGAGAAGCTCGCGCTGACGCTCAAGCATTGCACGCTCAGCCATCGCATCGGCCAATGGTCCGGCCAGGCCGCGGCCTCGATCACGACCACGCGGGCCACGCTCGATGCCATCGTTCTGGGCAAGACGACCGCGCCTGAGGCGATGACCTCGGGCGGCCTCAGGATCGATGGCGATGCCTCGAGGTTCGCCGTGCTGTTTGGCATGCTGGAGCAGCCGACCAGCCTCATGTTCGACATCCTCACACCGGGCGAGGGCCGCTCCTAGATCCGGGGAGGGCGCGCTTGACATCGGACGGCCCGACCTTTGTGATGCTCGGCAATAAACGCGCGTTCACGCGCTGGCGAGGGAGGAAGCAAATGTCGAAGGGAATCGGGCGTCGCCTGCTGGGCGGCATCGTCGCTGCGGCGGCGGCACTGGGCTTTGCCGGCTTCGCGGCCGCCCAGGAAAAGAAGATCAAGATCGGCGTCGTCTACGACCTGACCGGTCCGCTCGCCGGCGGCGGCTCGGACCTGCACTATCTCGGCGCCAAGATCATGATCGACCACTTCATCAAGCTGGGCGGCGTCGAGGGCTACAAGATCGAGGCGGTGTACGCCGACGCCCAGAGCAAGCCCGACGTCGCCATCAACGAAGCCGTGCGCCTGATCGAGCAGGAAAAGGTCGACATGGTGCTGGGCTTCTACTCCTCGGCGCAATGCGTGCCGGTGGCGGCCCGCGTCGAGCAGCTCAAGAAGTTCATGTGGATCACGACCTGCATCTCCTCGGCGGTGCTCGAGAACCGCAACCTCAAGTACGTGTTCCGCTCGCAGCCGTCGGGCGCGCAGTTCGGCGAGCTGTCGATGGACTTCATCGCCCAGAACGCCAAGGCCAAACTCGGCAAGGACGCCAAGGACCTGCGCGTCGCCATCATCCACGAGGACGGCGCCTATGGCGTCGACGTCGCCAAGGGCAACGAGTCCGGCGCCAAGAAGGCGGGCTTCAATATCGTCCTCAAGGAAGGCTACTCGGCGACCGCACCCGACCTCTCGGCGCTGGTCACCAAGCTCAAGCGCGCCCGGCCGGACGTCATCTTCCATACCGGCTACAACCCGGACATCACGCTGTTCCACCGCCAGGCGCGCGAAGGCGGCCTCAAGTTCCAGGCCCTGATCGGCCATGGCGCGGGCTATGGTGTCTACACCAAGCTCAAGGAAGGCCTGGGCAAGGACGTCAACTATTTCTACAACGTCGATCCGATCTCGATCTGGGACACCAACCAGAAGGCGCTCGACCAGAAGCTGCCGCCGCTCATCAAGATGGTCGGCGAGGAATACGACAAGGCCAAGCCCGGCACGACGATCCGCTCGGCCCATGTCGGCATGGCGGCGTCCAACAGCTACGTGTTCTTCACCGAGGTGCTGCCGCGCGCCATCAAGAAGTATGGCGGCATCACGCCGGACGCCCTGCAGAAGGCGGCGCTCGAGGTCGACCTGCCGGAAGGCGGCACGATGTTGGGCTTCGGCGTGAAGTTCGCCGGCGAGGGCTCGCCGATCCGGGGCCAGAACCTGCGCGCGGCGCCGGTCATCGTGCAGTATGTCGATGACAAGTCGTACGTGGTATGGCCGAAGAGCCAGGCGCAGCGCGAAGCCGTCCTGCCGTTCCCGGCCGGCACCGTCTACGCCAAGTAAACCGTTCCGCGGAGGACGATCCGGCCGTGCTCGTCGTTGAAGGTTTGTTCAAGCGTTTCGGCGGGTTCACGGCCGTCAACAACGTCTCTTTCAAGGTCGATCAGGGCGAGATTCTCGGCCTGATCGGCCCCAACGGCTCCGGCAAGAGCACGATCTTCAACATGCTCTCCGGCACCTTCCCGCCGACCGCGGGCTCGATCAAGTTCGAGGGCGTGGAACTGGGCGGCCTGCCGCCGCACCGGATCATCAACCGCGGCATCGGTCGCACGTTCCAGATCCCGCGGCCGTTCCGCCGGCTGTCGATCTTCGAGAACGCCGCCCTCGCCGGCTACTACGGCCAGGGCAGCCACAGCCGCGCCAAGGCCGAGGCGGCGGCCGAGCGGGCACTGTCGGCGGTCGGCCTGCCGACCGACCGCAAGGCGAGCGTCGACGGCCTCGGCGCCGCCGGCCTCAAGAAACTGGAGCTGGCCAAGGCGCTCGCCACCGAGCCCAAGCTGCTGCTGGCCGACGAGAGCCTGGGCGGGCTCGACGAGCACGAGATGGACCAGGCGGCCGACATGCTGCGCCGCATCCGCGACGAGCTTGGCATCACCATCATCTGGGTCGAGCACATCATGGGCGTGCTGATGCGCGTGGTCGACCGCGTGATGGTGCTGGATCACGGCGAAAAGATCTCCGAAGGGCTGCCGACCGAGGTGGTCAACGATCCCAGGGTCATCGAGGTCTATCTCGGCACCGACGCCCACGCGACCCAGGCGGTCGCCGAAGCGGCGCGGCGGTGAGGGGCGGCCGATGCTCGATCTGAAATCGATCGACGCCGGCTACGGCAGCTTCCAGGCGCTGTTCGGTGTCTCGCTCGAGGTCAAGGCCGGCGAGGCGGTGGGCGTGATCGGCCCCAACGGCGCCGGCAAGACCACCCTGATGCGGGCCATCTCGGGCCTGATCCGGCCGCGCAAGGGCACCCTCACGATGGAGGGAGCGAATGTCCTGGCGACGCCACCGCACCGCATCGTCAGCCTCGGCATTGCGCACGTGCCGGAGAACCGCCGTCTCTTTCCCAGGCTCACGGTCGAGGACAACCTGAAGATGGGCGCCTTCATGCCGGAGGCGCGGGCCAGGTACGCCGAGCGGCTGGAGTTCGTGTTCGACCTCTTCCCGCGCATGAAGGAGCGGCGCGCCCAGCTCGCCGGCACGATGTCGGGCGGCGAGCAGCAGATGTGCGCGATCGGCCGCGCCCTGATGTCCGACCCCAAGCTGCTGCTGCTCGACGAACCGTCGGCCGGACTGGCTCCTGTGGTCGTGCAGCAGGTCTTCGAGCTGGTGAAGCGGATCCGCGCCGGCGGGCTCACGGTGCTGATCGTCGAGCAGAACGTCCAGCAGGTGCTGCGTGTCGTCGATCGCGCCTACCTGCTCGAGGCCGGCACCATCCGCAGCTCCGGTACCTCGGCCGAACTGCTGGCGAGCGACACCATCAAGCAGGCGTATCTCGGTGTTTAGTCCGGTTTCAGGAGGGCCGCGGGCCTCCAGGCCCGCCGTCCTATGAGGTGTGGATGATGCAGTCGTTCCTCGAATTCTTCGATGTCTACCTGGTCGAGGCGATCATCAGCGGCATCCTGCTGGGGGGCGTGCTGGCGCTTCTGGCGCTCGGCCTCAACCTGATCTTCGGCGTCATCGACGTCGTCTGGATCTGCTACGCCGAGCTGATCATGATCGGCATGTACGGCATGTACTACTTCGTGCAGGCCTACGGCCTACCGTACTATGTGGCCGCGCCGCTCACGATCCTGCTGGTCGCCGCACTCGGCCTGATGCTGCATTACCTGGTGATCGAGCCGCTGCTCGACGCCGCGCCCATCAACCAGCTCCTCGCCACCGGCGGCGTGCTGTTCTTCCTGCAGAGCTTCGCCACCGTTGTCTT
>MEMN01000165.1:1452-7571 GCA_001767945.1 Alphaproteobacteria bacterium RIFCSPHIGHO2_12_FULL_66_14 | reverse complement strand
CAATCTCGGCATCCGCCTGCCGGTGCTGGCGATCGGCGAGATGCACTTCAGCTACGCCCGCCTGCTCGCCTTCCTGGCGGCGCTGGCCGGCATGGTGGTGGTCTATCTGTTCATGACCCGCACCTACATGGGCACGGCAATCCGCGCGATCTCGCAGGACCGCCAGATCATGGCGCTGATGGGCGTCGACACCCGCAAGCTCTATCTCGTGACCTCGGCGCTGGGTGGCGGACTGGCCGGGCTGGCGGCCTGCCTGCTGGTGCTGCAGTACGACGTCCATCCCTTCGTCGGCCTGTCGTTCGGCCCGATCACCTTCCTGATCGTCGTGCTGGGCGGGCTCGGCAACTTCATCGGCGGCTTCGCGGCGGCCTTCGTGTTTGCCGAGATCATCTCGCTGGGCGGCCTCTACTCCGACCTCGAATGGGGCTACGTCTTTGCCTTCGCCTTCTTCATCCTGATGATGTTCATAAGGCCCCAGGGCCTGTTGGCGAGACGCCAGTGACCTCGCCAATGACCCTGCGACAAGCGCTTACCTGGATCGTCGGCGCGGCGCTCGTCGCGCTGCCGTTCGTCTACAAGCAGCCCTATCACCTGCACGTGATGGTGCTGATCCTGATCTGGTCCTTCGCCTACACCTCGTGGTCGGTGATGGGCCGCTTCGGGCTGGTGTCGCTGGGCCACGGCGGCTTCATGGGGGTCGGCGCCTACGTGACGGCGCTGCTGTGGAACCATCTCGGCCTGTCGCCGTGGATCGGCATCCCGCTCGCCATGCTGGCGGCCGGCGCGCTGGCGCTGGTCGTCGCCTATCCCTGCTTCCGCTTCCGCATCACCGGCCACTACTTCGCGCTGGTGACGCTCGCCCTCTCGGGCATCGTGCTGCAGGTCATCACGGCGACACGCGACTACACCGGCGGCTCGCTGGGCTACACGCCGGAGCGCACCAAGGGCAGCGAGCTGGTCGCCCTCCAGTTCGTCGACAAGGAGACCTGGTACCTGATCGCCCTCGCGATCTGGGCGCTGGGGCTCGCGATCTGGTTCTGGATCGACCGCAGCATGATCCGCGATGCCCTGGAGGCGATCTCCGAGGACGAGGACGCCGCCGCCGCGGCCGGCATCAACGTCACCGCCGAGAAGCTCAAGATCACCGTGCTGAGCGCCGTCATGACGGCGCTCGCGGGCGCGCTCTACTGCCAGTACCAGATGTTCATCTCGCCCGACACGGTGAGCGGCATCGCAGTCTCTCTGCAGATGGTGTTCGCGGTGGTGGTGGGCGGCATCTACGTGGCACTGGGCCCGACGGTGGGGGCGGTCATCACCATCCTGCTGGCCGAAGTGCTGCGGATCGGCTTCGGCACCAAGGCGGTGGGCTGGGACAATCTCGTCTACGGCGTCCTGCTCGTCGTATTCATCATCTTCCTTCCCAAGGGCATTCTTGGTAGCTTGCTCGCGCGCATGAAGTCGTCAAGCAAGCGATAGGAATGGATGAATTCGATTTTGTCGTCGTCGGGGCGGGCTCGTCCGGCGCGCCAATCGTTGACCGCCTGACGGCGTCGGGACGCCACAGCGTCCTGCTGCTGGAGGCCGGGCCGGACGACGCCACGAACAAGTGGCTCTCCATCCCGCTGGGCTTCGCCAAGACCTTTCTCGACCCCGAGGTGAACTGGAAATTCGCCACCGAACCGGAGGCCGAGCTCGGCAACCGCCGCATCTACTGGCCCCGCGGCAAGGTGGTCGGCGGATCGAGCGCCATCAACGGCATGGTCTATGTCCGCGGCATGGCGTCCGACTACGACCGTTGGCGCCAGATGGGCAACCAGGGCTGGTCGTTCGACGACTGCCTGCCCTATTTCAAGCGCCTCGAATCCTATCCCGGCGGCGAGTCGGAGCTTCACGGCGGCGACGGTCCGGTGAAGATCACCCAGGACGAGTATCGCAACGATTTGAGCGAGGCCTTCCTGGCGGCCTGTGCCGAGGTCGGCCTGCCGTCGATTGCCGACTTCAACGGCCGCGGCCAGGAAGGCTCGGGCCTCTACCACGCGACCATCAGCGACGGCCGCCGCTCCTCGACCGGCAGGGCCTATCTTGCGCCGGCGCGCCGACGGCCCAATTGCCACGTCGTCACGAACGCCCTGGTCGAGCGCATCGAGGTGGCCGATGGACGCGCGACCGGCGTCGTCTATCGCAAGGACGGCCTCATGGTGACAGCCAGGGCGCGCTGCGAGGTCGTGCTTTCGGCCGGCTCGGTCGGCTCGCCGCAGCTCCTGCAGCTGTCGGGCATCGGGCCCGGCGCCCTGCTGGGCGGCCTCGGTATCCCGGTCGTCCGCGACCTGGCCGGCGTGGGCGAGAACCTGCAGGATCACTGGGGGGTGCGTTCGACCTATCGGACGTGGTGGCGCCTCACCGTGAACGACGACATCAACCTGTTTCATCGCCGGATGAGCGCCGCGATCGAGTACGCGCTGCTCCGCACCGGCCCCCTGACCGCCAGCCCGGCCTTCGCCGGCGCGTTCGTCCGGCTGATGCCGCAGTCGGATGAACCCGACACCCAGCTGCATTTCTTCCCCTGGTCGACCGATCGCATCGATCGCGGCCCGCACCCTTTCTCGGGATTCACGATCCTCGCCAACCAGGCACGGCCGGAAAGCCGGGGCCATGTCCGGATCACCTCGCCGGATCCCGCGGCGCCGCCCGGGATCGTCGCCAACTACCTGTCGACGGAATTCGACCGCAGGGCCACGGTGTCGGCCATCAAGTTCGTGCGCCTTCTCGCCCGCACGAACGCGCTGTCGCGGATCATCACGGAAGAACTCCAGCCGGGTGTCGAGGCCTGGAGCGACAAGGATTTCCTCGATCATGCCCGCAAGGAAGGCCAGTCGGCCTATCATCCGGTCGGCACCTGCCGCATGGGAAGCGATCCCGCCGCCGTGGTCGATCCCCGGCTGCGCGTGAACGGCATCGCCGGGCTCCGCGTCGCCGACGCCTCGATCATGCCGGCGCTCGTCTCCGGCAACACCAACGCCGCTTGCATGATGATCGGCGAGAAGGCCGCCGACCTGATCCTCGCCGACGCGCGTTAGGGACTGCGCTCCAGCGCGGCGATCTCGAGCGGCGCGTTGCGGCCGCGGATGGCCAGCGTGGGCAACGGCTCGGCGCGAAGATCGGGTGGCAACGCCATCGACCTCAGCAGGTCGGCCGAAACCAGGACATCGTGGCCTGTCGTCTTGGCTGCTTCCAGAAGCCGCGCCGCCACGTTCAGCGTATCGCCGACATAGGCGATCTCGCGCCGCGCGTCGCCGATTTCGCCGGCGACGATCTCGCCGCAATGAAGCGAGGCCCTGAACTCGGGGACGACCCCGAACCGCCTGCGGTATCGCTCGCCGTTGCCGGCGATGAGGTCGCGAGCGATGAAGGGGCAGGCGAGGCAGTCGCCGTCGGCCAGCGCAGGGCCGGCCGTCCAGGTCAGGATCGCCTCGTCGCCCACGTACTTGTGGATCTCCGCCCGGGTTTCGAACGCGGCGTCGGACACGTCGCGGAAGAATTCGTTCAGGAGCTCGTGGAAGTGGATCGGTCCCAGCCGCTCGGCGAGGCCGGTCGAATCCTTCAGGTCGATCAGCAGGAAGGCGCGCTGCTCGCGCTTGGGCTGGACATAGCGGCCGGTCAGCAGGCCCTTCAGGGTGCCGTAGCCCAGCAGGCCGCCCATCTCGAACACCAGGTTGGCGAGCACCGCCATGGCGATCGAGAAGACCAGCGAACTGTGAAATACGGCGTCGATCGACGATTGCATCACGAGCAGGCCGCCGATGATGACGACGAAGTAGAACAGCACCTTCAGGGTGAAATAGGCGGCCAGCGGCAGCCTGCGCAGGCGCCGCAGGAGTCCGGGGCGCCGGCTCCTGAGCTCGAAGATCAGGATCGGCGTGGCGATCATCAGCGACGTCAGGACGCCGTGGAACGCACCGCGCAGCGGCGGCTGCGGCGGCTCGCGGACGGACGCCATCACATAGCCGAAGCAGGCGCTGATCACGGAGGCGCCCAGGGTGAGCCAGAGGAAGAGCCGCACGTCGCGGCGGTCGCGCCGCGTGACGGTCATGCGGCGCGGCGCGCCAGGGCGCGGATGTAGGTCGCGTGATCGACGTTGCCGCCCGAGCAGACGACCGCGACGGTCCGGCCCTTCACCGGCAGCTTGCCCGTGAGGGCGGCGGCCAGCGCCACTGCGCCGCCCGGTTCGACCACGATCTTGAACTCGCGGAACGCCGTTTCCATGGCGTCGAGCACCTCGTCGTCGGTGACGACCAGCCCGGGTCCCAGCAGCGTCTTCGCCAGCGCAAAGGTGATGTCGCCCGGCGTCGGCGCCAGCAGGGCGTCGCAGATCGAGCCGGAGAGCTTCGCGTTCGTCTGCTTGGTGCCGAGGCTGAGCGAGCGCGCCAGGTCGTCGAACCCGGCTGGCTCGCCGGCATGCACGCTGGTGGCGGGGCTGAGGCCCTTGACCGCGAGCGCGATGCCGGTCGCCAGGCCGCCGCCGGAGCAGGGGGCCGCGACGGCGTCGAGGGTGACACCCGCCGCCTTGGCCTGCTCGACGATCTCCAGGCCCGCCGTGCCCTGGCCGGTCAGGATCCACGGATGGTCGTAGGGCGGCACGATGGTGGCGCCGGTCTTGCGCGCGATGTCCTGGCCGATTGCCTCGCGGCTGTCCTTGATCCTGTCGTAGAACACGACCTCGGCGCCTGAAGCTCGCGTGTTGGCGACCTTCAGCGCCGGGGCGTCGGCCGGCATGACGATGGTGGCCTTGACGTCGAGCAGGCGCGCCGCCTCGGCCAGGCCCTGCGCATGGTTGCCCGACGACCAGCCGACCACACCCTTCCCGCGGTCGGCCTCGCTCATCAAGGCCAGGAAATTGTAGGCACCGCGCAGCTTGAACGAGCCGGTGCGCTGCAGGCACTCGGCTTTCAGGAACAGCCGCCCACCCAGCATCGCATTGACCCGCGCGTTTTCGAGCAGCGGCGTGCGCAGGGTGACGCCCTCCAGGCGCCGGGCCGCCGCCTGGACGTCGGCGAAAGTCGGAAGCGAAGCCATCAGGAAACGCCGAGCAGGCCGGGCAATTGGGAGAGGTCGCGAAGCTGCGCGGCGAGTGTGCCCGGCAGATTGTCGTCGGGCGCGCCGGCGCGGTTGACCCAGACGGTGCGGAAGCCGAAATGCGCCGCTCCATGCGCGTCCCAGCAGTTCGACGACAGGAAGCAGACATTGGCCGGCTTGACGCCGCTGCGGGCCTCAACGAGGCGGTAGACCCGCGGGTCGGGCTTGTAGACGCCGACGTCCTCGACGCTCAGCACGGCCTCGAAGCGCGCAGCGAGCCCCGCCGCGGAGACGGCGGCGTCGAGCATCTCGGGATTGCCGTTGGACAGGATCGCGAGGCGCAGGCCGGCCTGCTGCAGCCGCTCGAGCATGGCCGGCACTTCGGCGAAGGCGTCGAGCGAGAGATAGGCGTTCATGAGCTTGTCGCGCACCGCCGGGTCGGCGATGCCGTGGGCGGCGAGGCAGTGATCGAGCGCTTCGCCCGTCACCTGCCAGAACTTGGCATAGGCGCCCATGCCGTTGCGCAGCCAGGTGTACTGGATCTGCTTGACGCGCCACATGTCGGCCAGGGCATCCGCCTTCGGGCCGATCGCGGCGCGGTGGCGGGCGACCGCCGAATTGAAGTCGAACAGCGTGCCGTAGGCGTCGAACACGCAGATCTCGGTACCGGCAAGGGCTCCGGTCATGAATTGCTCCCCTCATGAATTGCTCGAGGCGGTCGAAGACCGTAGGCTACCAAGCATGTTCGTCGCCATCGTTCAAATCCCCATGAGCAAGCGCCCACGCGAGGCCGCCGTCGAGGCGGCGCGCAAGTCGGCGCCGACCTACACCGCGCTCCGCGCCAAGGGCCTGATACGCAAGTACTACCTCAACGGCCAGGCCGGCGGCGGCGGGGTCTATCTCTGGGAGTCCGAGGCGGCGGCCCGTGCCTGGTATACGCCGGAATGGGAGAAGCGCATGGAGGCGGCGTTCGGTGCCAAGCCGGCCGTCACCTATTACGACAACCACGTCGTGGTCGACAACGAGGCGGGCAAGGTTCGCGTCGA
>MEMN01000165.1:1365-1436 GCA_001767945.1 Alphaproteobacteria bacterium RIFCSPHIGHO2_12_FULL_66_14 | reverse complement strand
TCCACAAGAGCATGAAATCAGGAGGAAGAATGCAAAAGCGTAAACTGGGCCGCACCGGCCTGGAAGTTTCG
>MEMN01000165.1:0-1263 GCA_001767945.1 Alphaproteobacteria bacterium RIFCSPHIGHO2_12_FULL_66_14 | reverse complement strand
TATTTCGACACCGCGGCGCTCTACGGCAACGGCGAGTCGGAGCGCAACCTCGGCCGCGCGCTCAACAGCCTGAAGGCCAAGGTGGTCGTCGGCACGAAATTCCGGCTGGCCGCGCCGCACCGCGCCGACGTCGCGGCCTTCGTCGCGCAATCGCTCGAAGAGAGCCTGAAGCGCTTGGGCCGCGACCATGTCGATCTCCTGCAGCTCCACAATCCGCTGGTCGCCACCGATGGCGGCGACCGGCTCGCCATCGAGATCGCGCTGAACGAGGTGGCGCCGGCGCTGGAGAAGCTCCGCAAGGCCGGCAAGACGCGCTTCATCGGCTTCAGCGGCGTCGGCGAGCCGCCGGCGTTGCACCAGGCGGTCGAGTCGAAACTCTTCGACACGGTCCAGGTCGTCTACAATGCGCTCAACCCCAGCGCCGGCGGGCCGGCGCCCAAGGGCATGCCAGGCCTCGACTACGGCCGTTTGCTCGACAAGGCGAAGGCGGCCGACATGGGCACCATCGTCATCCGCGCGCTGGCGGGCGGCGCGCTCGCCGGCACCACCGACCGCCATCCGCTCGCCATGAGGGATGTGCCGCCGATCGGTTCGGCGCTGGACTTCGCCACCGACGTGGCGCGCGCCAAGCTGCTCGAACCGCTGGTGCGCGAAGGCGCGGCCGAGAGCCTCACCGAGCTCGGCGAGCGCTTCGTGATCTCGCATCCCGCCGTGTCGACGATGCTGATCGGCTACTCGACGCTGCAGCATCTCGACGAGGCGATCGCGGCGGTGAACAAGGGGCCGTTGCCGGAGGCGGTGTTGAAGAGGATGGGGTAGGATTGGCGTTTCGACGAAGACGCCTGAACGGCCGGCGGATCGCGAGGATCGTGCCGATTGATCTGGGTCAAGGCGAGCGGCGGCTACCACGATCATTCTTCTTCAAAATGACTTCGCCGCTGGCCCTCCTCAACCGTGGCCTCGCGCGGCGCCTCGATGAAGGGAGGTCAGGGTCATGACGACGCTCCAGGATTTCCGGCGAACGATCTCTCACTGCATCGATGTCGGGCGCAAGCGCAGGCGGCTGAGACGCGAACTCGCGCAGCTCGCGGCCATGGGGTCCCTCGATGCCGTTCTGGCGGATGTCGGCCTCGTGCGCTCGCAGGTCGAGACCCTGATCGCCGGATGCGACGGCTCCCGGGACCTGCTCGATCAGATGATCGCCCGGCTTGGTGTCGATGCCGCTCGACTGCCCCTCGACGGCCTGCGCGACATGACGTGGAC
>MEMN01000164.1 GCA_001767945.1 Alphaproteobacteria bacterium RIFCSPHIGHO2_12_FULL_66_14 | reverse complement strand
GCAAGGATCCGCAATGGTTCGAGGATCGAGCCTGGCTCTGGCTTCACTATGGCGTGACGAAGTGGTTGAGAGGCGAATATTTCGAAGCCATCAGCACGCTCGACTTCTTTCGCGAGAAGGTGCTCGGACCGATGCTGCAGCGGAACGCTGGAAAGTCCCAGCGAGGTATGCGGCGGGTGGAGGGGCTGCCGCAGGCGGAAGCCAGGCTGAGCCCCACGCTTGCCGGTTACGATCATGCGGCCATAGGGCGGGCACTGAAGCAGGCGGCGGCTCTATATGTCGAACTTCGCGAACTGGAGCCTCCGCTGGCACTTACGGCACATATGCCAGGCCTCTTGGTCGATTTCATTGATGGGGCGTGACCTTACTCATGCCAGTCGTTACGCGTTTTGCCCCTAGCCCGACCGGCCTGCTTCATCTCGGCAGCGCCTATTCGGCGCTGATCGCCCGGGACCGGGCGCGCGAGGCCGGCGGCCGGTTCCTGGTGCGCATCGAGGACACCGACGTCCGCCGCTGCCGGCGCGAGTACGAAACCGCGATCCTGCAGGATCTCAAGTGGCTCGGCCTCGACTGGGACGGCGAGGTGCGCCGCCAGTCGGATCATTTCTCCGACTACAGCCATGTACTCGACCGGCTGGGTCGGCGCGGCCTGGTCTATCCCTGCTTCTGCAGCCGCGCCGAGATCGCGCGCGAGATAGCGGCCTCCACCAGCGCTCCGCACGCCGCACTCCACGGGCCCGACGGTCCACTCTATCCCGGGACCTGCCGGGACCTCACGCCGGCGGAACGCAAACGCCGCATCGCCGCTGGCCGCGAGTTCTGCATGCGGCTCGATTCGGCACGCGCCGCGGCCACCGTGGGACCTTACGATTTCGTCGACGAGGGCCGCGGTCGCATCGTCGGCCAGCCGCTGCTGATGGGCGACTTCGTCATCGCCCGCAAGGACACGCCGACCAGCTATCACCTCGCGGTCACGGTCGACGACCACCTGCAGGGCATCACGCTGGTGACGCGCGGCGAGGACATCCTGCCCTCGACCCACGCCCATGTCCTGTTGCAGCGCCTGCTGGGCTACGCGACGCCGCTTTACGCCCATCACGGCCTGCTCACCGACCGGACCGGCCGGCGTCTGGCCAAGCGCGACCGGGTCACCGGCATCCGCTCGCTGCGCGAAAGCGGCAAGACGCCGGCGGACGTCTTCAAACTCATCAGGGCGGGGCTGGAGCCCGGTGGTCCGAAGGCCTAACATTCGATCATGGAACGCATCGAAGAACTCGCCGTCGGCAGCCGCTTGCTCGGCCACATCGACGGGCGCACCACAGATCTGGCCGACGGGCTGTTCCGCAACCGCGTCGACGCCTATTCCAATCCGGCTCGTGCGGCGGCCGAGCGCAACACACTGTTCCGCGAGCTGCCGCTGTTCATGGGCCTGTCGTCGCGCCTCGCCAAGCCGGGCGACTATGTGACGGAAGACGTTGCCGGCATGCCGGTGCTGCTGACCCGCGGCACCGATGGCGCCGTAAAAGCCTTCGCCAACATCTGTCGCCATCGCGGCGCGCCAGTCGCCCAGGGTTGCGGCAACGCGCGGGCCTTCGTCTGTCCCTATCATGGTTGGACCTACGATCTCGCGGGCCGTCTGCTCGGCACCACCGACAAGGTGGGCTTCGCCGGCCTCGATCTCGGTAGCCATGGCCTGGTGCGGCTGCCGGCGGCGGAGAAGCACGGCATGCTGTTCGTGCGGCCCAAGCCGGTAGGGCAGGGCGAGAGTGCCGAGGTCGACGTCGATGGCAATCTCGGCGCGATCGCGCCCGATCTCGCGGCGCTCAGGCTGGAAACCTATCCGATGTTCTCGGTCGATGTCGTGAAGCCGCGCATCAACTGGAAATTCGCGATCGACACCTTCCTGGAAGTCTATCACGTCCCGCACCTGCACCGGAAAACCATCGGGCCGTACTTCATCGGCAATGTCGGCACCTTCGACGGCGCCGGCCTGCACGGCCGAATGTGCGTGGCGCGCACCTCGATCGATGCGGTGCGCGGCGTGCCCGAGGCCGAGCGCAACTACCGCCCGCACGTGATCTCGATCTACCAGCTCTTCCCCAACACCATCCTGATCTTTCAGGTCGACCATATCGAGATCTGGCGCACCTTTCCCGACCGCGACGATCCCAGCCGCTGCGAGGTCGAGATGGCGATCTACCGGCCGGCGGAGACGGACAAGCCGGACTCCTACTGGGAGAAGAACCGCGACATCGCCATCCGCACGGTGATGGAGGAGGATTTCCCGCTGGGCGAGCGCATGCAGATCGGCTTCGAGTCGGGCGTCACCGAAGAGGTGATCTACGGCCGCAACGAACCGTCGCTGGTCCATTTCCACAGCTCGATCCGCGCCGCCCTCGGCGCCCGGGCGTAAGGGAGGGCGACATGCCGACGGCCGAGCGGCTGCCCGACTTTCCGGCGGGTGGCTGCGCGGTGGTGATCGGCGGCTCCGGCGGCATCGGCCGCGCCATTGCCGTCCAGCTCGCCGGACGCGGCAGCGACGTGGCGTTCAGCTACTTCAAGGGCAGCGCGCGGGCCAACGAGACGGCGTCGCTGGTGCGGAGCGCCGGCCAGGAGGTGCATGTCGGCAAGGTCGATCTGCGCGAGGAGGCCGAGGTGCGCCTCTTCGTCGATCAGGCGGCCGAACATTTCGGCGGCGTGCACACCGCGGTCTATGCCGCCGGCCCCTACATCCCGATGCGCTTCATCAGCCAGCAGCCGGCCTCGGCCTTCCGCGAGGTCATGGAGCACGACACCTTCGGCTGCTTCAACCTGATCCAGGCGGTGCTGCCGCATCTGCGCACGGCCAAGGGCAGCTTCACCGCCCTCGTGACGCCGGCCATCCGCCGCTACGCCACCCGCGACATCCTGAGCGCCGCGCCCAAGGCTGCGATCGAGGCGCTGGTGAAGGGCCTGGCCGCCGAAGAGGGCCGCTTCGGCGTGCGCGCCAACGCCGTCGGCGTAGGTGTCATCATCGACGGGCTCTATCACGCGCTGGTGGAGAGCGGCGACTTCGACCAGCGCTTCCTCGACGCCTCGCGCCAGGTCATGGCGCTGAAGCGACTCGGCACAGCGGATGAGGTCGCCGAGGGCGTGGTCTTTCTCGCCTCTTCGCGCGCCCGTTGGATCACCGGCCAGACCCTGATGGTCGACGGCGGCTATGCTCTCTGATCTGGAGAAACAGATGAACCGTACCAAGCCGCCCTTCCGTGCCGATCAGGTCGGCAGCCTGTTGCGCAGCGCGCCGGTAAAGGAAGCGCGCACCAAGCGCGCCACCGGTGAGATCACGCCGGCCCAATTGAAGGCGGTCGAGGATACCGAGATCACCAAGCTCGTGGCGGAGCAGGAGGAGATCGGCCTGCAGGGCGTGACCGACGGCGAGTTCCGCCGGTCTTGGTGGCACTACGACTTCCTGGCCGGTCTCGACGGCGTCGAGCTGGTGAGCGTGGCCCAGGGCCTGCAGTTCAAGGGCACTCAGACCAAGGCCGAAGGCTTGCACGTGCACGAGAAGATCGACTTCACCGATCATCCGATGATCGGGCACTTCGAGTTCCTGAAGTCGGTGGCCAAGGCCACTCCCAAGATGACGATCCCGTCGCCCACCGCGCTGCACTATCGTGGCGGCCGGCAGGCGATCGAGAAATCGGTCTATCCCGAGATGGAGGCGTTCTTCGATGATCTCGGCCGCGCCTACGCCAAGGCGGTGCGCGCCTTCGGCGAGGCGGGTTGCACCTACCTGCAGCTCGACGAGGTCTTTGTGGCCTACCTCTGCGATCCGGCGCAGCGCGACTACCTGCGCGGCCGCGGCGACGATCCGGACAGACTGCTGCATATCTATGCCGACCTGGTGAACGCCGCGGTCTCGGGCCGCACGCCCGGCATGACGATCTCGATGCATCTCTGTCGCGGCAATTTCCGCTCGACCTGGATGGCGCAGGGCGGCTACGAGCCGGTGGCCGACGTGCTGTTCAACAGGATGGGCGTCGACGCCTATTTCATGGAGTACGACAGCGAGCGTGCCGGCGGCTTCGAGCCGCTGCGCCTGCTGCCGAAAAACAAGCATGCCGTGCTGGGCATCATGACCTCGAAGACCGGCGCGCTCGAGAGCAAGGATCAGCTCAAGCGCCGCCTCGACGAGGCATCGAAATTCACATCGCTCGACCAGCTCTGCCTCAGTCCCCAGTGCGGCTTCGCCAGCACCGAGGAAGGCAACCTGCTGGCCGAGGACGAGCAGTGGGCCAAGCTCGCGCGCTGCGTCGAGGTGGCGAAAGAGGTGTGGGGATGAACGCGGCCCTGCCCATCCTCTACGGCAATCGTGAATCCGGTCACTCCTACAAGGTGCGCCAGACGCTCGTCCTGCTCGGCGTGGCGCACGAGTACCGATACGTCGACCTCCTGCCGCCGCGCGCCGAACGCAGGCCCGACTTCGTTGCGGTGAGTCCCTACGGCGAGGTGCCCATTTTCATCGACGAAGATGGCGTGCTGGCGCAGTCGAACGCCATATTGCTGCATCTTGTCCGGCGCGCTGGCCGGCTCGGCGGTGGCGCCGATCTCGACCGGACGACGCAATGGCTGTTCTGGGAGGCCAATCGCATCGGCTTTTCGCTGCCCAACCTCCGCTTCGCCCTTCGTTTTGCCGCCGAGAATCCCGCTGTCGTCGCCATGTTCCGGCGCCGGACCGAGGCCGACCTCGACCGTCTGGCGCAGGAGTTCGACCGCCGGCCCTATCTGCTGGGCGAAGCGCCGAGCGTCGCGGACATCTCCTGCGCCGGCTATCTCTTCTTCGCCGACCAGGCCGAGGTCGATCTCGGCCGCTGGCCGTCGGTCGGCGGTTGGCTCGATCGCCTGGCCGCCACGCCGGGATGGGCCCACCCCTACGAACTGATGGACGCCAAGCAGGCGACATCCTGAGCGCGGAGATTGGCGATATTCGAATCGCGCCGCCCTGTAACACCGAGCAATGAATTGTCATTTCACTTCCCAGAGGTGAGCCGGCAAGCATTGCGCGATGGCAACGACAGTCGTTCTTTTCGCCGTCTTCGTCATGATGATGGGGAATGCAACGGTGCTGGCGACGGTGGGGCTGGTCGGCCGCGCGATCGGGCTCGGCGAGATCGAGGTCGGCGCGATCATCGCGTCTTCGGCGCTGCTCTTCTTTCTCACCTCGTCATGGTGGGGCCGGCTGGCCGATCGAAGGGGCCGGCGGTTGGTGATTCTCTCAGGACTTGCCGGCGCCGCGCTGTCCCTTCTGCTGTTTGCCGGGCTCTTCACCCTCAAAAAGGGTGAAGTCGACGTCTTCGTTGCCTTTGCCGCCCTTCTTGGCGCGCGGATTCTCTACGGCATTCTCTGTGGCGGCGTTCAACCGGCCGGCTTCGCCTACATGGCCGACATCACCAACGCCAGGGATCGCTTGACGGGAGCTGCAATGGTGGGCGCCGCGGTCGGTCTCGGCAGCATGGCCGGTCCCGCGCTCGTGGCGTTGCTGATCGGCAGGGGCTTTGCCATCCCCGTTCTGGTCGCGTGTGTCTTGACCTTGCTTACGATCCTCGCCGTCGTTGCGATCCTGCAGGATCGGCCGCGCGCACCTCAGGCAGCTGCCATCGGGACGAGCACCCTCGGGAAGGTCACGCCTTACCTCGCTCTCGCCTTCGTGATTCACCTGGCGTTTGCCGCCCTGCAGGCGACGAATGCTTTCTACGTCCAGGACCTTTTCGGCCTCGACACGATGGCCGCCGTGCAGCGGGCGAGCCTGATCAGCATGACGTTCGCGGCATCCTCGTTTGCCGTTCAGGCTTTCGCCATTCGCGCGTTCAAGTGGCCGCCTGTTTCGATGCTTTGGGTCGGCCTGGTCGTCTGCCTCCTCGCAAGTGCCGCCTGCCTGATGGCTCCTGGCTTCGGTTGGCTGCTCGCCGCGTTCGGTTTCCTGGGGGCAGGCTTTGCCTGGGCCCAGTCAGGTCTGATGGCGGGCGCGTCGCTGGCGAGCCGTGGCGACAGCCAGGGACAGGTTGCCGGCCACCTGCAGGCGGCAATGGCCGCGGCCTGGATCGTGGGGCCTCTGATCGGCGCAGCAATCTACGAAGTCTCGATCGGGGGACCGCTCGTTCTGGCGGCCGGCACGATGGCCCTCGCGATGCTGGGCCTCATCGCTCTTCGAGTGCCTTGAGCACCCACACCTGTACGGTGTTCGATTCGAGGAACTCGCGGCCGATCTTGCGCTTGGCCGGGTCGCGGGCATCGCCGTCGATGATCGCGGTGAGGATATCGCATCCGTAAGGAACGGCGACGGCCTCGGCGTAGCGCAGCGCGCCGTTGTGCCGCTTGTGCCGATAGGTGCGCACCCGGCCGAAGGCGTCGGTGACGCGGACGCGTTCGCCGGGGCCGACCGGCAGGAACCGCGGATCGAGGAGGCGGACGTCGACCGCCCGTTCCAGCGCTTCGTCGGTCGCGATGCCCTCCGGGCAGTCGCCCGTTTGGCTGAGCTTCAGGTGGCCGAGCTTCAGCCACACATAGACGTCGTGGACGTCGCCACTGTAGGCCCGACCCTGGGGCGCGCGGTCGGCCGGGAACGGCCAGGTGAACGGCCGCCAGCCGGCGGCGTCGGTGTGTCCCAGCGCCAGCTGCCGCTCGGCGTACCAGCCGAGCCCGGCGAGCGCTGCGACCTGGGCTGCGCCCAACGCCAGATAGACGAGCGTCTGCCGGCTGAGTTTCATCCTGGTTGGGCAGTGCCGGTTGGGAGCAGATTTTGCGGCATCGCATCTCCTCGATAGGCCATGGAGCCTGACGCCGGATTGAAAATCGTCAATCCCGGAGAAAGGCCGGCGGAAAGGCGGCCCTGCTATTCCTTCGACACGAGCCCGTCGCGACCCTGCGGACCCTGCCGGGGCGACCGGCCGCTCGAAGAGGAGAATAGCCATGAAACTCTCAAGAGGTATCGTCGCGGCATTGCTGGGCACCACCATGCTCGCAGGCGCTGCTTCCGCCCAGCAGCCCCCGGCGGCTCCCGCGCCGACGACGCAGCAGAAGGCCGAGGCCGCGCGCGACTTCATGAAGCTGTCGGCCGACGGCGCCATCGCCTTCCGTGCCTTGCATATGGCCCGCATCGCCATCTTCGAGGCCGATCCGGTGGCGGCGAAGAAGCTGGTTGCCGACACGCGTGCGGCGCTGGCCAAGGCGAAGGTCGATTCGACCGCCTTCAAGAAGGCCGAGGCCGAGTTCAAGGCGCCGAAGGGTATGAACGTCACCCCGGCTGCCGCTTCCGGTCCGGCCGTTGCCTGGCTGCCGATCGACGGCCAGCTCACCCTGGGCGAGGACTTCGTGGCCACCCCGGCCAAGGCCGCGGCGGTCGCCGAGGCGAACAAGCATCTCGGGAAGGGCCAGCGCAAGGAGGCCATCGAGAAGCTGAAGCTGGCCGACGTCAACGTGATGTTCACCATGGCGCTGGCCCCGCTCGACCGCACGATGGCCGATGTCGACATGGCGGCGAAGCTCATGGGCGAAGGCAAGTACTACGAAGCCAACGCCGCCATGAAGAAGGCCGAAGACGGCGTCCGCTACGACTCCGTCGCGGTCATCGCCGTGCCGCAGAAGGCCGGTGCGCCGAAGACGCAGTAACCATCGCGATCAGTGGAATGGGATCGCCGGCGCAGATCGTGCCGGCGATCTTTTTTCGAACATTCAGATCTGGTGCGCCATCGGCGGCGCCGGGATCGGGCGCACGCGCTCATAGGCGGCTGCCGCGCGCAGCACCAGCGCGTCGCGGGCGTGGCCGGCCACGATCTGCAGGCCGATCGGCAGGCCCTCGCGGTCGAGGCCGCAGGGGATGGTGGCGGCGGGCTGGCGCGTCAGGTTGAAGAGGAGCGTAAACGGCGTCCAGCCGATGTCGATGCCGTCGCCGCCCCACGCCGCGTTCTCGTTCACCGCGAAGGCCGTCATCGGCATGGTAGGCGTGAGCAGCAGATCATGCTTGGCCATGAACTGGTTCATGATCACGCCGACCTGTTGGCGCTGGTGAATCGCGGTCACCACCGCCTCCTGGCCGAGATTGGCGCCCACTTCGGCGGCTTTCAGCAGGCCCGGGTCCATCAGCGCCCGCTTCTCGGGGCTGAAGCTCTTCACCAGCACGGCCACGTTCGATTGCCAATGCGCGTTCAGGATGCGGCGCGGGTCGAGACCCGCCAAGTCGGGCGAGTCCTCGACCACCTTGGCGCCCAAGGTCTTGAACACTTTGGCGGCGTGCTCGACGGCGACGGCCACGTCGCGGTCGATCCGGTCGCGCTCGACGAAACCCAGGGTCGGCGAATAGGCGATGCGCAGGTTCTTGACGCCCTTCTCGAAGCCTTTCAAGTAGTCCTCGGCATCGTCGGGCCGGCCATAGAGGTCGCGGCTGTCGGGCCGCGCCATGACGTTCATCATCATCGCCGCGTCGCGCACGGTGCGGGTCATCGGCCCGATGTGCGAGAGAGTACCTTGAGCCGAGGGCGGCCACAGCGGCACCCGCGCCTGCGTGGGTTTCAGGCCGAACAGGCCGGTGAAGGAGCAGGGGATGCGCACCGAACCCGCGCCGTCGGTGCCGACCGCGAGGTTGCCCATGCCGACCGCTTCGGCAGCGACGCCGCCGCCGGACGATCCGCCCGGCGTGCGGCCGATCTTCCAGGGATTGTGCGTGGCGCCGTAGAGGCCCGAGTCGGTCACGCCCTTCCACCCGTATTCCGGCGACGTCGTCTTGCCCAGCAGCACGGTGCCGGCCTCGCGCAGCCGCTGCGCCACCGGCGAGTCGACGGTCCACGGCCCGTCGGGATCGGTGGCGAGGCTGCCCATGCGGGTCGGCATGCCCTTGGTCAGCACCATGTCCTTGATGGTGATCGGCACGCCGTCGATGTCGGAGAGCCGCTTGCCGCCCTTCCGCCAGCGCTTTTCCGAGGCGCGCGCGGCGCGCAGCGCCATGTCAGGATCGAGATGCTGGAAGGCGTTGAGCTGGCCGTTGAAGGCGTCAATGCGGGCGAGCGCGGCCTTCGTCGCCTCGACCGGCGAGGCCTTGCGCGACTTGTAGAGTTTCACCAGCGCGTGGGCCGGCATCATCGCAAGATCGGCGGTCATTACTTGGTCTCCGGTAGGGCAGGAAATTTCAGAGGGTGGGTTTCGGCATAGCGCGCCGCGGCGTGCAACACGAAGGCATCGCGATAGTGGCCCGACACGATCTGCAGCCCGACCGGCAGGCCCTCGCTGCTGAGGCCGCAGGGCACGGTCGCGGCGGGATGGCGGGTGAGATTGAACTGCGGGGTATAGGGCGACCATTGCATGTTGGGCTTGCCGTCGGGTCCGTCGGGCAGGTTCTTGCCCGCCGCGAAGGGCTTGACCGCCACGGTCGGCGTCAGCAGCAGGTCGTACTTGGCGAAGAACAGGTTCCAGGCGATGGCGAGTTCGCGCCGCGTCACTTGGGCGTTCACGACGTCCTGCAGCGAATAGCGCAGCCCCGCCTTGGCGCCGGCCAGCAAGTTTGGATCGAACTCGTGGTGGCGCTCCTCGGGATAGAGCTGCAGCAGGCGCTGCAGTGCCGTGAGCCAGTGGATCACGAAGGCGCGGCCGGCCTCGGGATAGGGGAAGGGGGCGGGGGCCTCCTCGACCTTGCAGCCCAGCGCCTCGAACTGCCGCGCGGCCTTGGTCACCTTGGCGGCGACCTCGATATCGAGCGGGTGCTCGCCGAGGCGCAGCACGAAGCCGACCTTCAGCTTGTTCAGCTTGCCGTCCAGCTTCTTCGCGTAGTCGGTTTCGTCGGCTGGCAGGCCGTAGGCATCGCGGGCGTCGGGCCGGGCGATGACGTTCATCATCAGCGCGCAGTCGAGCGCGGTGCGCGCCATCGGGCCGGTGTTGGCGAGGTCGCCGGTCATCGAGGGCGGCCAGGCCGGCACGCGGCCGAACGTGGCTTTCAGGCCAACGAGACCGTTGAAGCTCGAGGGAATGCGCACCGAGCCGCCGCCGTCGGTGCCGATGGCGATCGGGCCGAGGCCCGCCGCCACCGCGGCGCCAGCGCCGCCCGAGGAGCCGCCCGGCGTGTGATCCGTGTTCCACGGATTGCGCGTGATGCCGTGCAGCGGCGAATCAGTGACGCCCTTGTGGCCGTATTCCGAGCTGGTGCTCTGGGCGAAGACGATGGCGCCGGCCTCGCGCAGCCGTGCCACCGCTGGTGCGTCGGCGTCGGCCGGAGTCTTGTCGGTGAGCTTGCTGCCCATGCTGTGCGCCCAACCCTTCACGCGCACCAGTTCCTTGATCGAGATCGGCACGCCGTCGAGCGGCGACAGCGGCTTGCCCTTCTTCCAGCGCTTCTCCGAGGCGCGGGCGGCGGCGAGAGAGTGGGCGGCGTCGATGCGGCAGAGCGCGTTGATCCGCGGGCCCACCTTCTCGGCTCGCGCCAGAACCGCCTTCATGGTCTCGACCGGCGAGGCCTTGCCCTTGCGGTAGAGTTTTGCGAGCCCCGCCGCCGTCACCTGCGTCAGATCCTGGCTCATGCGGCTCTCTCCTTGGCGGCGCGGTACTGGCGCGCGAGTTGTTCGGCCTGGTACTCCGCGGCCAGCGCCTGCTCGCTGCGGCCGACCTTGCGGTAAAGTCCGGCCAGCGCCCGCTTGGTCGCGGCCACCGTCGGCCGTTCGCGCTCGTCGGCCTGCAGGATCGCCATGGCGGCATCGTTCCAGTCGGCGCGCATCAGGGCATCGAGATGGATGGCGCCGAACAGGGCCCGCTGGGCGATGCTGCCACCGATCGGCTGCAGGTGCGGCATCGCCTGGCCCAGCAGCCGCGCGGCCTCGGCAAAGTCGCCCTTGGCGTGGGCGGCGAGACCGTGCGCCGCCGGCACGGCACAGTCGGCCCAAGCCTCGCGTTCGAACGGCCTGGCGCGCTCGGCGCGGTCCTCCAGGCTCGCCAGCATTTCGGTGACGGCGCTCTGCTCGCCGGCGCGGGCGAGACCATAGAGATATTGCAGGTCGAGGAAGGGCGAGAAATGCTCGTGCAGCCGCGGCTTCAGATAGATCGCGACATCGGCCCAGCGCTCGCCGACGTCGACGCCGCGCAGTTCGAGGCGCGCCAGCAGCGAGATGGCGTTGATCTGGTCCTCGGAGAATTCCTTCCACACCCCCCACACGCGCTTGTCGTAGAGTGCCAACGCCTCGTCGGTGCGATCCAAATCGATCAGGAACAGCGCGAGGTGCCACCACAGATGGGTGTACATGAAGGAGTTGCAGCTCTCCCACGTGTCCGACATCTCGCTGAGGAAGGCCACTCCCTCCTGCATCCGGCCGCGCGCCTCGAGGCAATGGGCGACGGCGTGGTGTGCCCAGGGATCGCGGCGGTCCATCGCGATCGCCTTGCGCGCCGCGGCCTCGGCTTCGTCGAGGCGGTTGCACTCCTCGAGGCCGAAGGCATGCATCGCCCAGACGTAGTGGTTGTCGGCGTTGGCCGGCACGATGCGCTCGCCGATGCGCAGGATGCCCTCGGCATCGCCCTGCCCGAAGGCATGGAGCTGGCCGATCTTGGCGGCGAGCAGGTCGCGTGGCCATTGCGCGACGATGTCCTCGAAGATCTTCTGCGCCGCCGGGATCTCACCGGCAATCCAGGCCTCGGTGGCGGCGAGCCAGGCCAGCTCGCGGGCATTGGCGCCTGAAGCCATCGCCTTGGCGCGTGCCGCGTAGCGCCCGGCGGCTTCGAAGCCCTCGGCCGAATTCATGGAGAGCACGAGGTTGGCCGCGATCAGCGGCAGCAGCAGGCACTTTTCTTCCCTGTCGGCGGCGTCGGCGAATTCCGGAAGACGATTGCCGAAGGCCAGCCACTCCTCGCGGACGAAATCGAGCGCCGCGATGGCGCCCGCGTCGGCGTTGCTCACCTCCAACCCTTGCCCGTCGCGCGCCACGCACTGCCCCCGTCTTCGTCGGCGGAGCTTCGCATGCCATGCGGGCTTGGGCAAAATGTCGGCAGGACGAACCGAAGCGTCGCCCGCCCGGGTCGACTATGACTTGGGAGATCCGCCGAGGAAGCAGTAGATCATGCCGCCCTTGCTGGCGCAGATGTGGCTGTTGCCGTCGGGCGCCAGTTGCTTCAGCACGACCCGGGGCGGCACCGGCACCCAGCGGCCGTTCAGCAGCGCGTACCACATGCCGTCGTCCTTCTGGTAGGCGCGCGTTGGGCGGCAGTCGCCCTCGACCTCGCCCTTCGTGCCGTTGCAGCATGAGGCATTCGAGCCGGGCTGCTTCAGCTTCTCATACCAATCGTGGTTCTCGACATGGCCCTGGCCGCGATTCCCCACGTGATCCTGGGCAAGCGTACCGCCCAGGGTCAGCACCGTGAACGCACAGGCCATCGACAGAACAGATGCCAAGGGGGACATGGCTCCGCTCCCGTAGTTATCGGTCGGCGGATCAACGAAACAGTCTCACAGAGGTTGCGGGACGCCGTTGTCAGCCGTTTCCGCCATGCGAAGTGTATATCATTTTGAGCCCAGAGACGATGGGGATGAAATCCGGATCGTCGGCCGACAGCAGGCCGTGGCGCACGAAGAAGTCGATCAACACCAGGTTGCAGTTATATTTGAACTCGGTCGTGTCGCGCACGGTCTCGAACACGCGCTGCACCGGCCACAGCTCGAAGGAGTGGACTTCGCCGTCATTGGCGCGGGGCGTGAAGCCGTCGGGCAGTTCGAGGTCGAAGCAGGTCATGATGTCGGGCTTGAGCTGCACGCCCGACTGGCTCCAGTAGGAGACGTAGCCCACGGCCCTGGCCTGGCGTGCCAGCTCGGGCGGGATCGAGGCCTCCTCGCCGCATTCCTTGATCAGGTTCTCGTGCAGGCCGATGCCGGCGGGCTGGCCGCCGGCCACGGTGTTGTCGAGCTGGCCGGGAAAGGTGGGCTTGTCGTAGGAACGGCGCGGCACCCAGATGTGCAGGCCGTCGGGGCGCCGCACGTAGCCCGTCATGTGCGGCCCGAAGGCGCGCACGCCAAACCACGGAGTCGCCGCGCGCTCCATTTCCATCAGCGCTGGCCGGGTAAACTCCCAGGTGACGGGATAGACCTCCTCGCGCCACAGGCCCTTGAAGTGACCCTGCGCGCGCAGCTCGAGCAGGAAGGCACGCATCGCGGCGCTTCGTTTCTGTGGCGTATCGAGCACCGGATCGAGATGCCACGCGCCGTCGTGATGCGCGAACAGCGCCGGCTTGGCCGCCATGACGGCCGTGAAGTCGCGATGGATGAAACCGGCGCGCTCGGCGCCGACGAACCAGGGTTCGAACTGGGAGAGCTCGGCGTTGTTGCAGCGCCGGATATGGTCGAGAAACGACATCGGTTCCCGAGATAGCATAGGATACACCGCATGACCGAAGACGAACTGCAGAAGCTTCTCGAGAAGACGCTGCCGGCCACCGACCAGTACGGTCTGTTCGTCGAGGAATGCCAGGACCAGGACGTGAGGCTGCGTTTCTCCCTCGCAGCAGGCGCGGCTTGGTCGATGCCGGCGCTGCTGTCGCTGATCGACACCGCGCTCCGGGCCGCGGCGGGCCTCGAGGCGCGGCTGACGCATCTCAACCTCACGGTGCTGAAGCCGGCGCAGGCCGCCGATGTTCTGGCGCTGTCGCGCGTCATTCGCCGCGACGGCGATTCAATTCACGCCGAGGCTTGGCTGTTCAGCCACACCGCCATCGATCCGATGCTGCATGCGACGGCGAGTTTACGCCGCCTCTTTCCAGGCTGAGTCCACGACCGTCACGACGTCGCGCATGATCTGCGTCAGGTCGAAATCCTTGGGCGTGTAGACGCGTGCCACGCCCGCCTCGAGCAGCGCCTCGGCATCGGCCGGCGGGATGATCCCGCCCACCACGACGGGCACGTCGCCGATGCCGGCTGAGCGCAGGCCGGCCAGCACGTCGCCGACCAGCGAGACGTGGCCGCCCGACAGGATCGAGAGCCCGACCACGTGCACACTCTCCTCGAGGGCGGCGTTCACGATGCGCTCCGGGGTGAGGCGGATGCCCTCGTAGACGACCTCCATGCCGCAGTCACGGGCGCGCACGGCGATCTGCTCGGCGCCGTTGGAATGGCCGTCGAGGCCGGGCTTGCCGACCAGGATTTTTATGCGCCGGCCCAAGCGGCGCGAGACCGTATCGACCTCGCGGCGCACGGCTTCGAGACGACCGTCGCTCACGCCGGCCGCACGCGCGACGCCGGTCGGGGCGCGGTATTCGCCGAACACCGAGCGCAGCGCATCGGTCCATTCGCCGGTGGTGACGCCGGCCTGGGCGCAGGCGATCGACGCCGGCATGACGTTGTGGTCTTCCTTGGCGGCCGACACCAGGTCGGCCAGCGCCTTCTTCACGGCGGCCGAATCGCGGGCCGCACGCCAGGCCTTCAGCCGCTCGATCTGGCCGCGCTCGACCGAGGCGTCGACGGTCATGATCGAGCCCGCGCCGGTCGACAGCGGCGAGGCTTCGGCTTCGGTGAAGGCATTGACGCCGACCACGGTCTGCTCGCCGGCTTCGATGGCGGAGAGCCGCTTCAGGTTCGATTCGACCAGGCGCTGCTTCATGTAGGCCGATTCGATGGCCGCCACCGCGCCGCCGATGTCGTCGATCCTAGCCATCTCGGCCAGCGTCTCCTCCTTGAGGGACATGACCTTGGCTGCGATCTCGGTGCTGCCGTCGAAGATGTCGCCATATTCCAGAAGGTCTGTCTCGAAGGCCACGATCTGCTGCAGGCGCAGCGACCATTGCTGGTCCCACGGCCGCGGCAGGCCCAACGCCTCGTTCCATGCCGGGAGCTGCACCGAGCGGGCGCGCGCGTTCTTGCTCATCACCACGGCCAGCATTTCCAGCAGGATGCGATAGACGTTGTTCTCGGGCTGCTGCTCGGTGAGGCCGAGCGAATTCACCTGCACGCCGTAGCGGAACAGGCGCTGCTTGGCGTCGCTGACGCCATAGCGGTTGAGCGTGATGTCGTCCCACAGTTCGGCGAAGGCCCGCATCTTGCACATCTCGGTGACGAACCGGATGCCCGCGTTCACGAAGAACGAGATGCGGCCCACGACCTGCGGGAAGTCGGCATCGGGCACCTGGCCGCGTGCCTTCACGGCGTCGAGCACGGCGATGGCGTTGGCCAGCGAGAAGGCCAGCTCCTGCACCGGCGTGGCGCCGGCTTCCTGCAGGTGATAGCTGCAGACGTTCATCGGGTTCCATTTGGGAACCTCGCGATAGGTGAAGCCGATCGTGTCCGCCGTCAGCCGAAGCGACGGCTCGGGCGGGAAGATATAAGTGCCGCGGGAAAGATATTCCTTGATGATGTCGTTCTGCGTCGTGCCCTGCAGCGCGGTCCGCGCCACGCCCTGCGCTTCGCCCGCCGCTATATAGAGAGAGAGCAGCCACGCTGCCGGCGCGTTGATGGTCATCGACGTGTTCATCTTGTCGAGCGGGATGCCGTCGAACAGGGCACGCATGTCGCCGAGATGGCTGATCGGCACGCCGACCTTGCCGACCTCGCCGCGGGCCAACGGATGGTCGCTGTCGTAGCCGGTCTGGGTCGGCAGGTCGAAAGCGACGCTGAGGCCGGTCTGACCGCGCGCCAGGTTGGTGCGGTAGAGTTCGTTCGATTTCTCCGCCGTCGAGTGGCCGGCGTAGGTCCGGATCAGCCAGGGCCGATCCCTCTGAGGGGCAGCGGGATGAGGCGCGGCGGGATGAGAGGCCTTGGGGGTCGTCTTGGTCATGGTGGCGGCCAATGGCAGGGTTGACGTACACTCACCTACACCAATAGATGCTGCATCGCAGCATGGAATATTTTGCACCGCAGCCGAACCAGCCGGGATCCCCGTGAGCGACACCACATCCCCATGGGTCCAGGCGGACGGGAGCCGGGCGGCGGCCTCGCCCGACGCCGGGCGCGCGGCGGCGCCGGACCTGTCTCCCAGCCGTCCCGTCTATGATGGCGGACTGGGCGAACTCTACGCCATCTATCTGCGCCATGTCGTCCTGATGGTTCTCACCTTGGGCTGGTCGCGCTTCTGGGGCCGCACCCGGCTGCGCCGCTATCTGTGGAATCACCTGTCGATCCTGGGCGACCGGTTCGAATATCGCGGTCGTGGACGGGAGCTGCTGATCGGCTTCCTGCTGGCGATCGTGTTGCTTGCCGCCTGGGGCGGTCTGATGTGGCTGGCCTGGATCCACGTCTTCCACGAAAAGCCGTTCGCCACATTCGGGATGTTCGACCTCTTCTCGCTGTCGGTGGCGATGATCGGCTTTCCGCTCGCCTACGTCGGCCACTATGCCGGTCTGCGCTACAAGCTCTCGCGCACGCGCTGGCGTGGCGTCCGCTGCGGCATGGCGGGGTCGGCCTGGCACTACGGCGTCGTGGCGACGTTCCTGCACTTCGCCAACGCCATGACCGGCCTGCTGTTGACCCCGGTCGTGTCGGTCAATCTCGCCCGTCCGCGCATCTCGAACGCGCGGCTCGGCACCCTGCCGCTCGCCTTCGCCGGCAGCGCCGGCGACATCTACGGCCGCTTCCTCGGCTACTATTTCCTGAATATCGTGGCGTGGATCGTGGCCATCGTCGCCGCGTTCGCCATCGTGGGCGGCACGGCCGAGGAATTCGGCATCACCTGGGACGAATTCCTGAAACTCTTCACCGAGCCCAGCCTGCGCACCGTGCTGGTGGCGGTGGCCCTCGCGGTCGGTATCTACCTGGTCTTCAGCCTGCTGATCCTGCCGCTGCGCTGCTGGTGGCAGGCCTACTGGTTCCGCTATCTCGTGTCGCACAGCCGCGCCGGCAACGTGCTGTTCGCGACCGCGATCACGACGCGGCAGATGTGGGGCTTCCTGGTCCTGAACTACCTCATCATCGTCGCCACGCTCGGCCTCGGCTGGCCGTGGGTCATGCACCGCACGCTGCGCCTGATCGCGGCCGAACTCTGGCTCTACGGGGCGCCCGACGGCGCCTCGA
>MEMN01000163.1:16442-16517 GCA_001767945.1 Alphaproteobacteria bacterium RIFCSPHIGHO2_12_FULL_66_14 | reverse complement strand
GCCCGCGCGCTGGCTGTCGCTGCCGTGCGCGAGACTTTCGAAGAGACCGGGCTGATGCTGGCCAAGCCGTTCAAG
>MEMN01000163.1:7997-16413 GCA_001767945.1 Alphaproteobacteria bacterium RIFCSPHIGHO2_12_FULL_66_14 | reverse complement strand
GCACTGGCAGGGCTTCCTCGATACCGGCATGGGCCCTGCGCTCGACTGCCTCGACCTGATCGCCCGCGCGGTGACACCGCCCGGCCGCCCGCGCCGCTTCAATGCGCGCTTCTTCATGGCGCGGGCCGAGGATGCGACAGGTGACATCCGTCATTCGAGCGAGATGGGCGACATCCGCTGGGTCCGCCTCGACGAGGCGCGCGAGCTGCCACTGCCCACCATCACCGGCCTGATCCTGGGCGAGATCGGTCGCCTCGTGAAGGAGCCGCCCGATCGCAAGAAGCAGCGCAAGATCCCGCTGTTCACGACGGTCCACCGCAAGCACCTGATGCTCGAGGAGTGATCCGGTGACGGTGCGCGCCGAGATCAGCTCGTCGCCTACCAATCCTGGGCCCGCCGCCCCCGGGCCCGCGAACGCCGGGGCCACGCCAAGCCTGCCGGCGCGCGGCGGCGTTCGCCTGCGCGCCCTGGTGCTGATCCGCTGGGCCGCGGTCGCCGGGCAGTTCTTCACCGCCGCGGTCGTCCAGTGGGGCCTGGGGTTCGGCCTGCCCGTGCTCGCGGTGGGCGGGACGATCGCGCTCTCGGCGCTGCTCAATCTCACCGTCAGCCTCGGCCGGCCGGCGTCGGCGCGCATCGACGATCGCGAGGCCACGATCTTCCTCGCCTTCGACATTTTACAATTGGCCGTGCTGCTCTATCTCACCGGCGGTCTGCTCAATCCCTTCGCGCTCCTGCTGCTGGCGCCGGTCGCGATCGGCGCCACCATCCTGTCGCTGGCCAGCAACATCGCGCTGTCCTTGCTGACGATCGTCAGCATCGGGGTCCTCGGAGTCTTTCACCAGCCGCTGCCGTGGCGGGGCCCGCCGCTCGAGTTGCCGGAGATCTACCAGGCCGGCGCCTGGGCGGGTCTCACGCTCACGACCCTGCTGATCACGCTCTATGGCTGGCGGCTGGCCGAGGAGGCACGTCAGATGGCGGATGCGCTGGCGGCGGCGCAGGCAGCCCTTTCCCGCGAGCAGCGTATGTCGGCACTCGGCGCCTTGGCCGCCGCGGCGGCGCACGAACTCGGTTCGCCGCTCTCGACCATCGCCGTCGTCGCCAAGGAGATGCTGCGCGAGATCGAGCCGGATGATCCGTTGCGCGAGGACGTCGAGTTGCTGTCAGCCGAGTCCGACCGCTGTCGATCGATCCTGGCGCGTCTCTCGGTCGATCCGGCGGGCGACGTCTCCGATGCCTACACCCTCGTGCCGTTGCCGGCGCTCATCGAGGCGGCGGCCCAGAACTACGATCGCGACAACGTCGAGATCACCTACGAGTCGGGCCCGGTCGGGGACGGCACGCCTGCGATGGCGCCGATCCAGGTGCGCAGCCCGGAGATCATGCAGGGCATCGGCAATATCGTGCAGAATGCCGTCTCTTTCGCGCGGCGCGAAGTCCGGATCGTGACCCGCTGGACGACCGAGTGGTCCGAGGTCGAGGTGACGGACGACGGGCCGGGGTTTTCCGAGGCGCTGCTCGATGAGCTCGGCACGCCGTTCATCTCGACCCGGCAGGGCGAAGAAGGCCACATGGGCCTCGGAGTCTTCATTGCCAAGACGCTTCTGGAGCGCACCGGCGCCACCGTAACCTTCGGAAATCGCACGGTTTCGGGGGGAGGTGCCGCCGTCTCCGTGCGCTGGCCAAACCCCGTCTTCAAGGCTACATAGCGGCCGATGTCCAAGGAGTCGCCATGAGCCAGGACGGAGGTGCCGGCCGCCCCGTGTCGCCCGTGATTGCGGGCGCGACCTCGAACAAGGATCGGACGCTGCTGATCGCGGATGACGATGCCTCGTTCCGCAATCGTATCGCGCGCGCCCTCGAGTTGCGCGGTTTCATCGTGACGGCGGTCGGCTCGGTCGCCGAGGCGTTGACCCAGACGGCCCGCCCCCCCGCTTTTGCCGTTCTCGACCTGCGCTTGGGCGACGGCAACGGCCTCGAACTCGTGGGTCCGCTGCGTCAGGCGCGGCCCGACATCCGCATCGTGGTGCTGACCGGCTACGGCAACATCGCCACCGCCGTCGCCGCCGTGAAAGAAGGCGCTGTTGACTACCTCGCCAAGCCGGCTGACGCCGACGCCATCGAGCAAGCACTGACAGCCCACGGCCGCAAGCTGCCGCCGCCGCCCAGCAATCCGATGTCGGCCGACCGCGTGCGTTGGGAGCACATCCAGCGCGTTTTCGAGCAGTGCGATCGCAATGTCTCGGAAACGGCGCGCCGCCTCAACATGCACCGGCGTACCTTGCAGCGGATCCTGGGCAAGCACGCCCCCCGCGAACACTGAAGCGCGAGCACTGATCACCGTCCAGCTCCTGCTCAACGCACTGGCGCTGGGTATGGCCTATGCGCTGGTGGCCCTTGGCTTCGTCCTCGCCCTGAATGCCGCCGGTGCCGTCAACTTCGCGCACGGCGATCTGGTCGTGTTGGGCGGCGCCGTCGCCGTGGTCGCCGGACAGTCGACCGGCCTTGCCGCTCCGCTGCTTCTGCCGCTGGTGGCATTGACGCTCGGCGCCGCTGGCATCGTCGCGGCACGGGTCGCGATCCTGCCGCTTGCCGCGCGGCCGCCCGAAGCCACCTTCGTTGCCACCATTGCACTCGCCGCCATCATCGAGCACGGCCTCAACGTCACCCTGGGGACAGCACCGCGGACCGTGCCGGCGCTGGTGGGCAGTGGTTCGTTCGACATCGCCGGCTTCGCGGTCGGTCGCCAGCCGGTCGCCATCGTGGTGGTTGGCGGTATCCTGGTAGCGGGTGTGTGGTTCCTGCTCGAGCGCACACAGGTCGGCCGACGCATGCGCGCCGTTTCGTCCGACCGCCACATGGCGCGCGCCGTCGGCATTCCCGTTGGTCGCTACATCACGTTGTCGTTGGCGCTGGCCGGCGCGCTGGCGGGGATCGCCGGCTTCCTGCTCGGCCATCAGTTTCTGGTGGCGCCGACGCAGGGCGCCGGCCACATGCTGAAGGCCTACATTGCCGTAGCGCTGGGAGGTTGGGGCAGTGTGCCGGGCGCGCTCCTGGGTGCGCTGGCCATCGGCTTCTTCGAAACCTTGGTGTCGGCAGGGTTCGGCGACGCTTGGGCGTCAGCCGCTCTCTACGTGCTCGTACTCGTGGTTCTGGCTTTTCGGCCGCAGGGCCTGTTTGGCGAACCCGTGGGCAGGCGCGCCTGACATGCGCCCCCTCGGTGTCTTCTGGCTCGTTGTTCTTTTTGCGTTGCCAATTGTTGCACTGACCCTCCTACCGCCCTTCGGTCAGCGCATGGTCACGCTCGTCGGCATCTACGCGCTGATGGGGCTGGGCTATCAACTTGTCTTCGGTCAACTAGGGGCGCTGAACCTGGCGCAGGGTGCCTTGTTCGGTGTCGGCGCCTACGCCGCCGCGATCGCCGCGCCGACGCTCGGTGTACTGGCCCTGCCAGTCGCGATTCTCGCAGCGGCTCTTCCCGCGGCGATTGCCGCTGGACCGATCCTGCGCCTGCAGTCGCACTACTTTGCCCTCGCCACCTTGGCGCTCGCGTCGCTCGTCAATCTCGTCGCGGTTCACGCCGAGGGCCTGACCGGCGGCGCCAACGGGATCTCGGGGTTCGTCTCCTCGTTGCCGCGGGGGCCTGTGCTGTTGGCAGTTGTCTGGATCTGTCTGATTGCCGGCGTACTGACCTACGTCCATTTCTTTCGAGGCCGGCTGGGTGCCGAGGCGCGCCTGTTGCGCGAGGCGCCGCTCGTCGCCGCAACGCTCGGCATCGACGATGGGCGGTGGCGCTTGGCGTGGTTTGTCGTGGGTGGGGCCCTGGCCGGATTGGCGGGGGCCTTCTCGGCCGCGATCAGCGGCGTCGTTTCGCCCGACGTGACGGGCTTTTCCGTCATGGTGCTTTGTCTTACGTCCGTCGTCGTTGGCGGCTCACGACATCCGATGGGCGCCGTCGTGGGCGCGATACTGGCTGTCTGCCTGCCGGAAATGCTGCGTGAATTTCAGGACGCCTGGCTGCTTGCCTATGCTGTGGCGACGCTCGCGATCGTGCGCTGGGCACCCGGGGGGCTCGCCGAGCTGATCGATCGCCGGCGTGGCGTGCTGCCGGTTGTGTCGCAGGAACCGAAGGTGCCTGAGCGGCTGTTGCCCACGACGGGACCGCTGCGGCTCATGCTCGACACGGTCGTCAAACGCTTTGGCGGCGTCGAGGCCGTGGCCGGCGTGTCGTTTTCGGTCGGGCGCGGTGAGATCGTCGGACTGATCGGCCCCAATGGATCGGGCAAGACGACGTTGCTCAACGTGATCGGCGGCCTCGATCGCGGGGACGGCGGAACAGTCACTCTGGACGATGTGCACCTTGAACACCTGCCGCCGCATGCCATCGCCAGGAAGGGCCTCGGCCGCACGTTTCAAACCTTGATGCTGGAGGGCGACACGCGCTCCGCCGATCTGGCACGCGCCGTCTCGACGGGCGCGGCCTTCCTGCTGCTCGACGAGCCGGCGGCGGGCGCCTCCGATCGCGAACGCGAACAGCTTGCGTCGTTGTTGCGCCGGTTGCGCGACGCCGGACGGGGTGTCGTGATCGTGGATCACGACATCGAGCTGCTGACGCGCGTCTGCGACCGTTTGGTTTGTCTCGACCGCGGCAAGGTGATCGCCATCGGCCGACCGGCCGAGGTGCGCGCCGATCCCCGGGTGCGCGCGAGCTTTCTCGGGCTCGCGGAGGTCGCCGCGTGAACGCGTCCGTTCTCGAAATCGGCGGCCTCTCCGTCTACGCGGGTGAGGTCGTGGCCTTGCTGGGTGGCAACGGCGCCGGCAAGACGTCCCTGCTCGAGACAATTCTGGGCTTCAGGTCTGCGCCGGGGCCGGTGGCGCTGTCCGGTCGGGATGTTTCCGCGATGGCGGTCGAGGAGCGCGCGGCCCTGGGTGTGGGTTACGTACCCGAAGGCCGGCGGGTCTTTGCCGGTCTCACGGTGCGCGAGAATCTGGAGGTATCCTCGATGGCCCCAGCTGCCGAGCGACGCCGTCGGGTCGAGGAGATGCTGACGCTGTTTCCGATGCTGGGTGAACGCCCCGAGGCGCGGGCTTGGCTGCTGTCGGGCGGCCAGCAGCAGATGCTGGCCCTGGCGCGGGCATTGATGAACAGTCCGCGTCTGTTGCTGATGGACGAGCCCACCCTGGGATTGGCACCGGTGGTCGTCGCCGATCTCCTGCGGCGACTGCCGCAGATGGCGGCCGACGGCATGGCGATCCTGTTGGCCGAACAACGTGCAGTGCTGGCGCTCGGTGCGGCGAGCCGTGGCGTGGTGCTGAGCCGTGGGCGGATCGTTCGCACGGGATCCGCCGCTGAACTCGCAGCTGATCCGGCACTCGCCGATCTGATGGCGGGCGGCTGACCCCCGACGTGGTCTCAGGCCCGTCGATTGGGGGCGTTCCAATGGTGCTCGAGGTTGGCGATCAGGGCCGGGCTAAAGTGGCAATAAGCCTGCTCGCGGGCATAAAGCGCGGCATAGCGGCGGAATAGGTCGAGCGGCTCGGCGGCAAGGCGCAATGCGCGCCGATTACCGATCGCGCCCACGACACCCGAGCCGGTCAGCCGCTCGACGACGTGGTCGATGGTGCGATCTATTGCATCCGGTTCCACGACCTCGTCGCAGATCAACCGTCCTTCCGTCGAATCACACTCGAAGCGGCGTTCGTACATGATCGCCTGACGCGCCATCCGGTCGCCGATGAAACGCGCCAGCCGGAGGTTCGCCATTGCCGGGATGATGCCTTCCTTGCGCGCCGGGAGGGTCATGTAGGCGTCGCGGGCGGCAATGTTGAAATCGGTGGCGAGCAGGATCTGGCAGCCGCCACCGATGGCGAAGGTATCGACTGCCGAGATCCAGAGCTTTTCGATCGAATCGCCCGAGACCTCGTCCGGGGCCACGTCGGGCCGCGCCAGGCCGCGCATCAGCTTGTTCACGAACCCCATGTCGCGGATCGGGAACCACATGAAGGGAATCTTGCCGTAGTAGAGATGCGTCAGGTTGATGCCGGCATTGAACACGCGCCGGCCGGCGTACTTGCCTTCGGGCACGAAATCACCGCGCAAAACAGCCACCTGGCTGTGCGGATCGAGGATGCAGACGTCGGCCCCGATCTCGGTCGCCGACTGGGTCGAAAGATCCTCCGAGTTGAGGAAGCGCGGATTGGACAGCAGCAGCACCACGGCCTTGCCTTGGCGCTCGACCTTGGCGGTGCCGAGATCGAGCCGGCCGTCGCGCAGGAACTTGGCGAGCGCGTCGGCGGATTCTTCGCGCGGCAGCAGCATGGTGTGGCAGAGATGCAGCCCGCAGGCGGGATCGGCGAGGAACTGGTTGCACAGGATGCCCTGGTCAACTTCCCGGCCCTCCTTCTCTGACTGGCGCAACTCCGATTCGGCAGCGACCTCTGCGCGCGTCGGCACCAGGCCGGGCACGATGTCGGCTGCGTCGTAGACGAGACGTTCGACGCGGACGAACTTTCGCCGCCCGTCGGTCAGCCGGTCGTAGAGTGTGTGGGCGTGCGTGCGCAGGAACAGGAACCGCGCCTCGCGGGCGGCGAGCTTGAGTGTTTCGGTCGGATGCTTGTCCAGTTGTTCCCGGACACCGCGCCAATAGGCCGAGAAGGCGGCCGCGTCGGCCGCAAAGTCGCCGTGGGCCGCGACCGGCGCCGAGATCACCGCATCCATATCGACGTTCCTGCCCGAGAAGTCTGGTCGTTGAATTTTGGAGCGGGCGACGGGATTTGAACCCGCGACCTACGGCTTGGGAAGCCGACGCTCTACCCCTGAGCTACACCCGCATCGTCGACATTCTAGCCCGCGGTTGCGCCACAGGTCCAATCGTGTATCTGAAGCCGATGCTGGATGAAGTTCTGACCGCCGAAGAGCGCGCCGTCGTGGAGCGCGCCAGGAAATTTGCCGAAGAACACGTCGCCCCCAATGCGGCGCGCTGGGAATGGGAGCGTCGCTACCCGCTGGAGACGATCAAGGCCGCCTGTGCCGCTGGGCTGAACACGATCGAGCTGGCCAGGCAGCATGGCGGGCAGGGGCTCTCCTTCTCCTGCAAGCTGCGCGCCTTCGAGGAAATCGCGCGGCACGATTTCGCCTTCGCCTTCGCGCTGATCAACCATCACAACGCGGTCACCCGCTTTGCCCGCGATGGCCAGCCGGGCCACGTCGCGCGCTTGCTGCCTCGGATGATCGCCGGCGACCTGATCGGCTGCGCGGGCCTCAGTGAGCCCGGCGTCGGCAGCGACTTCGGCGGTCTGGAAATGGCGGCGGTACGCGTCGACGGTGGCTGGAAGCTGAACGGCGCCAAGGCCTGGATCACCAATGCCGCCGTGGCGGGCCTATCGGTGGCCTATGCCCAGACCGACAAGAGCCAGGGCTATCGCGGCATCGCCTGCTTCGCCATCGAAGCCGACCGGCCGGGCTTTGTGCGCGACAAGCCGTTCGAGCTGCACGGCGGCCACGCGATCGGCGTCGGCGGCTTCCGCCTGGTCGACTATTTCGCGCCTGACGAAGCAGTGCTGCATGAACCCGGCAAGGCCTTCAAGGCGGCGCTCGCCGGCATCAACGGCGCCCGCGCCTATGTCGCGGCCATGTGCTGCGGCATGCTGCAGGCCTCGCTCGAGACCGCGGTGCGCTACACCCAGCAGCGCAAGACCTTCGGCCAGCCGGTGCTGGATCATCAGGGCGTGCGCTGGAAGCTGGTCGATGCCGCGACCGATCTCGAGGCCGCCCGTCTTCTCACCTATCGCGCCGCCCGCCTGATCGACGAGGGCGCCGATGCCGTGCTGCCGGCGGCCCACGCCAAGAAATTCGCCACCGACATGGCGGTCAACCGCATCGCCGACTGCATCCAGGCGATGGGCGCCAATGGGCTTCGTGCCGAGTATCCGCTGGCCCGCCATCTCGCCGGGGCCAAGATCGCGGCCTACACCGACGGCTCGATCGAGATGATGAACGAGCGCATCGGCGCCGGCCTGGCCGCGGTGTTCGGAAAGCCGGCGTAATCTAGGCGTTGTCGGCGCGCCGGAGCGCCTGGTCGAGATCGTCGAAGAGATCGCCGCTGTCCTCGACCCCCACCGACAGGCGCAGGAGATCGGGCGGGCAGGGCGTGCCCGGGCCTTCGATGCTGGCGCGGTGCTCGATCAGGCTTTCGACGCCGCCCAGCGACGTCGCGCGCTTCCACAAGGCAACGCGCGCCGCCGTGGCGATCGCCGCCCGTTCGCCGCCCTTGATGCGCACCGACAGCATGCCGCCGAAGCCGCCCTTCATCTGCTTGAGGGAAACCGCGTGGCCGGCAAACGACGGCAGGCCGGGATAGAGCACCTCGCTCACCATCGGATGCGCCGCCAGGCGCTCGGCGAGCGACTGCGCCGACCG
>MEMN01000163.1:0-7935 GCA_001767945.1 Alphaproteobacteria bacterium RIFCSPHIGHO2_12_FULL_66_14 | reverse complement strand
TCTGGCCGAGGATCGTGCCGAGCTGGGCGCGGATGGTGCGCAGCTTCGCCCAATGGGCATCGTCGCGGGCGCCGACCAGGGCACCGGCAATGATGTCGGAATGTCCGTTCAGGTACTTGGTCGCCGAATGCATGACGATATCGGCGCCGAACTCGAGCGGTCGCGTCAGCACCGGCGTCGCCACCGTGGAGTCGACGCCGAGCAGCGCCCCGGCGCGATGGGCGATGTCGGCTGCCGCCGCGATGTCGGTGACGCTCCAGGTCGGGTTGGCCGGGGTCTCGATCCACACCAGCTTGGTGGCGCCCGGCCGCACGGCGGCGGCAATGGCATCGGTCCGGTCGGCGTCGACGAAGTCGACTTTCAGGCCCCAGTGGGTGGCGAAGTTGGCCAGCCAGTTGCGCAGCGACCAGTACATGACCTTGGGGACGACGACATGGTCGCCGGGGGCGAGCGCCAGGAAGCAGGCGGTGGCGGCGCTCATGCCCGAGGAGAAGACCAGCGCCTTGGGCCCGCCTTCCAGCGCTGCCAGCGTCGCCTCGGCCTGGTCGAAGGTCGGGTTGTCGGCGCGGGCGTAGATCCTGCCCGAGCTGTAGCCATTGTCCTCGTCGCGCAGATAGGTGCTCGCCATGTGGATGGGCGGCACCACGGCCCTGGTGACCGGATCGATCCAGCCCATCGCCTGGGCGGCAAGGGAGGCGGTGGTGAGTTTCTTGTCTGTCATCGGCGCACCGGGACCTTACGATTGGCTTACGTTGACGATTTTTTATTACGAATCAGCGGGTTGTCTTCGCGAGTGCGTTGGTATCCGCTGCCTTCAACGCCGTTGATACATCAAAGCGTCGTGCCGGTCCCTGCCCAAGGAGAACGGCGACGCATCGACGGCGACGAGGCAGGGGGCTTGAATGGAAGTCGAAGCTCTGAATCGACAGGTGCTGCTGCGCCCGATCGTGGTCGGCGGCCGTGTCGCGCGGACCCGCGAGGCCATTGTCGCATCGGCATTGACGCTGGCGGAGGCCGGCGATGTCGCGCCGATCGTGCGTGACATTGCCAGGATGGCCGGTGTTTCGGCGCGCACCGTGTTCCAGCATTTTGCCGATACGGCCGAGCTCTATGTCGCCGTTCTCGACCGTGTCCTCGCCCCCGGCTTCGGCGACATGGCCGGACCGGGCGCGGCGCTGCCGTTGGACGGGCGCATCCGGCTCGTTGTCGAGCGCGGCGCTGACCGCTGCGAGCGGTTGCTGCCGATGTGGACTTTCGTCGAGACCTTGCAGCGCCGGTCGGCGCCGGCCGCCGACAGGCTCGCGCGGGTCTATGCGGTGAACAACGCCAACCTTGCCCAGTGGTTCGAAGGGGAGCTATCCGGCCTTCGGTCCGAGCAGCGCGCGCAGGTGCTGAACGCGCTCGCCCTGGCGCTCGCGCCCGAGAGCTGGGTCGTCTTGCGCCAGCGGCTGGGCCTCACGGTCGAGCGGGCACGCGATGAGCTGCGCTTCGTCGTGGGCGCGGCCCTCAGTGGCGGGGCGATCCGCCGCTAGCCTCTGCTGCCGGCTTCCACGCGTCGCGCCAACTCTTCGAGGGTGCGATCGCGCAACCCGAGTTCGCGCAGATGCGCCACCGTGTTGCGCAGATAGGCGACGTTGGTGCCGGTGGTGCCGCTGCCGCTCCGCACCAGGGCGGCAGCCTTTGCGGCCGGCAGCTTGCCGGCGAACTGCCGATGCCGGCGGTCGGCGAGATAGACCAGTGCCTCGACCACGCGACCGTCGTGCAGGTGAATCGGCCGGATCTCCTCCTTGTAGACGCCGTCATTGTCGATCTCGCGCGTCCACAGGTAGCGGCGCACGGCGTCATAGCCGGCGCGCGGCAGGCGGTGGGCAAGGCCGCGGCAGGCGCCGCCCGGCAGCAACCCGAGGATCAGGCCGGGCTTCTGCGGCGTGCCGCGATAGTGTTCGGAATAGATGCAGAAAGCGCGGTGCCAGCCGTGAAGGCGGGCGGCTTGCGTCTCGGGCGTGGCAAAGCCCGGGTTCCACATCAGCGAGCCATAGGCAAAGACCCAGAAGGGCTTTGCCGTGCTCACGCCTGGTTGAGGTGGATCAGCGCGCGGCGGATCTCGCGCGTGCGCGTGAACAGGTCGAACAGCTTGTCGCCCTCGCCCCAGCGGATGGCGCGCTGCAGGTAGAAGAGATCCTCCTGGAAGCGTTGGAGGACTTCGAGCACGGCCTCGCGATTGTTCATGAACACGTCGCGCCACATCGTGGGATCGGAAGCGGCGATGCGCGTGAAGTCGCGGAAGCCGCCGGCGGCAAAACGCAACACCTCGCTGTTGAGATGGCCGGCGAGATCGTCGGCAGTGCCGACGATGGTGTAGGCGATGAGATGCGGCAGGTGGGACGTGATGGCGAGGATGCGGTCGTGATCGGCGGGGTCGATCCTCTCGACCGAACTGCCCAGCGCCTTCCAGAATGCCTCGAGCCTGGCCACGGCCTTGGCATCGCTGTCGGGCAGCGGCGTCAGGATGGTCCAGCGGCCTTCGAACAGATCCAGCAAGGCGGCCTCGGGGCCGGAATTCTCGGTGCCGGCGACCGGATGGGCCGGCACGAAATGCACGCCGGCCGGAAGATGCGGCTGCATGGCGTTCACCACCGCCTGCTTCACCGAGCCGACGTCGGAAACGATGCAGCCGGGTTTCAGGCTGGGCGCGATCAGCCGGGCAGCCTCGCCGCAGGCGCCGACCGGCGTGCAGACGATCACCAGGTCGGCGTCCTGGGCGGCGGCCGCCAGATCGGTGCCGCAATGGTCGGCGAGTTTCAGTCTGTTGGCCGTCGCCGCCGTCTCGGCGCTGCGGGTTGCCGCCACGATCGACCTGGCGAGCCCGCGCTTGCGCGCCTCGAGGGCAATCGAGCCGCCGATCAGGCCGATGCCGATCAGCGCGATCTTGTCGAACATCGGTTTGGCGGTTGGGGGCTTGGCGGGAGGGGGCTGGCTCATTTGGATGCCACGAACTTGGCGAGCGAATCGCGCACCGCCTTCACCTCGGTTTCGGTGCCGATGGTGATGCGCAGATGCTCGGGCAGGCCATAGCCCGCGATCATGCGCGGGATCAGGCCGTCGTTCATCATCCAGTCGTTGGCGGCGGCCGCGCGCTCCTTCGAGCCGAATCCCACCGTGACGAAGTTGCCGACGCTGGGCAGCGGCTTCAAGCCGAGCTTGGCGAGCTCGGCGCTGAGCCAGGGCAGCCAGATGTCGTTGTTGGTGCGGCTGGCGTCGGTGTGGGCGATATCTTCCATCGCCGCGATTCCCGCGATCTGCGCCGCCAGGTTGACGTTGAAAGGCTGGCGAAGGCGGCTCATGACGTCGACGATGCCGGCCGGGCCGTACATCCAACCGAGCCTGAGCCCGCCCAGCCCGTAGATCTTGGAGAAGGTGCGGGTCATCACGACGTTCTCGGCCTGGTCAACCAGCTCGACGCCCGATTCGTAGTCGTTGCGGCTCACGTACTCGGCGTAGGCCGCGTCGATCACCAGCAGGACGTTCCTGGGCAGGCCGGCATGCAGGCGGCGCACGTCGTCCTTGGTGATGTAGCTGCCGGTCGGGTTGTTGGGATTGGCGAGGCAGACGACTTTGGTCTTGTTCGTGACCTTGGAGAGGAGCGCGTCGACATCGGCGCGGTAGTCCTTTTCCGCCGCCGCTACGGGGGTGGCGCCGACTCCCAGGGCGTTGATTGGATACATCAGGAAGCCGAACTGCGTGTAGAGCAGTTCGTCGCCCGGTCCGCAGTAGGCGCGGATCAGCAGGTTGAGCAGCTCGTCGGAACCGGCGCCGCAGACGATGCGCGCCGCATCGAGGCCGTAGTGGCGGCCGATCGCGCTGCGCAGTTTCTCGGCGTTGCCGTCGGGGTAGCGGTGCAGCTCGACCGCGGCCTTGGTGTAGGCCGCCATCGCCTTCGGCGACGGCCCCAGCGCGCCCTCGTTGGACGACAGCTTGGCGATGGTCTCCTTGCCCTCGACCGAGTCCTTGCCCGGCACGTAGGGCGCGATCTTCATGATGCCCGGACGCGGGGTGAGCGCGGTCATGGCAGTCTCCCGTAAGAAGTGATCAGGGCCGCGCGTCCGCCGGAACGGCATAGGCGCCGATCGCGGCGACACGACCGCTCTTCAGTCCCAAGGCCGCTCCCAGTTCGCGCAGTCGCGGGTCGCCATCGACGATCACGCCCGGCAGCTCGATGAGATAGTGATGCACGCCGTCGACAACCTGGTCCAGCGCCGATGTGAAAGTCGGCAGCCCGACCTTGGCCAGGCCGGCGGCGATTCGGTCGCGGCTGAGGCCGGCCGGCGTTTCGATCGCGATGAGGGCCCGATCGTCGTCGCTTTCCTCGGGCTCCATGCGGGCGAGAACGAGGGCCGAGATGCCGCGGGCCCGCGCGTTCGGCATGGCGAGAAAGGGCAGGCGGGCCACGATGTTGGGCAGCGTCGCGTCGCCGCCGGCGAGCAGCGGCCACCACGGGGCGACATCGGATTCGATCGGTGCCGGCACGATACCCAGCGTCGTCGGCCCACCGCGCACCGCCGCCAGCACTTGGGCCGGCGTGTCGTGGGCGACGAAGGGGATCTGACAGCCGAAATGATCGCGCGCGAGGTCCCAGTAGCCGGGCTGCTCGGCCGGCCGGCAGATGGCGATCTTGAGGCCCGGGGTCTGCATCAGGGTGAGGGCGCACATCATCTCGCGCCACATGCGGAAGATGGCCGTCGCCGGGAAAGGGCCTTGGTGGCTGGCCAGGCGCTGGCGCATGACCCGGGCCTCCCGGCCCGGCCGCAGCGCCAGCCCGCCGGCCGGTTTGGTCCCCGCGATCCGTCCGACCACGTCGGCGCGCCGGCCGATCAAGCCGTGCAGCTCGCCGTCGATGGCGTCGATTTCTTGCCGCAGGCTGTCGAGACTGGGTGCGTTCATAAGGCCGGTAATTCCTGTGCGCTGCGGCGATACTACGTTCAGCCACATCGCGTAAAGGCAAACAAGCCTCAAGGCGCTTGCACCGGTGGGCCGAGGTTCGTATACAAGCCGTCCGTGGAATTTGAGCCGACCGGCTTGCGGCCACGTTAATCCCCGCTAAAAGGTCGGAGAGCTTGAAAAAGCCCCCGCCCTTCCGGTCGGGGGCTTTTTCGTTGGAGAGGGAGTGTGCTCCAGGATCTGACCGATGCCGAACGAGCGGCCCTCGCCCAATGCCGCCACGCGGTCCTGGGCGTCGATCGGCCGCTTCGGCTCGATTGCGGTGTGGATCTCGGTCCCTACCGGGTCGCCTACCAGACCTACGGCACGCTGAATGCCGACAAGTCCAACGCCGTCCTGGTCTGTCATCCGCTCACCTGCGATCAGTTCGTCGCCGACCGGCATCCCGTGACCGGCAAGGAGGGCTGGTGGGAGAGCCTGGTCGGCGCAGGCAAGGTCCTCGATCCGGCGCGCTATTTCATCATCTGCGTCAACGTGCTGGGCCACTGCATGGGGACGACCGGCCCGCTCGCGCGGGATCCCTCGACCGGACAGCCCTGGAACCTGCGCTTTCCCGTCGTGACCATCGCCGACATGGTGCGCGCCCAGGCGGCTCTTCTCGACGATCTCGGCATCCCCGATCTTTTCTGCGTCATCGGCGGATCGATGGGCGGCATGCAGGTGCTGGAATGGGCGGCGAGCTATCCCAGGCGCGTCTTCTCCGCCGTGCCGATCGCCTGCGCGGCGCACCATTCGGCGCAGAACATCGCGTTCCACGAGGTCGGACGGCAGGCGATCATGGCCGATCCGGAATGGAAGGGCGGCGACTATCGCCTGCACCAGACCGCGCCGGCACGCGGCCTTGCCGTGGCGCGCATGACCGCGCACATCACCTATCTCTCGGAGCAGGCGCTGCAGCGGAAGTTCGGCCGCGCCCTGCAGAACCGCAACGCGCTGGGTTTCGGTTTCGACGCCGATTTCCAGGTCGAGAGCTACCTGCGTCACCAGGGCTCGACCTTCGTCGACCGCTTCGACGCCAACAGCTACCTCTACATCACCCGCGCGATGGACTATTTCGACCTCGCCGGCGCGCATGGCGGCGTGCTGGCCAACGCCTTCCGCCGCTCGCCCACGCGTTTCTGCCTGATGTCCTTCACCAGCGACTGGCTGTTTCCGACGCACGAGAGCCGCGAGATCGTCCATGCGCTGAACGCGGCGGCGGCCAACGTGTCGTTCGTCGAGGTCGAGAGCGACAAGGGCCACGACGCCTTCCTGCTCGACGAGCCGGAGATGTTCCGTACGCTCAGCGGCTTTCTCAAGGGCGCGGCGGCCGTGCGTGGCCTCAAGGAGACGACATGAGGGAGGATGTGTCGTGAAATCCATCCGTGTCGATCTGCAGCTCATCGCCGACATGGTGGCGCCCGACACCCGGGCGCTCGACGTCGGTTGTGGCGACGGCGCGCTGCTGGCCTACCTGGTGGACTTCAAGCGCGTCGACGCGCGCGGCATGGAACTCAGCCAGGCCGGTGTGAATGCTTGCGTGGCGAGCGGCCTGTCGGTGATTCAGGGCGATGCCGACACCGATCTGCGCGACTATCCCGATGACGCCTTCGACTACGTGATCCTCGGCCAGACGCTGCAGGCCACGCGCGAGCCGCGCGAGGTGCTGCGGCAGATGCTGCGGGTCGGCAAGCGGGCGATCGTGTCGTTCCCCAACTTCGCGCACTGGCAGGTGCGGCTCAGGCTGGTGTTCGGCGGCCGCATGCCGCAAACGACGTCGCTGCCCTACAAATGGTACGACACGCCCAACATCCATCTCTGCAGTATCGACGATTTCCGCGCGCTCTGCCGCGACATGGGCGTGCGGATCGAGCGCGCCATCGTGCTCAACAGCAAGAGCCGGCCGATCCACATGCCGCCGCTGCTCGCCAACGTCTTCGGCGAGCAGGCCGTGTTCATGCTGAAGCGGGACTAGCCTTCCACGGTCGCTGTCGAGATCGCGAGGTCGCGGCCGAAGAAGGCACGATCGTGCGGTCCCTCCGGGCCATGGCCGACGCTGAAGCGTTCCGGCCAGTGCAGGCGTTCGGCGCCCCAGGCGGAGGCGGTCGACATGGACGACCAGGGCGCATCGATGGCGAGGCGATAGAGCAGGCCCCCGGGGCCCATGTCCGGATGGATCAGCAGTTGAATGTCGAAAGGCGCGCCCGCCGGGAGGGCGGGGCCCAGCCAATAGCGCGGGCTGCGGCCGGGCTCGAGTTCGAGGATCACCGTCAGCCGCTGCTCCGGTCCGCGCAACCCGATCCAGAGCGGCGCCCGTATGCCGGGCCGGAAGGCTGAGAGAAATGTCTGGGCTGTGCTCGTTCCTGGGGTGGCGGCGTGGCCGGTGAAGCGGAACGCCACGATCTTGTCTCCGACGCCGCCGGCATCATCGAATGCTCGCCACTGTTCGACGGACGGCACCGCCAGCGGCCACGACAGGCGCTCGCGGACACGGCCCTCGGCATCGAACACCTGAAACCTCAGGCCCTGCCGGTCGAGCGCGGCCTGCACGGCGTGGAGATATTCGACGCCCTCCGGCATGCGATGGGCGGTCCCCGCGCCGGCCGTGCAGATCTGCAGCACGCCGCGATGGACCTGCACGTCGAACGCCAGGATATGGCCACACAGGTAGGCCAGCACGCCGGCCTCGGTCAGAACGTTCCAGAACGCCGCCGCGTGCTCGGGACCGACATCGCGCTGATAGGGCCCGGCGAAGCCGTTGACCGGATGGATCGGATGATGGCCCGCAACGATCTTGTGGCGCGCATCCGCATGCTGGTGCAGAACGGCGCGCAGCCAGTCGGTCTCGACGTGACCTTCGCCGCCGAGGCCCGTCCAGAGCGTGTGGACGAAGACCAGCAGCAGGTCGCCACGCCGCACCCAGTACGACAGGCCTTGCTGTCCGGCGGGCCCGTTATG
>MEMN01000162.1:2452-17204 GCA_001767945.1 Alphaproteobacteria bacterium RIFCSPHIGHO2_12_FULL_66_14 | reverse complement strand
CTTCCACGACAGCGCCCGCAACACCTTCATGCGCGTCGGATTGCGATGCGCCCGCATGTCGGCAATCAGGATGGCAAGCCCGTCGTCCGATCGGTTCGCCTCCTGGTCGATCGCCGACACGACCTCGTCCAGGGTGGTGAGCCCCTTGAGCGGCCGACTGGGGTCGCTGTTGGCGATCACGAACACGCCGTACTCGGGAAAGCCCAGCGCCTTCACCGCCGCCGGCGCCGCCGGATCGCCGGCCTTGAAGCGCTGCAGCCGCCAGTTGGTGCGATGGGTGGCAAGGGTCTCGATGATCCTGAGACCGCGGCGGCGGTCGACGAACGCCATGACTTCCACGCCGGCGGGCTGGAGCGGCACGCGGTCGATCGGCCCGTAGCTGCCTTCGCTGGCGATCGCGCAGTCGACATCGAGGGTGCGGAAGGCGAGCTCGGCCTTGATCGCGCAGGTCTCGACCACGGGCCCCGGCCGGGCCACCTCGCCGGAAAAAGTGCCGAGGGTGTCGGTGTCGACATCGGGCGCAACCACGATCTCGGCGCCCAGGAGGCGGCGAAACGGCGGCGCCACCGCGAGATCCTTGCCGTGGATCGTCGCCAGACCTATCCGTTCATGCCGGTAAGGATGCCGCATCGAGGGGCCGACGGCCGCAAACCGTTGAGCGATCGATGCCTATTCCGCTGCCTGTGGCACGGCCTGGCGGGCGAGCTGCTGCTCGACCAGCGTCGACCAGTACGACGCGCCGATCGGCAGGATCTCGTCGTTGAAGTCGTAGCCCGGATTGTGGACCATGCAGCTGCCTTCACCGTCGCCGTTGCCGATCCAGATGTAGCAGCCGGGCTTCTTGAGAAGCATCCAGGCGAAATCCTCGCTACCCATGGCGGGCGTCGGATTGCGGTTGACGTTCTCCAGGCCGACCAGCGCCGAGGCGGCCTGGGCCGCGAACTCGGTTTCCTGCACGCTGTTCACGGTCGCAGGATAGCGGCGCTCGTAGCGCCATTTGGTGACTTCGGCGCCGAAACCGGCCGCGACATTGCGCGCGATCTTCTCGATCTGCTTCTCGATCATGTCCTGCACCGGCTTCTTGAAGGTGCGGACCGTGCCGCGCAGCACGCATTCCTGCGGGATGACGTTCCAGGTGTCGCCGGCGTGTATCTGCGTCGTCGAGACCACGGCGGTATCCATCGGATCGACGTTGCGCGCCACGATCGATTGCAGCGCCGTCACGATGTGCGAGCCCACCACCACCGGGTCGATGCCGTGGTGCGGCATGGCGCCGTGCGCGCCGACGCCCTTGATGATGACCTCGAAGATGTCGTAGGCGGCCATCATCGGACCGGGACGCACCGCGAAGCGGCCAACCGGAATGCCCGGGATGTTGTGCATGCCATAGACGCCCTCGACCGGAAATTTGTCGAACAGCCCCTCTTCCACCATGACGCGCCCGCCGCCCTCGTTCTCCTCGGCGGGCTGGAAGATGAAATAGACGGTGCCGTCGAAGTTCTTCGTTTCGGCAAGATATTTTGCGGCACCCAGCAGCATCACGGTGTGGCCGTCGTGGCCGCAGGCGTGCATCTTGCCCGGGATCGTCGACTTGTGATCGAACTGGTTGGTCTCGTGGACATCGAGCGCGTCCATGTCGGCGCGCAGCCCGATCGCCCGCCTCGACGTGCCGGATCGCAGCACGCCCACCACGCCGGTCTTGGCCAGCCCGCGGTGAACTTCTAGACCGAACGACTTCAGCTTTTCGGCGACGACGTCGGCCGTCCGCACTTCCTCGAAGGCCGTCTCGGGATGACTATGGATGTCGTGGCGCCAGGCGGTCATGTCCTTGTGAAACGACGCTATGCGGTTGATGACCGGCATCCAGGCTCTCCGACAAATAAGGTTGTGGATCGTACGGCACCCTCATGACGGGTCAAGCGCGCTCGATATGCACTCATGCACATCACGGCCCGTGCAAGAAGATCGCGGTGCCGTCAGCTGTTCGCGACGTAGGTCCGTTCCTCGACCGGCAGGCGTCCCTCCTCGATCGCATGGCACGCCACCGTGCCGCCCTCGATCGAAATCGCTATCGGCCGCTCCGCCTTGCAGCGGTCCTGAGCGAAGGGGCAGCGCGGATGGAAGGTGCAGCCCGACGGCGGGTTGATCGGGCTCGGCACTTCGCCCGCGACGGGGCTGCGCTGGCGGCCGGTCATGTCGAGGTCGGGGATCGTGTCGAGCAGCATTCGCGTATAGGGATGCTTGGGTCGCGTGAAGAGCGTCTCGGTCGGCGCGACCTCGACCAGGCGGCCGAGGTACATCACGCCGACACGCGTCGAGATGTGATAGACGACCGCCAGGTTGTGCGAGATGAACAGATAGGTAAGCCCGAAGCGGCGTTGCAGGTCGACCATGAGGTTCAGGATCTGGGCCTGCACCGAGACGTCGAGCGCCGAGGTCGGCTCGTCGCACACCAGGAATTCCGGCTGGCTCGCCAGCGCCCGGGCGATCGAGACGCGCTGGCGCTGGCCGCCCGAGAACTCGTGCGGGAACTTCCGGCCGTCGGCCGGCGTCAGCTTAACCTGGCGCAGCAGATCCTCGACGCGCTTCTGCAGGTCGGCCTTGCCCTTGGACAGGCCAAAGGCGCGGATCGGTTCCGCGATGATGTCGAACACCCGCCAGCGCGGATTGAGGCTGGCGTACGGGTCCTGGAAGATCATCTGCATGCGCCGGCGGAGCGCGGCCATGTCGGAGCGGCTGTGGCGAGCGGCCATGTCGTTGCCGTCGAACTCGATCGTACCGTCGGTCGGCGGATAGAGCCCGACCACCAGGCGCGCCACCGTCGACTTGCCGCAGCCCGACTCGCCCACCAGCGAGAAGGTCTCGCCCTTGGCGATCTCGATGTCGATGCCGTCGACGGCCTGGACGATCTGGCGCGGCCGGCCCTCGATCGTGCGCACCAGCCACGGCGCCGAGACGTCGAAGTAGCGTTTCAGGCCCGCGAGGCGAACGAATTGCGTGCCGGTGCCGTCAGGCATCGACCATCTCCTTCACGATCGGCGCGCCGACGCCGCCGCGGTCGTGCAGCCAGCAGGCCGCGCGACTGGTGCCGGCGGCCATCAGATCTGGCCGCTCGACCAGGCAGCGCTGGCCACGCTCCGTGCAGCGCGGATTGAAGGCGCAGCCCGTGGGAATCTCGGTGAGGCGCGGCATGGCGCCGTCGATCTGGGTCAGCCGCTCGGTGCGCACGCCGAGGCTCGGGATCGAGCCCATCAGGCCCTTGGTGTAGGGATGCTTGGCGTGCTTGACCACGTCGCGCACCGGCCCGATCTCGGCAATGCGGCCGGCATACATCACCGCGACGCGATCGGCAGTCTCGGCGATCACGCCCATGTCGTGGGTGACCAGCATCACCGCGGTACCGTGCTCGCGGCAGAGCCGTTTCAGGAGCGCGATGATCTGCGCCTGGATCGAAACGTCGAGCGCTGTCGTGGGCTCGTCGGCCACGATCAGGCGCGGCCCGGCGCACAACGCCAGCGCGATCACCACCCGCTGGCGCATGCCGCCGGAGAATTGGTGCGGGTAATGGTCGATGCGGCTCTCGGCACCCGGAATGCCGACCTCCTTCAGGAGGTCGAGCGCCCGCGTCCGCGCCTCGGCGGCCGACAATGGCAGATGCGTCTGGATGGTCTCAACCAGCTGGCGGCCGACCGAATAGAGCGGATTGAGGCTGGTGAGCGGGTCCTGGAAGATGGCGCCGATGCGGGCGCCGCGGATCTTGCGCATCTCCTCGTAGGGCAGGTTGTCGATGCGCCGGCCCTCGAGGCGGATCTCGCCGCCGGCGATGCGGCCCGGCGGCTCGAGCAGGCCGATGATGGCGTTGCCGGTCAGCGACTTGCCGGCACCCGATTCGCCTACCACGCCCAGCACCTCGCCCGGCGCGATGTCGAACGAGACATCGTCGACCGCGAGCAATGTGCCGCGGCGGGTGGGAAACTCGACCCGGAGATTCTTGACCTCCAGCAGCGGCGGATTGTTGGTTTGCGAGGCCATCAGCGCAGCTTGGGATTGAGGGCGTCGCGCAGCCAGTCGCCCAGCAGGTTCACCGCCAGCACCAGCGCCGCCAGCGTGATGCCGGGAAACACGGTGATCCACCAGTCGCCGGACTGCAGCACCTCGTTGCCGAGGCGGATCAGCGTGCCGAGCGACGGCTCGGTCGACGGCAGGCCGACGCCGAGGAACGACAGCGTCGCCTCGGTGATGATGGCGAGGCCGAGATTGATGGTGGCGATGACCAGTACCGGCCCGGTGACATTGGGCAGCACATGGCGGACCATGATGAGCAGCGGCGACAGACCGATCACCCGCGCCGCTTGGACATATTCCTTGTTCTTCTCGACCATCACCGAACCGCGCACGGTGCGCGCGTACTGCACCCAGAACGAAAGCCCGATGGCGCCGACGATGACGAAGATCGCGATCTCGTCGTGGCGCTGCACCGAGATGATGCCGCGCACGACTCCGTCGATCAGCAGCGCCACCAGGATTGCCGGGAAGGTGAGCTGGACGTCGGCGATGCGCATGATCAGCGCATCGACCGCCCCACCGAGATAGCCGCTGAGCAGACCGAGGGCGATGCCGAGCGTCATGGCGACGACCACCGAGGCGAACCCGACCAGCAGCGACAGCCGCGTGCCATACATGATGGACGACAGGATATCCCTGCCCTGGTCGTCGGTGCCGAGCGGGAAGGCCCAGTCGCCGTCGGCCGACACCAGCACAGGCGGCTTGAGCCCATCGGTGAGGCTGAGCGTCGCCGGGTCGAACGGCGTGTGCGGCGCCAGCACGGGCGACAGGAATGCAATCGCCACGATCAGGAAAGTGACGGTGGCCGCGCTCACGGTCATCGGTGAAGACTTGAAGCTCCACCAGACATCGCTGTCGGCGGCACGATGTAGCCATCCGGAAAGGGCCGACAAGGCCGTCATGTCAGTGTCCCGCCACGCGCGCCGAGCCGCCCTGGCTGCGCAGGCGCGGATCGACGACGAAATAGAGCAGGTCGACCGTGAGGTTGATCAGCACGAACAGCAGCCCGATCAGCAGCAGGTAGGCCGCCATCACCGGAATATCGGAGAACTGTACCGACTGGATGAAGAGCTGCCCGACGCCCGGCCAGGCGAACACCGTTTCGGTGACGATGGCGAAGGCGATCAGGGCGCCGAGCTGGAGCCCGGTGACGGTGATCACCGGCACCAGCGTGTTCTTGAGGGCATGACCGAAGTTGATGGCGCGGTTGGTGAGGCCTCGGGCGCGGGCGAACTTGATGTACTCCGTGCGCATGACCTCGAGCATTTCCGAGCGCACCAGCCGCATCAGCAGGGTGAGCTGGAACAGGCCCAGGGTGATCGAGGGCAGGATCAGGGCCTTCAGCCCCGACCATGTCAGGAAATTGGTGGTCCACCAGCCGATCTGCACGGTCTCGCCGCGTCCGAAGGACGGCAGCAGCCGGAGCCACACGGCGAACACCAGGATCAGCAGGATGCCGATCAGGAAGGTGGGCAGCGAAATGCCGATCAGCGACACCGCCTGGAACAGCCGGCTCGACCAATGCCGGGGATAGAGGCCGGTATAGACCCCCATCGGCACGCCGACGAACAGCGCGAACACGGCAGCGCAGAACGACAGTTCGAGGGTCGCCGGCACCCTCTCCAGGATCAGCCGGCCGACCGGCTCGGAGGTGCGGTACGAGAGCCCGAACTTGCCCTGCGCGGCATTGACGATGAAGTTGAGGAATTGCAGCGGCGCCGGGTCGTTCAGCCCCAGCTTCTCGCGCAGTGTCTCGCGTTCCTCCATCGACGTGTCCTGGCCGACCATGGCGTTGATCGGATCGCCGACGTAGCGGAACAGGGAGAACGCAACCACTCCGACCGTCAGCAGCACGGCGATCGATTGCAGGAGACGTCTCAGGATAAAGGCAAGCATCGGATGATTGTTGGGCCCGGTCGCAGGCCTAGCAGGATTGACGCCAAAACGGAACCGGCCCCGGCCGCTTCATGCGCGACCGGGGCCGATCGTCCGAGTGTCCCAGTGCGGCTACTTCACCTGCACGAAGCGCAGGGGGAAGCTGTTGTCCGCGAGCTGCACCAGATCGATGTTCTTGCGCGCCGCCCACACGACCGCCTGCTGATGGAGCGGAATGTAGGCGAAATCGTCGACATAGAGCTTGGTGGCGTCCTTGATCATGGCGTCGCGCTTGGCCTTGTCGGTCTCCTGCTCCATGGCATCGGCGAGCTTGTCGAGCGCCGGGTTGGAATAGCCGCCGGCGTTGAACTGGCCCTTCTTGGTCGCCGGGTTCGGCGTCTGGATCAGTGCCTCGAAGACGTTGTGGACATCGTAGGTCTGGGCCGGCGACCAGCCCAGCATGTAGAAGCTGGTCTCGCCCGGCTTGAGGTCGGACTTGCGCAGGATCTTGGCGAAGTAGAGGTTGCGGGTCTGCGCCCGCAGATTCACCTTCACGCCGATCTTGGCCAGCATCGCCACGACGGCTTGGCAGATCTTCTCGTCGTTGACGTAGCGATCGTTGGGGCAGTCCATCCCGACCTCGAAGCCGTTGGGATAGCCGGCGTCGGCCAGCATCTTCTTGGCCTCTTCCGGCTTGAGCAGCGCCGGCCGCTTGTCGAGGTCCTTGGTGTAGCCGTTGATGCCCGGCGCCACCATGAGGGTGGTCGGGAACGACTGGCCGCGCATCACGGTGCGCTTGATCGCGTTGACGTCGATCGAGCGATGGATGGCCTCGCGGACCTTCTTGTCCTTGAACGGGTTCTTGCCCTTGACGTTCGACTCGAGCAGTTCCGGCCGCTCCTGGTCGAAGCCGAGGAAGACGACACGTGTTTCCGGTCCTTCCAGGACCTTGACGTTGGCGTCCTTCTTGAGGCTCTCCGTGTCGGCCGGCGGCACCTCGTAGGTCATGTCGATGTCGCCTGCCTTCAACGCCGCGACGCGGGTCGCCGGGTTGGCAACGGGCGTGAAGATCACCTCGGTCAGATTGTGCGTGGGCTTGTCCCACCAGTTGGGATTGTTGACCAGGATGGTCTTTTCGCCGGCGCGGCGTTCCTTGAGCATGAACGGGCCGGTACCCATGGCGTTGCGGGTGGCGAAGTTCTCCTCGTTCTTGGTCATGTCGGCGGAGTTGAGCGCGTTGTTCTTTTCGGCCCATGCCTTGGACATCATGCCGATCGCCGCCCATTTGTCGGCGAGCAGCGGGTCGGGATACTTGGTCGTCACCTCGACGCGCTGGTCGCCGACCTTCTTGATCTCTTTCACCGACACGAAGTTGCTGCCCATGTTCGAGCCGGGGCCGTTCGCACGGTTGAGCGAGAAGACGACGTCATCGGCGGTGAACGGCGTGCCGTCGTGGAACTTGACGCCCGGGCGGATGTCGAAGAACCAGGTCGTCGGGTTGGTCTGTCCCCACTTGGTCGCCAGCGCCTGCTCGAGCTTGAGATTGCGGTCACGCCGGATCAGCGGCTCGTAGATGTTGGAGTTGAAGGTCAGGAGGAACGTTTCCTGACGCGCGTAGGGGTCCATCGAGCTGACGTCGCCCGAATTTGCCCACTTGAACGTCTTGGCGTCGGCCGCGGTGGCGACCGACAATCCGGCGCAGACGACGGCCGTCAGCGCCAACGAATGTCTGAAATTGAAGTTCATCCTGTACCCCTTCATGCGCGCCACACGCGAGCCGCTAGCCTGACGGCCTCCCCGACTGCCGAGCCATGCGCGGGCGCAGACTTTTCCACGTTGCACCCGCTGCGAGAGCACGTCAATTGCACAAAAAATTTGCATGGTCACATAGGATGGACATAGGCCAGAAGCGGGTTACTGTAGCTTCTTCCTAGATTTATTGTAGGTGCGGCCATGAACGACGTCTCTCGCAGCTTCCGCGGCAATTCCAACGCCGCGCGCGACATTGCGCACCACTTGCACCCCTACACGAACTTCAAGAAGCACGAGGCCACGGGGCCGCTGACCATCGTGCGCGGTCGCGGCATCTACGTGACGGACGACGACGGCAAGGAATACATCGAGGGCATGGCGGGCCTGTGGTCGGCGGCGCTGGGCTTCAGCAACGAGCGGCTGGCAACGGTGGCCTACGAGCAGATGAAGCAGCTGCCCTTCTATCATGCCTTCAACCAGCGCAGCCACGAGCCCGCGATCAACCTCGCGGAGAAGCTGAAGGCGATGGCGCCTGTGGAAATGTCGAAGGTGTTCTTCGCCAACTCCGGCTCCGAGGCCAACGACACCGTCGTGAAGATGGTGTGGTACATGAACAATGCACTGGGGCGGCCGCAGAAGAAGAAGATCGTCTCGCGCATCAAGGGCTACCACGGCATCACCGTAGCCGCCGGCAGCCTGACCGGCCTGCCCAACAACCACCGCTCCTTCGATCTGCCGATCGCCGGCATCGTGCACACCGGCTGCCCGCACTACTACCGCTTCGGTGCGGCCGGCGAGAGCGAGGAACAGTTCGCCACGCGCTGTGCCGAGGAACTCGAGGCGCTGATCGTCAAGGAAGGCGGCGCCGAGCAGGTCGCGGCGATGATCTGCGAGCCGGTGATGGGCGCCGGCGGCGTGATCGTGCCGCCCAAGGGCTACTACGAGAAGATCCAGGCCGTCTGCAAGAAGTACGACATGCTGTTCGTCGCCGACGAGGTGATCTGCGGCTTCGGGCGCACCGGCAACGTCTGGGGCAGCCAGACGATGGGCATCAAGCCCGACATCCTGACCTGCGCCAAGGCGCTGTCGGCCTCGTTCCTGCCGATCTCGGCGGTGATGATCAACGACAAGGTCTACCAGGCGCTGATGAGCGAGAGCGACAAGATCGGCACCTGGGGCCACGGCTTCACCTACTCCGGCCATCCCGTCGCCGCCGCCGTCGCGCTGGAGGCGCAGAAGATCTACGACGAGATCGACCTGTTCGGCCATGCCAAGCGCATGACCCCAGTGTTCCACAAGCACGTCCAGTCGTTCGCCGACCATCCACTGGTCGGCGAGGCGATGAGCGTGGGCATGGTCGGCGCCCTCGAGGTCGTGGCCGACAAGAAGACCAAGGCGCCGTTCGAGATCGGTGCGGTCGGCGCGGCAGGCACCAAGGTCGCCAACGACGCGCAGGCACGCGGCCTGTTCGTGCGCAACATGGGCGACCGTATCGCCGTCTGTCCGCCGCTGATCATCAACGAGGCCGAGCTCGCCGATCTGTTCGGGCGGCTGCGCCAGTCGCTCGACGCGGCGATGGCCGAACTCAAGTCGGAAGGCCACTTCAAGGGATAAGGTGGGCGGAAGCGCACCGACCGGGGGATGCGTTCGGCACTCTTCCGCCCTTCCCGGCAAGCCGAGACGGCGCCGGGGAGAAGCTGCGTCAGCGTCCGGATTGCTGACGCAGGTAGGCGATGATGTCGGCTCGGTCCTCGGCGGTGGCGACCCGGAAGTTCATCCGCTGGCCGGGGATCAGCGCCTGCGGATTGGTCAGCCAGGCGTCCAGGGTCCTTTCTTCCCAGACCACCCCCGAGTTCTTCACCGCGGGCGAGTAGCTGAAGCCCGGCGCCGTGCCGGCCTTGCGGCCGAACACGCCCCGATGCGCCGGGCCGACGCGGTTGGCGTCGAGCGAGTGGCATCCGCCGCAACGCGACTCGTAGAGTTCCTGGCCGTGCGCGGCGTCGGCGGCATGCGCCGGGACCGTCATGCCGAGAACGAGAGCCGCGAGCGCGGCGGATGCCAGCACCTTCACGATCACGCTCCGAAGCTGAGCGCCTTGGCCGGCAGCGGCTCCTTCAAGGCCTGCGACAGCACCGTCCAGTGCATGACCTCGTCGGCGGCGAGCCGCGCCGAAACCTGGGCCAGCGCCCGGTCGCCGAACGACGGGATCACGCCGATATAGGCGTTGGCCGCACCCTTCTCGAGACGCTGCGCGAGACGCAGCACGTCGGCCTGGTTCTTCAACGCCGCAGCGTTGAGAGCCTTGCCGACCTCGGCATCGCTCTTGGCCGCGACCGGCGAGCCGCCGAGCTTGCGGATGGTGGCGATCAGGGCGTCGCGATGCTCCTTGTGATGGGACTGGAACAGGACGGCGATTTCCAGGACGGGCTTCTGCAGCAGGCCGCTGGTGGCGCCGAGCTGATAGGCGCTGATCGCCTCGTACTCGAGCGAGAGCGCGGTGTTCAGGATGCCGACGTCGCCGGCGGTGTTGCCCGTCTGGGCGGCGGCCATCTTCTCGCAGCCGGCCAGAAGTGCCACGGCCGACGCCGACAGAAGGCTGACGCCGGAGGCGCGCAGGATGCCGCGGCGCCGGAAATCGATGGACTGAGTCACGTTGAGATCTCCTCGTTTGCTTTCGGAGGGCGCGGATCGCGCCGTCCGTGCGAGGCTTACGCAGGGCCCGCTGGCCATGGATCGTTCACCGGCCGTCACGCCTCGGTGAGGCAATCGCGATCGCTACATGCGATTGCGAAGCATTCTAATTGCCTACTTCACGCCTTCGTGTTTGCGATTCCTCAAGGCGACGGCGAGCGCCGCGACCAAAATGCGTCTATCGCGGACAGGCCTTCCGACTAAGATCGGCGGCGCGGGGAGAGATCTGGATCATGGACTACGAGGCATTCTTCGCCGGCCACCTGCGCCGCCTTCACGACGAGGGCCGCTATCGCGTGTTCGCCGAGCTGGAGCGGATCGTGGGCGCCTTCCCGCGCGCACGCCTGCACCGCGACGGCCAGCCGCCGCGCGACGTCACCGTGTGGTGCAGCAACGACTATCTCGCCATGGGCCAGCATCCGGCCGTGATCGAGGCCATGCAGGACGCGATCGGCGCCCAGGGCTCGGGCGCCGGCGGTACGCGCAACATCTCGGGCACCAACACGCTGCATGCCGCGCTCGAAAGCGAGCTAGCCCGGCTGCACGACAAGGAAGCCGCCCTCATCTTCACCTCGGGCTACGTCGCCAACGAGACCACACTGCAGACGCTGGGCGCCCTGCTGCCGGGCTGCGAACTCTATTCCGACTCGTTCAACCACGCCTCGATGATCGCCGGCATCCGCCACTCCGGCGCGGTACGCAAGATCTTCCGCCACAACGACGTCGCCCATCTCGAGGAGCTGCTGGCCGCCGCCGATCCCAGGACGCCCAAGATCGTGGCCTTCGAATCGGTCTACTCGATGGACGGCGACATCGCGCCGATCAGCGCCCTGTGCGACGCCGCGCACCGCCATGGCGCCCTCACCTATCTCGACGAGGTCCATGCGGTGGGCATGTACGGCACGCGCGGTGCCGGCGTCGCGGAGCGCGACGGCGTGCTGGCCAAGGTCGATATCGTGCAGGGCACGCTCGCCAAGGCGTTCGGCGTGGTCGGCGGCTACATCGCCTCGACCGCGGCGACCGTCGACTTCGTGCGCTCCTGCGGCTCGGGCTTCATCTTCACCACGTCGCTGCCGCCCGCCATTGCGGCGGCGGCACTGGCCAGCGTTCGCCATGTCAGCAGCCACCCCGAACTGCGCGTGCGCCACCAGGAGCGCGCCGCGACACTGAAGCGCCGCCTGGCGGCCGCCAGCCTGCCGGTGATGCCGTCGACCACGCACATCGTGCCGGTGTCGGTGGGCGACGCCGCGCTCTGCAAGCAGGCGAGCGACCTGCTGCTCGACCGCCACGCCATCTACGTCCAGCCGATCAACTACCCGACCGTGCCGCGCGGCACCGAACGCCTCAGGCTCACGCCGACGCCGCTGCACAGCGACGAGGACATGACCCGCCTGGTGGCTGCCCTGCAGGACGTGTGGCAAACGCTGGGCCTGCAGGGGAGCCTCGGCCGCCGCGCCGCCGCCGAATAGGGCGGCCCCACCACGACCGACGGCAGATCGTCGAAACAGTCCTCGGATGCCGAGGCTTTTGCCGACGCCCCGGTGTCGGGAAAATCCTGTCGGAAAATTCAAGCCGTTGATCGGCAAGGCTTTTCGCCGGCCGTTTTCCGACACTCGCATGTCGAAGAATGCGCACCGTGTCGGAAAACCTCCTCGTGCCGTCCACCCACCTGCCGGACCGTCGGCGACGGGATGGCCTTTGCTTGCTACTCACGGGGCGACCGGGCGGTGGCCGCTACCGTCTCGTAGGTGCGTGCCTGGCTGAAGCCCCGACACGAGTGGGCTCGAAAGCCGGCGATTTCAGTTAGGCGGTCAAAGCCAACTCACTCCATCCGGATCCCGACGACTACGGCTAGCCCGTCGGCGCGCCATAGATGAAGCTGAAGACAAAAAAAGCAATTACGGATATAAAAATCGCGGCCGCGAACAACAGTGGCACACCGATCAGAATGGCGACACCAACACCTTTAGCGAACTTTCGCATCGACATCGCACTCGCCTATGGGTTGAGTCCTGATGGCCCCATTATCGGATTTGGTGCCAGTGTGCGCCACCCCTCACGGGAACGTTTTTCAGCTTCCGGATTGACGACAGCCCTGACGCGGTCGGTCGATTCGGAGAACGCCATGCCTGCAACTTCCTCATTCCCCCGAGCGTGAAACCAAGACGAATTGTTGCCGATGCCGAAGGTCCGCAGGACGACCTTGTCGCCTTCGACGACGACACGGCGCTGGACGAGACCGTCGTGGAGATCGTGATCGGGCTCTGTGACATTGATGATCGAGTGGGTGCCTTCCTCGACGTAGGTTCGAATGTGGCCGCCAGGAATTCCGCCAAAGCCCACAGGAGACCGTTCGCCATCCGTTATGGGACTTGTCCGCCTCGGTCCTCCGGGCGCTGCGTGAACGAGAAGCGCCTCGTAGGCCCGCTCGACGGCGCAGCCCTCCTGACCCAGCGTGCATAGTACGACTGGAGGCAACTCGTACTCGTGATAGTGCTCGTGGAGCTTCGAATACGCCCCGTTCCTGATCAGCTCCTTCAAGCGTGGCGAGTCGGCAACCAGCGGCCGGTCGAGGACTCCCGCCAGGTCGAGCTGACGATAAGCCAGCGCGTGCTCGGGACTGCCGGGGACCGGTTCGACAACGGGCGCAACCCCACGGCCACGGCGTGCCACTTCATCATCGACAATGTTGTCGATATCCCTCCCGTTGGGGGCACGACCCTCGATGGTCTCGAAGCCGTCGAGCCGGTCCCTCGCGTCGGCGCGGACCTTCACGGCAGCGGCACCGCCGGTGTCGATGCCCAAGCCCTCGAGTGTCCGGTCGATCCCGCGCCGCAGCCGGTCGTAGCGCACGTGGCCGGAGTCGAGCTTGCCGCCGACGATCGCCTTCTGCGCGCCGATGAAGCGTGCATGGTCTTCGTCGTCGAGCGACAGGCGATGACGGTCGAGATCGAGAGTGGCGAAGCGGCCGGGCTCATAGACCAGCAACCGGTCGAGCCGTTCGAAGAGGTCGCCGTCGGTCCTGAGGCGGCCCTCGATGAAGAGAGTTTCGAGACCTAGCCACTGGTCCGGGGCGAGCCAGTCGCGGATGTCCGGCGGTATCGTCAGAAACGACCGGCCGGGGTTCGTGGTGAACCAGTCCAGCGCGGCGACGCCGGCCTCGGCCTGCTGCTTCTGCCACTGCCGCTCGGCGCGGCGCTGGGCGAAAGCGGCGACCTGGGCGACGCCGGCGCGGACCTCGTCGCTCGCGTCCTCGGGCGTGAGGTCGGCCGCGCGGCTCTCGAAGACGTCGGCACCCGGCGGTCCCGCCGGATCGAGCGGGATCCTCGCCATGTCGAGATCGACATCGCGGTAGAGGGAGACCTCGCGGGCCCGGACGAAACGGCGGTCGATTGCGGCCTGACGCTCGGGAGCGATGACTTCGCGGGCGTGGTCGTAGAGACCGCCGGCGCCGTCCAGATCGCCCTGGTGAATCGCGCTCTCGATCGCTCCGGCATAGAGGTCGCTGAGGCCGGCGCGGACACGCGTGTCGGTTTCGGCCGGATCCCAGCCGCGACGCTCGCCCTGATAGCGCAGTTCCTCGACCGCGGTCCGGCCGAGCTTCTGCAGATAGGCCGGATCCTGCCACGACGTCGCCGCGTCCTGGTTCAGGCCGGCGATACGCTCGGCGACGCTGGCATCGTCCACGTCCACTGTGGCCCGCTGCGCCAGTTGGCCCAGCGTGCCGGCCGCCCAGTCGAGCCGGGTCTCGATCAAGGGTTCGAGGATGCTGTGCTGACGCGGACCGATGGCCTGGGCCAACGTTCGCTCCTTCAGCTCACCCAGCGCCGGCATCGCCCCGGCGATGGCTTCGAGCGCCGCGTCGCCGCGCTGGGCCGCGATCCCGATCTCTGGATCGTGCAAGAGGCCGCGCACGTGGCCCGCAAACTCGGTGTCGAGCTGGCGCGCGAACATCTCGTCGAGGCGGATCGTGTGATCGTCAACTGGCCACGGCTCCGCCGCAGGCTCTGCATCAGGCAGGCCCGGAATCAGGATTCCTCTCATTCGATTGTCTCCACAGGCATAAAAAAGCCCGCCGCGACGGGAGGCGGGCGGGCTGGACGGGCGGATATGCGTTCCGCCAGAGTAGGTTTTTTCTTAGCAGTTTCCTGCTGAACCTGCAACTTTTTCTGAGAAGAAAATATGAACGCCCGTTCAGGGAGTCGCCCCCTCCCGCCCTACTCCACCGTCCGCATCGACCACAGACGCGAGCGGAAGAGCACCACCGCGATCAGCAGCATCATGGCGAGGGCCGGCAGCAACATCGCCACCTGGAGGCCCCAGATCGAGCAGATCGTTCCGGTGATCAGGGCGCCGATCGGGCCGCCGC
>MEMN01000162.1:0-2417 GCA_001767945.1 Alphaproteobacteria bacterium RIFCSPHIGHO2_12_FULL_66_14 | reverse complement strand
GCGCGATGGGTGGCGGGCGCCACGATCTGGATGACGGTCCGGCTCTGGGTCATGGTGATGCCGGCGCCCAGGCCCCAGACAAAGTTCAGCGCCACGAAGACGGGGAACGGCGGCAGGCTGGCCAGGGCAAAAGCACGACGGAGCCCATCGCGACGGCGATGCCGATCAGGCGGCCACGCAGGCTGAACCGGCGCGCCAACGCCGCGAAGACGATGGCGGCCAGGATGGTGGCGGCCCAGAAGGCGAGGTTTACGTAGGCGAGCTCCTGCGCGCCGCCGTGATAATTGTCGCGCACCGCCAACGGCAGCAGGGCCATGAACGGGCCGACGTAGAAGATGCCGACGCCGAAATTGAGCAGCAGCACCGGCCAGATCTGGTCCGACTTGGCCGCCGCCGTCACGCCCTCGCCGACGCTCCGCCAGAACCCGGGATGCTGGGCCGGCGGATGCGGTGGCGGGTCGGGCAGCCGCCACACGGCGAGACAGCCCACCAGCACCAGCGCGGCATGCAGCAGCAGCAGCGGGATCGGGCCGAAGCGGTCGGCCGACGAGGCGCAGGCGATGCCGAGCAGCTGACCACCGAACTGCAGCGCCGTGGCGAGCGCCACGGCGCGCGCCAGGTTGCCCTGCGCCAGCGCCGGCAGCAGCGCGTCGCGCGTCGGTACGGCAAAGGCGCCGATCGAGCCCGCGACCACGCCATAGGCGATCAGCAGTGGATAGCTGAGGCCGCCCTCCAGCATCAGCACCAAGGCGAGCGCCAGCGGCGGCATGGCGTAGAGGGCGTGATAGAGCAGCAGCAGCCGGCGCGGATTGCCGCGATCGGCGACCAGCCCGCCCAGCGGCAGGAACAGCAGCGACGGCGCCATGATGGCCGCCTGCGCCACGCCCACGGCGAAGGCGTCCATATGGAGGACGACGGCGACCAGCCAGGGAAACAGCACCATCTGGATGCCGAGCGGCACGAACCAGCTGGCGAGGCCCAGCAGATAGACCGGGAAGGCATTGGGGCGGGAGGACGCGGGGCCGGACACGGGTGGTGCTTGCTCCAGGGCGGATAGGGCTATATCTTGTAGGCACTTCCTGACGCTTCCTCATCCAATAGTCAAAGACACCAAACCCGTGTCGACCTTCAACCGCGCCACCCTGGTCAAGGTTCTGGAGATTCTCGACAGCAGCCACGCCGGCGAGGCGCTGGCCGCCGCCAAGCTCGCCTCGGCGATGGTGCGCGAGGCCGGTCTTGCCTGGGACGATGTCCTCGCACCCGAGATCCGGAGCCAGGAGACACCGGCGCCAGCCGCCGCCCGGGCGATCGGATCCGGCCCCTTCGGCTACCGTCGCGACCGCGAGCTCTCGCCGCACGAGCAGTTCTTCATGGTGCTGCTGAGCCCACGCACGCCCTCCGAGATCAAGCGCAAGCTGCGCGGCCTGGAAGCGCGCGTGCTCGACGGCGAGATCACGCCGCAGGAAGCCCAGGACCTCAAGTTCATGTACCAGAGCTTCGTGGTCGGCTGAGACAGTGGGGCTTGAGTCAGTGGGACAGCGGTCCACGTCGCCGGCCGACCCGTCCTCTGCCCGCAACGTCTTGATCTACGGCAACAATTCCCTTCCTGTCGGGGCGGCGCGTGGGACGCCAACTGACTCGTTCTGGGTCGTCTCCCCGCTCGACGCGTTGCGGTCCAGCGGGATGATTTGAGGTCTGCCACGGAAGACTCTGTCGTCTCGACCGGAGCACCGAAGGTGCGAAGTGGAGAGACCTTCTCTCGACCAAATGCCGGCAAATCGTGGAGAGAAGGTCTCTCCACTCCGCGCTGCGCGCTCCGGTCGAGACGACGGACTCTCTTTTCGATTCGAACCGACATCATCACTCTGCGGAGACACCTCATCAGGATCGGCAGACCAGCAATTTACGGCTGCCCGCACTTTGCCAGCACCAGCGCGACGACACGGTCGGCCGCCTCTTCGGCGCCGAGCTCCGCCGTGCGCAACACGAGCACCGGCGCCTCCGGCGGTTCGTAGGGATGGTCCTGGCCGGTGAGGTTGACCAGCTCGCCGCGGGCGGCCTTGCCGTAGAGTCCCTTGGGATCGCGCTGCCGGCAGACTTCGGGCGGCGTGTCGACGAAGATCTCGAGGAACCGTCCCTCGGGCAGCAGCGCCGCCGCCCGCGCACGATCGTCCCGGAAGGGCGAGACCAGCGCCACGATCGTGACCAGGCCAGCATCGGCCATCAGCTTCGCCACCTCGCCCACCCGCCGCACGTGCTCCGCCCGCGCCGCGGCATCGAAGCCGAGATCGGCATTGAGGCCCTGCCGCAGGTTGTCGCCGTCGAGCAGCATGGTCTGGCGGCCCTCGGCCACCAGCCTGCGTTCCACGATGTTGGCGATGGTCGACTTGCCCGAGCCCGGCAGGCCGGTGAACCAG
>MEMN01000161.1:10909-27958 GCA_001767945.1 Alphaproteobacteria bacterium RIFCSPHIGHO2_12_FULL_66_14 | reverse complement strand
CTTAAATGTCAAATATCAAGACCAGCTTTTTTGCCGACCCGGAATTGCGTCGGCGTCGGACCTCCGGCAGCAACCAGCCCGCTTGACCCGAAAGCGCAGCCGTCGGACGTTGCCGGCGGAGGTCGTCGCATGAAGAAGCTGTTGGTTGTCGCTGCCCTGGCCCTGTCGGCCGCCGCCTGCTCGCCCGGGGCCGGGTCGACGTGGGAGAAGTCCTATGGCAAGACCTTTTACGAGCCGAACGCGGGCATGGCCGCCGTCTACATCATTCGCGACGATCCCGGCCAGGACACATCGCCGATCAGCATCGTGAACGGCCAGTCCCCCGTCGGCAGCCTCGCCGGCTTCACCTGGATGCGCCTCGACCTGCCGCCGGCCCCCTACGACCTCAGGGCGTTCGGCACCCAAGGCAGCACCGAACTCATCATCACGGTCAATGCCGGGCAGAGCCGCTTCTTCCTGGCCGAACCCAAGCCGCCCGGCAACGCCCAGCTTCGGGAGATCACCCAGGACGAAGGGCGCCGCCTGGTGCGCAAGGGTCAGGCGGTCGCCGCCAGTCCCTAGAACGCGTTCCGATTGAATCGACTCATTGCTGGGAGCCCGCCACTCCCGGCAAGACACCTATTTGGAATCCGCGCCTGATCGCGCTGGACGCATATGGTGGTGTCCATGCCGCCGCCGATGCAGAGGACGGCGAGACCTCACGCGGGCGTGCGGCGTCTCACATGCGAGTGAAGCACTGGGTCGTGAGATGCGCGAGAGCGGTCGCAGGGCGCATCTTCCGAACCATAGCCACGTCATTCAGCAAAGCACTCGCAACACATGCTCGCGCCATACATCCCGGTACTTCATCTGCAGGCCGGTAGCCGATGCCACCGCCAGCGCCCAGCGCCAGCGGTCTCGACGATCCCCCGCCACCGCGGACACGGCCCAACCGTGGTGGTATTGCGCCGTCGGAGGTGGGCCATCGTCACGGCCGGCCTTCGGCGGCGTTTTTTCGGTTTCCGGTCCGAATGTGTAGCGATGAGCCTCATTCAGCGGAGGACAGGAAAATGCGCCAGATTCGCACGACGTTGCCGGCTGTCGTCGCCTTGATCCTGGGTTTTGCAAACCCAGCGCCGGCCCAGGACGGCGGGCCAAGGGGTTTCTCCGGAGAATATGTCATGGAGGGCTGGGGTCTGGACCCTCGGGGCATTGGCTATCGCGGTTCCTGCTCGGTGCTCGGCGACGGACCAGCCTATCGCGTGTCGTGCATCAACAACGACACCCGCCATACCTATGTCGGCAAAGGCCTCGCGCTCGGCGAGACCCTTTCCATCTTCGTCGGTGACGAACTGGCCGGCGACGATCCCGGACTGTTTTCCGGCGAGTATCTCGTCGTCTATCGACGGCAGTCGAACGGCGTGCTCGAAGGCACATGGCTCCACGCATGGAGCGGCACCGCGGGCGTCGAAACCCTCACGCCCAGGCAGTGACCCTTTCGACAGTGCCGTTATCGATGGACTGCATCGACGCCCCGAAGCTGCGGGATGCGCCTCCAGGGGAAGTGCGTCCGGCGCACATCACGGCTGGTCATCCGACCAATCGAAGCTGCGAAAGTCGAATCCCGCATCAATGGAGGGTTTCACTACCTGAAAGTAGGGCGAGACATCGAAATCACGCGGCGTGAACAGGCTGTGGTGCCGAATGTGGAGGATTTCCCTCACGCACCCCGGACAGTCCACGGATGGATTCGGTCGATATTCGACATCGGGAATGATCGGGTAGCGGATCGCCTGAAACGCCTGGGCAATCAAGGTCGAGCATATTGCCCGGGTTGGATCGCCACTGCCGAGGGCGATCATGCGCCGCCGCAATCTTACGGGAACAGGCGGCGTCGGCAGCAGATAGCGAGCAAGGTCGATCACGTTTCTCAGGTCATAGCGGTGCCCGATGTGCGCAATCGCAAAGTCCGCAATTGCCCGGCGTTCCTGTTCGACGAGCGAAACCGGTCGACAAATGCGCGTGTGGAGGCCATCGAATTCTTCGATTCCAATGCTCCGTACTCCTTCGACCAGGTCGGCTTCCACGAAACAATGATGGGAGCTCGAGAGCCGTCCTGCCCCATGGGATCCGACAAACAGTGCGGCGTGAGACCAGGTCGATTGGGTCAAATACTTGATCGCCGTACTGATCCGCGTATCGCCTTCGACAAGCAGCACGTCGCCGGGCTGCAGCGCAGCGAGCAGGCGATCGCGCGGCGTCGGCAGACTTGTTCCATGGGCGTGCCGTCGTTGGCTGAGAAAACGTCCGAGACGGCCGCCGATTGCGCTCAGAATCCGGTTCATCGTGGCCAACAGATGTCGATCGCTGCTCCATTCCAATTCGAACCGTTCAGCGGCGACATGGGACCGGCCTCTTGTCCGTGCAGCATCTTCAGTACTTCGTCGTAAAATCCGTCAGCCAGGCCGGCGAGATCTCGACGAGCCATGTCTCGATCTTCTTGTCGATACCGCTTGCGATCGAAACGGCGATCACGATCATCGCAGCACCCAGCAGTGTCTTGCCCAGGCGCGCCGAATTCGCGAGGCGAAGACGCCAACGGCCCATGGCGGACCGGCCGATCGATCCGAGAACTGCCAGGGGGAGTGCGGCCCCCAACCCGAACATCGCCATGGTCAGACCGACCTCGGCAAGATGCTGCTGCTGGCTTGCCGCGAGCGAGGCCGCGCCCAGCGTCGGCCCGACGCAAGGGCTCCACACCGTGCCGAGAAGGGCGCCGACCAGGACCTGCCCTTCCCAGCCTTGGGGATTGACGCGCCTCATCCACCCGTCGCCGGCATTGCCGAAATGGCCAGCCGCCAGGGCAAAGCGATCCTGAAGACGCTGCGACAGCAGCACGACGCCCAGTCCACCCATCAACACCGCGCCGGCGGACCTGAGCGCCTCGCTGTCCAGTCCAACGAGGTGTCCAAAGACCGCCACCAGCAAACCCACGAGCGTAAATGACGCGGCCAGTCCGCCGGCCAGCGCAAAGACTCCCATCGGATGGGCCGCGACCGCCTGGCCGACGACAAGCGGTATCAGGGGCAGCACGCATGGCGACAGGGTCGACAGCATGCCCGCGACAAACCCCAGGCCGTAGGTCGCCAGAGAGAAATCCATGTCGGTCTCGCGCAGGGTGCGGCGCGAATCCTCAGTTCGCGTAGGCGCGCGCCACGAGTTCCTTGAGGGCGGCGGGATCGCTCACGCCAACGCTGCGACCTTTCTCGACCTTGCCGCGAAACACGATGATGGTGCTCTGCCTGTTGGCGCCGAACTTCGCCAACAGATCCTTTTGCGAGTCGAAGTCGATCGCAAAAGCAACGGCGTCCTTGAAGTCATTGTCGCGCAGTTGGGACAGGATCGGCCCCTGCTTGGCGCAAACGGGGCACCACGAGGCATGAATTTCGACGATCACGGGTTTGCCGGCGGCTTGGGCGTCGGCGAAAGCCTTGTCCGAGAAAGGCGCGGGCGCTGCCGCCCACGCCGGCGAAATCACGGTGACCCCCGCCAAAGTCAGTAGAACCCGTCTGCGCATCTCACTCTCCCAACCAAACAGCGTGTGACCCCGGAAGGCATGGCCGGGCAGCCTCGAGCCGGTCGGCGTCCAGCCGCATCGGATAGAACACGGCGGCAGGACACGTGGCGGTCACAAGCCCGCGATTGCGATAACAGATCGTTGAGTTGCGACGCCTTTCCTCCGGCCACAGTGTCGCACGCAGGTCGGCCGGCTCCGGCAGCCCCTCATCTCGCAAGCCGTTTCAACGTCCGGAAAGTCGATGCCCTCCAGCACCAGGCAAGGTCCGTCGAAATCGCGCATCGATCGAACGCGCCGGGTGCTCGGCCTTCTGCTGCTCGGGATTCCCCTCAGCGGCTTCGGCGGTATCGAGAGCTGGCTGGCGCCTTCCAAGAAACTTTGGCCGCGTTGGACGAGACATGACGAAAGGTCGACCCGGTCGATCGATCACACGCCCTGGGACCGGCTGCTCGCGACCCATCTCGTGCCGGCGGAAATCAATCTCTTCCGCTACGCGCAGGTCGATGCGGTAGACCGGCAGCGACTGAAGACCTATATCGGCGATCTCGCGTCGGTGCCGATCAGCTCCTACCGGCACGCCGAGCAGCTTGCCTACTGGATCAATCTCTACAATGCGTTGACGGTCGATCTCGTCGTCGACCGCTACCCCGTCAAGTCGATCCGCGACATCGCCATCTCGCCCGGCTTGTTCTCCTACGGGCCTTGGGACAAGAAACTCGTCCAGGTCGAAATGGAACAGCTCAGTCTCAACGACATCGAGCACAGGATCCTGCGCCCGATCTGGCAGGACGCGAACATCCACTATGCCCTGAACTGCGCTTCGCTCGGCTGTCCCAACCTCGCGCGCGAAGCCTATACCGCGGACAACACCGCCGCCCTCATGAAGCGCGGGGCTGCCGACTTCATCAATGGGCACGGCGTCCGTTTCGAAGGCTCCAGGGTCGTCGTCTCGAGCATCTATGCCTGGTTCACGGCGGATTTCGGCGGCACAGAGGCGGCCGTTCTCGATCACCTTCGCCGCTATGCCCGGCCGCCCCTGCAGCAGCGGCTGGTCGGCCTCAGTTCCATAGACGGCGATTCCTACGACTGGCGGCTGAACGATGCGAGTTGAACGTCCGGATGTGCCTGCAGGCAGCTTTCTCTCACCGGCGGAAATCGCCTCCTGGATGCCCTACCCGCCATCCTCCGACGGCGGGCCCTCCGCAATGGAGACCGCCCGCCTCCGCATGGTCAGAACCGGCCAATGGAGCGACGAGCAGCACATGGGCCGGCGCTGGCCGGTCGGATGCGTGGCCCTCGAAGTCACCCAGCGCTGCAACCTCGACTGCACGCTGTGCTATCTGTCGGAGAACGCCGAGGCGATCCGCGACCTCCCCCTGGCGGAACTGTTCCGGCGTATCGAGACGATCGCCCTCATGTACGGCCCGAACACCGACGTCCAGATAACGGGCGGCGATCCGACTCTGCGGAAACGCGAAGATCTCGTGGCCATCGTCAGGCACATCCGCGCCCACCGGATGCGCCCGACTCTTTTCACGAACGGCATCCGGGCGACGCGTGACCTGCTGGGCGAGCTCGCCGCCGCCGGATTGGTGGACGTCGCCTTTCATGTCGACATGACGCAACGTCGGGCCGGCTACGCCAGCGAAGCCGAACTCAACGCGGTACGGCGCGACTACATCCGGCGCGCCCGCGGGCTCGGCCTGGCGATCATGTTCAACACCACGGTGTTCGGCGGCAACTTCCATGAACTGGAGGCGCTGGCGGCCTTCTTCCTGACGGTCAGCGACGACGTCTCCTTCGCGTCGTTCCAGCTCCAGGCGGACACGGGTCGCGGGACCGGCGGCGAACGGCCGCAGATCATTTCACCCGACAGCGTGGCGGATGCGCTGCGGGCCGGCGTCGGCGCCGACCTTTCCTTCGGCATTCCCGGGACGGGCCACCGGAACTGCAACCGCTATGCCATGGCGCTGGTGTGCAATGGACGTGCCTACGACTTCTACCGCGACCGGCAACTCGTGAAGCCGCTGCTCGCCGCCACGGCGGGCGTCGTCGTCGATCGTCAGCACAGATGGCGGGCCGTGCGGGCCTTTGCCGCGTGGGCGCTGCGTCATCCCGGCTACCTTCCGTTGCTCTCTCGGCTCGGGTGGCGCCATATGTGGCGCATGAGGCGCGACCTCGTTGCCGCGCGCGGGCGGCTGACGAAGATATCCTTCTTCATCCACAACTTCATGAGCGCGTGCCAGCTCGAGCGCGAGCGTGTCGACGCCTGCGTGTTCATGGCGGCAACGGCGGACGGCCCGATCTCGATGTGCCTGCACAATGCCCGCCGCGACGATTTCGTACTGGCGCCCATCCGCATGGACGTGGGGGCCGCCACTCGTTTCTGGAATCCGGTGAACGGCAGGGTCCAGCACGACGGGGGGATGGGCCCGCCGCCGTCAGCCGCCCCGCGGCAGGCGAAGGGCCGCGCCCGGCGTGCCGTCGCGCGCCGCTAGTTGCGACCGGCCCCGGCCATGATGTCCCTCGCGGCCAGACGCACCGCCGTTCGCGGGGCCATAGGCGCCGCCATCATCGGCCTCCTGGTGGGCACCTGGTACGCCTGGTCGGGACCGATCGCCGACACGACCGACAGCGTGCGCGAGCTTGCCGCCTGGATCCGGTCCTGGGGCATGTCGGCGGTGCTCGCGGCGATCTCGCTCATGGTGGCGCACAGCTTCGTCCCGTTCCCGGCCGAACTGGCCGCGATCGCCAATTGCGTCGTCTTCGGGCCATACACGGGGTTCGCGGTGACGTGGGTCGGCGCAATGCTCGGCGCCTGCATCGCCTTCGGCCTCGCCCGGCGCCTCGGCCGCCCCTTCGTCCTGTCGCTGTCGCGCGGGCGATACGGCGGGCGCATCGACCGGTTCGACAGATGGATGGAGCGCCGGGGAAGCCTCGCCCTGCTGCTGTGCCGGCTCGTCCCGCTGATTTCCTTCAACGTCATCAATTTCGGCGCCGGCCTCAGCGCCGTCTCCTGGTGGACATTCATCTGGACGACCGGGGTGGGGATCGTGCCCGTGACCGCCCTCATGATGGTCCTGGCCGAACAGCTCTTCTGACGCGGCGTCTCGGCACCCCGACGGCTTCAACAAATCGTCAGGTGTCTCACGGCGAGTTCATTGTCCGGATGACGCTTCCCGCTCCTACCGTAATGGCCATCGGATTCCTGCAAATATGAGGTCCGCCATGATCCGGGCAATCGTCGACACGTTGAACGTCTTCCCGCAGTCGCTGCTGCAACTGCTCATGCGCATTGCGATCGTGCCCGTCTTCTGGCGCTCCGGCTGGGGCAAGCTGGAGAACATGGAGCAGGCGATCGGCCTGTTCCGGGAGGAATACAAGCTGCCCATCCTGCCGCCCGGTCTCGCCGCATACCTCGGTACCGCCGTCGAACTGGCGGCGCCGGCTCTCATCCTGGTCGGCCTCGCCACGCGGTTGGCGACCCTGCCTCTGATCGCGCTCACCTTGACGATCCAGTTCCTCGTCTACCCGGTGAGCTATCCCGACCACCTGTTGTGGTTTGCCATTCTCGTGTTCATCCTGACGCGCGGTCCGGGACCGATATCGATCGACGCGCTGCTGGCCTCGCACACCGAGCCTTCGAGCGCCGCGGTCTACGGACGCCCGCGGTAACCCTCATGGCCGGCCGGAACTGCGCCGGCCAAGCTGCATCTCGAGCGCCGCGACGTCGATCGCCGCCTGCTGCCTCTGCTTGACGAATTCGGCCGCCATGACGCGGTCGCGCTCGGTGGCGACCAAGCGGCAGATCGCAGCCGCCAGGGCCAGCGTGAGGGTCTTGGCCCAACCCAGGCGCACGCCATTGAGCTTGATCGACCAGTGAGCCGAGAAGTCGGTCGGGAACTGATCGCTCGGGCCGGTGATGAGTATTCCTCGCCCCCACAGGTTGGGCACCCTTCGCCGGCCGAGTTCGAGGGCGATCGCGAGGGGCACCGTGGAGAGCCCGGCGCGCTGTGCGCTGGACAGCGTCCGCAGGTACGTCCTTCGATCCTCGTCCGTGATTGCCCAGTCCTTGCGTGCGCACTCGATGAGGGTCGTGACGACGCGCCACTGGTCCTCATCCTCGAACGACTCGACTTGTGTGGCGAATTCGAGAAGTTGCTCCCGATTCATGTTGGCTATCGACCTCGATGCATGCGTTCACCGGCAAGTTGGGCGTTCGGCGAGGCGGCCACGAATCAACATACCGTGAGGCACTGACGCCTTTCGAATGCTGGCGCACAGGTGAACGGACCTCACAGCTTCGTCAATCACTTCACGGATGCGTCGAACTCTTCGCAAGCGAGTGAGGTGATGTTGCCGGCATGGAGACGACTTCACATCCTGCAGGCATCGAAACCGTCTTGATGAGGAGACACACATGTTGAAGACACGCCTGGCTCTGACAGCCCTGATCATCACCGTGCTGCCGATTGCGGCGTCTGCGCAGACGTCCAACGCGTCGCGATGCGACCAGCTGGCGGCGTTCTACGATCGCTCCGCGGAGCCCGTCCCCTTCGATCAGGGATGGTCGCCGGCCGGTCGTGCCGAACGTACGCTGGGCTACGAAGAGTGCCGGAAGGGCAAGACCGATACCGGCATCCGGCTCCTGGAGGAGGCGATCCATAAGGCCGGATACAAGGTGCCGGCTGCGTAGAGACTCCGGTTCCCGCATCGATGGGACGCGTGATGGCGCGAAGCAGCCGCCACGCGTGTCGCTTCCATCCATCGGCGACATCCCGGACGACGCGGCCGGCGCCGTACCACGCAGTCTCTGGATGACCTGCCACGCCGCAATGCCAACAATCGAGCGACGGCTAGCGGGCGTGCTTTCCTGCATTCCAGCCCGCCGGGGCCAGATGAGCGCGCGCGAAAGCATGCGGCGCGGCCTCGAGATCGCTCGCCAGCGTGTCGTTCCAACGGTTCAGCCAGCCAAACAGGGAAATGACGGCAACGATTTCGACGATGGCGTCGTCGCTGAAATGTACGCGGAGCGCGTCGAAATGTTCGCGCGTCGAGGAGTTTGGCACCTGACCGGCGGCAAGCGCCAAAGCGACGACTGCCCGCTCCGATGGCGTGTAGAAATCGCTCTCCTCGTAGTTCAGCAACGCCTCGATCTTGTCTGCAGAGAGGCCGACCTTGGCTCCGTTCGCCGCCGTGTGCGCCTGGCAATATCGGCACCCCGCGGCGGTGCTGACCGCGTGCGCAGTCAGCCACTTGGTCTCCAAAGCCACCTCACCCGGCTCCCTCATCACGGCGCCAATCAATCCATTGAATGCGCGCAGGATATTCGGCTTGCGCGCCATGATGCGGTAGCTTGTGGGCACGTAACCGCTGAACCGCTGCGCGAGTTCAACGATGTCGCTTACGCCGTCCATCTGTTCGACTGCCAGCGGCGCGACGTTCGCTGTTCCGCCAGCCTCGTCCTCCGCCTTCCTGTCCGAATTGCCCATGTTGTCTTGCCTCCAAAGCAGCGCGCGGCGATCACGCCGAATCCGTCACCCACGCCACTTCTTGGCGGCGGCAACAAGGCCATGGTCACGCGTTCGTGCCCTGCGTCACATGCCTGTGAGCTTTCTTGAACGGCGACGGCGCAGCACGCATGGCATCGTCCGGCGGCACGCGACGAGCATGCAATCACACAGTTCGAGGAAAAGCCATGAACCTTGTCAAAGTCACCATCGCCGCGGCCCTGGCTGCAGCCGTGTCGCTTCCACTCGCAACCGTGGCCCAGGCGCAGGACACCGAGAAGTGCTACGGCGTGGTCAAGGCCGGCAAGAACGACTGCCAGACCGCCACGTCTTCGTGCGCGGGAACGTCCAAGAAAGACGCACAGAAGGATGCATGGGTTTCCGTACCCAAGGGCACCTGCGCCAAGATCGTCGGCGGCATCACCATGGCGGCGAAATAGCCGCCGTTCGAGATTCCCGGCGACGGCGACCGAGCAAGGTCACGAGACCAAGGAAACCGATATGAGCAATCGACTGAATGCGGGCGACATTTTCCCGAGCCTTTCCCTCGACATGACCAGTGGAACGGCCTTGCGGATTCCGGAGGCCATGTCAGGCCGCTACTTCGTGGCATTGTTCTATCGCGGCCACTGGTGACCCTATTGCCGCCGGCAGTTGGCCGGTATCGCAGGCAAGATCGAGGAATTGAGAGCACTCGGCGTCGACGTGGTGGCGGCGAGCGCGGATGCGGCGGACAAGGCTCGGGAATTCGGCGCGACCCTGCCGTTTCCGGTGGCCTACGGCGTGACGTCCGAGATGGCGTCGCTTCTGGGAGCCTGGTGGGAGCCCAAGCGCGGCTTCATCCAGCCGTCGGAGTTCATCGTGGGCCGGGACGGCCGGGTGGTCTCGTCGACCTACAGCTCCGGCCCCATCGGCCGCGTCGAGGCAAGCGATATTCTGAGCCTCATCCGGTTCCGCGAGTCCAAGCCCGCCCAGTAGGCCGGGCCATCACAGCCGGCCCGAACCACGTCACATGAACACGATGCTGCACGCAACGTAGAACACAGCGAAGCCGAGCACACCGATCGCAACGCCGGCAGCGCTTACATGGCATGGCAATCCACATGCTTCGAGAAATTTGCTCATGGTCCCTTCCGGTGGCGCAAAACGCCTGTCCTCTCCTTGCCGGCAAGGGGAGGACAGGCGGTCGATCGAGATCGACGGGTTCCTAGTCGCGCTGGACGCACATGGCGATGCCCATGCCACCGCCGATGCAGAGGGTGGCGAGGCCCTTCTTGGCGTCGCGCTTCTGCATTTCGTAGAGCAGCGTCGTCAGCACCCGCGCGCCCGAAGCGCCGATCGGATGGCCGAGCGCGATGGCGCCGCCGTTGACGTTGAGCTTGGCGGGATCGAGGCCCAGTTCCTTGCCGACGGCGACCGCCTGGGCGGCGAATGCCTCGTTGGCTTCGACCAGGTCGAGATCCTTGACGGTCCAGCCGGCCTTCTTCAGCGCTTCCTTCGAGGCCGTCACGGGACCGATCCCCATGACCGCCGGATCGACGCCCGTGGTCGCCCAGGACACGATTCTGGCCAACGGCTTCACGCCGCGCTTTTTGGCTTCATCGGCGCTCATGAGCACGAGCGCCGCCGCGCCGTCGTTGATGCCGGAGGCATTGCCGGCCGTGACCGAGCCGCCCTCCTTGGTGAAGGCCGGGCGCAGCTTGGACAGCGCCTCGATCGTCGTGCCATGACGCGGGAACTCGTCGGTATCGACCACGATGTCGCCCTTGCGGGTCTTCACGGTGACGGAGACGATCTCGTCCTTGAACCTGCCGGACTTCTGGGCCGCCTCGGCCTTGTTCTGCGAGGAGACCGCGAAGGCGTCCTGCTCGGCGCGGGTGATCTGGTACTTCTGCGCCACGTTCTCGGCGGTGTTGCCCATGTGATAGCCATGGAAGGCATCCCACAGGCCGTCCTTGAGCATGGAGTCGACCATCTTGAAGTCGCCCATCTTGGTGCCATCGCGCATGTGGGCGACGTGCGGCGCCTGGCTCATGCTCTCCTGGCCGCCGACCACCATGATGCTGGCGTCGCCGTTCCTGATCGCCTGCCAGCCGAAAGCGACGGCGCGCAGGCCCGAGCCGCAGAGCTGGTTGATGCCGAGCGCGGTCTTTTCGACCGGAATGCCGGAGTTGATGGCGGCCTGGCGGGCCGGGTTCTGGCCCTGACCGCCGATCAGGATCTGGCCCATGATGACTTCGTCGACTTCCTCGGGTTTCACATGGGCGCGCTCCAGCGCCCCCTTGATCGCGACCTTGCCGAGGTCGTGGGCCGGGACGGCACCGAACGCGCCGTTGAAGGATCCGATAGGCGTGCGCGCCGCGCTCGCGATGACGATGTCCGTTGCCATGTAGTCCTCCTTGCGTGCCGCCCTGTGGGGCAGTTTATAGACCCACGGCTGGAGCCGGCAAGGACCCCACTCGGCCCCTCCCCTGGACCGTCAGTTGCCGAAACCCGGCAAATGCGCCTCGCCGAAAGCGCGGACTACCGCCGAACATCCTTCCGGCCGTCGGATACGCGATGCCGGTTGTACCAGAAGCCGATCACCAGCAACGCCGCCATGGCGGCTTGCGCTGCGATCCCCTGGACGGTCGGGTAGAGACCGAGGACTTCCACGCGGAGGAAACCGGCAAGCGGGTTGACCGGCAGCCAGCCGGCTTCCTGCAACGCCGACACGCCCTTGCCCATCAGCACGACGCACAGCACCGCGATCAGAATCGAACTGTAGGCAAGAAATTTTCCGATGGGCAGCGCGCGACCGTAGCGCATCAAGGCCCAGGCGATGACCGCCAGGACGGCGACGGCCGCGCCGGCGCCGGCGAGGACCGCACCGGCATTCTCCTCGTTCCAGATGGCGACGTAGAACAGGATCGTTTCGAATGCTTCGCGATAGACGACAACGAACGCGAGTCCGAACAGACCCCAGGCGGACTTTCGTGACAGCGCATGGCCGAGCCTTTCGCGGATGTAGCGCTGCCATGCATCGGCCTGGCTCTTGCCGTGCATCCAGATGCCGACCCAAAGCAGGACGACCGCCGCCAGCAGCGATCCGAAGCCCTCGGTGAGCTCGCGGTCGGCGCCGCTGATGGAAATCAGATAGGTCGCCACCGCCCAGGTCAGCGCGCCCGCGGCCAGCGCCGCGATCCAGCCGCCATGGACGTAGACTTCGACGTCTCGTCGTTCCGCCTTGCGCAGAATCGTGAGCATCACGACCACGATCAGCAGCGCTTCCAGCGCCTCGCGCAGCAGTACCGTGAATGCGCCGAAGAAGCTGGCGGACGCCGTCGCCCGCTGGGGATCGAGCGCGGCTTCGGCATCGCTCAACAAATCGTCCAGAGCCTTGACCTGCGCGCGCACGTCTTCGACCGCCGCGCCGCCCTTGATGGCGGCGCGCAATTCACCCATCGCGCCCTCGATCCGTGCCTTCAGCGCATTGTCGTGGACCGCCAGCAGCGGCTCGATGGGCTCGACCCCGTCGAGGTAGGCCGACAGGGCAAGATCGGTCGCGGCGCGGCGCTCGCCCTTCTCGTAGGCGGCGGCGGCCTCGCCGAGTCGCGTGCGCGCCAGCACGAGCGGCGCGCTGGTTTGCTGGACGACGGCTCCGGGATTGCGCCGCAGGTATGCGGTGATCTCGTCGGCCTTGGTCTCGCCCAGCCTGGCAACGAGTGTCGCCGGCCTGTCTTCGATCAGGCTGGCCAGGGTGGTCCGCCGGCGCAAATCGGCAGCGGCCTTCCACGCCTGCTCGCCCTTGCCGGCATCCGCGGCCGGATACGCCAGTGCACCGGCGTAAAAGGCGAGGGCCCATCGGTCTTGCGGAGCCAGATGAGCGAAGCTGGCCATGCTGGTGCCGTCGATGCCCTGCTCGATCACCTGATAGAGCGCGAAGATGCTGCGCTCGCCGGCGCGCTCCTTGTCCGTGAAGGCAATGGGCGGCGGGTTCAATCCGGCTGCGGCGACACCCTTGCCGTTGCCGTCGGCGCCATGACAGCTCGCGCAATTCTCGACGTAGAGCGCTCGCCCCCGCTCGACGTCGGGAACGGCGGTCGGCGTCAGGGGCACCGGATAGGTTTTGATCAGGTCCGCCGCGAGAGATCGCGCCTGGTTGGCGACGAGCTCGGGCGCCTCTTTCCGGTCGATTGCAACTTGAAGGTCGGCTGCCCGCTTCTCGAGGTTCGCCTTGTCGCCAGACGGCGGCAGGGTCGCGAGCCGTTCCTTCACCGAGCCGACGAACTCGACCATTTCGGCGTATTCGTCTGCATTGATGACGGCTCCGTCGCGAACGGCCTCGCGATAATCCACGGCCATGTAGTCGAGCAGGCGCCAGATCGTCAGCACCGAGGACGTGTCCGCCCGTCCGGGAAACGACAGCGCCAGGTTGGCGGCGAGCAAAAGAAAAAGCGCAACTATACGAGTGGTCACGTCGGCCTGCGTCGCTAATGCGAATTATTTGCATATCGTAGTCAGCGAATGCAACGCCGTCGAGCGGTTTTCGACCGGTTCGCGGCGGCCGCCGTCGGCCGATCTGCGTGCCGGCGCGTGGAGGTCATGAATTTCTTCCTCCCCCTACCTACGCGGAGTCTACGCAGGGGGAGGAGAATTGACGTCGCCCTAAACGCGCCGTGTGAAGCCATCGGGGCTCCAGTCTTCGCTGCCCACGCCATGGTGCACGAAGAAGAGTCCGTCGGGGTCGTACTTGTCCTTCACAGCGCGCAGCCGCGGATAGTTGGCGCCCCAGAAGGCGCGCTGCCAGCCTGCCTCGAAATAGTTGGACTCCGAGACATAGGAACCGGGTTCCGGCACCAGCTTGCGCAGTTCGGCCATGGCGGCGCCGACCTTGGCTGCGTTGCGGCGGGCGAGCGCCAGGTCGGGTTCGTGGCCGGCCATCCCCGGGAAGGCCGGCGGACCCTCGGCGGCACTGATGGCGAGCGCGAAAGCCTCGATCGCCGCCGGATTGGTCGCGGTGTCGCGCGCGGCGGCGACTGCTTCCGCCGGCGCGCCGGCCAGTCCCTTGTTGAAATGCAGTGCGTGAGACCAATGGCGGGAGCTCGCGAACAGGGCATCGGCGAGTTGCGCCTCCCGCTCGGGCGCCAACAACGCTGCCGGCATCCAGGTCGATTGATAGGCGTGCAGGAACCAGCCCGCCTCGCCGAGATTGCCGCGCCAGAAGACGTTTTCCGCCGGCGCATCGGACCGGTCGTCCGACAGCACCACGTCCGGGGCGTTCTGCTTGAGGAAGGCGGCGTCCCAGAAGTAGCGGGCCGGGACCGCCACGATCATCGGCGGCATGACGAGCGCGAAATCGACAGGCGACGCTGCAACCCAATCGAAGAACGGCTTCCACACCGCGGCAGCGGCGGCCTGGTCGAGACCCTGGAACACCATGGCGATCTCGAGCGTGTTGTCGGGGCGGAACCTCACGATCTCGCCCCACGCCGGATTGAACAGGCTCTCGCGATAGAAACTCATGAAGCGCTGGATCAGCCGCCGATACGCCGCATCGGACCGGGCCTTCACGGTGGCGAAGGCGCCGCCGAAAAAATTCGGCAGGTCGTGGGTGCGCAAGGTGAGGCGCGTCACGACGCCGAGGCTGCCGCCGCCGCCACCTTTCAAGCCCCAGAAAAGGTCCGGGTTCGTGCAGGCATTGGCGACTGACACCTTGCCGTCGGCCGTGACGACTTCGGCTTCCAGCAATCCTGCCGCGGCAAGCCCGAAGCGCTTCGAGAAGCTGCCGAAGCCGCCGCTCTGGATGAGGCCTGCCACACCCACCGTCAGGCAGCCGCCGCCCTGCACGTAGCGTCCGGCCTTGGCCGCCGTTGCATAGACGTCCCGCCAGATGGCGCCCGCGCCGACGGAGATGGCCTTCTGCGGCGCCGACGTGCAGCCTTGGCCGACGAACGCGTCGTGCAGGACGATGCCGTCCATCGACCGTGTCCAGACGAGAAGCGAATCGGGCGCGTTCGAGGTGCCCTGATAGCTGTGGCCACCACCCTTCACCACCAGGCGCAGTTTGTGTTGGCGGGCGAAATCGACGGCGGCGGCGACATCGGGCGCGCCACGGGCCGCCACGGCCCAGGTGCTCGGCGCCGATGTCCAGGCGTCGGCCCAGCCGCTGGTTTGCGTCAACGCGAGGTCATCGCGGATGTAGTAAGGATTCTTCAGGCCCTTGAAGACAGCGGCGCAGGCCGCGCTACCCGGTGTTGCGGTGCAAACCTCGAGCGGCGAACGCACCCGGACGAGCTGCCCACCCACCTGATCCTCGAGCGCCTGCCAGCGGGCATCCGACGGCCAGGCGGGATCGCCCGGGCGGCTGCGGCCGAAGGCTGGCTTGGCGCTTTGGGCGTAGGCGGTCGACATGAGCGGCAGGCCTCCGGTCAGTTTCAACAGGTCGCGTCGTTTCATGGGATCCTCCGTGGGCATCGCGAGAAGGTCCGTTGTCTATTCTCCAACCCCTTGATCCGACGGCGAATTGTGACGACCGGCAAGCGTCGTGGGACGACCGGCGACGGCAAGGAGACGAGCGGTCAGCTCCGGACCTCAGCTCCGGAGCGGGGCCAGCGCCTCGAAGCGTTGGCGATAGCGGCGACTGAGATTCACCTCGGCACCGTCCTGCAGGCGGATGCGCCAGTCGCCGCTGACCCACGGCGTCACCTCGGCCACGCGGGCGATGTTGACCACGTGCGATTTGTGGACACGTACGAACCGCTTTGGATCGAGCTCCCGTTCGAGCTTGGCGAGCGACGAGCGGATTTCGAAGGTGTCGCCGCCGACATGGAGGATGGCGTAGTTGCCGGCCGCCTCGACCCAGTCGATGTCCGCCACCTCGACCACGACTTCCCTGCCGCCCCGTTTTCGCACCGTGAATCGTTCGGGCAGGACATCGCCCACCGGCGCGACGACTGGTGATGCCGCAGGCGTGCGCTGCAGGAGATACCGAAGGGCGACGACGCCAGTGGTCAACATGAGGTACGAGACGACGTCCTTGGCGAACTCGTAGCCCAGCCGATCCAAGGTGAGGGGAAAGGAATACGGCACCCCGACAACCGCATTGAACCAGAGCACGCGCAGGGCGCCCATACCGGCCGTATGCGCGATGCTGAACGGCACTACAGCCGCAGCATGAATGAGAAGGTTGAGCAGCCCTCCGCTGAGCGGCCAGCGGCGGTGCAGCCAATAGAGCGCCGGCAGGAGGGCAACGATCACGAGATGGCTCGTGATCTCGAAGACCAAGGGGCGCCCAAACCCGATATCGTGACCGCGACGCGCCTCGTCGATGACATCGACGTAGACGCGCGTGAACACCGACACGACAAGCAGGACGGCCCAGATCGCCGGCACACGCCAGTCGAAGGATCGTTCCTGCGTCGACATCAGGGTTGCTTGGCGGGAATGTCGCGCAGCCAGCCGATCAACGGCGTCCAGCAGAGATCGCGGGCACGGCTGCTCACCATCATGCCGATATGGCCGAGCGGCAGGTCGATGCGCGTCGCGTGCTTGAGACCGCGCTTCGGGTCGGCAAGGGCGGCGGCCGACAAGGGCGGCACGATGCGATCGCCCGACGGGATCATGACCAGCGACGGCACCTTGATGCGCGACGGCACGATGCGGCGGCCGCCCACGACCCATTTGTTGCTGCCGGGCACGTTGTCGCCGTACCAGCCGACCAGGCATTCGCGCGCCACGGGACCGGCGAGCGGCGCGCCATCGTTCAGCCAATCCTCGAGCAGGACGAACTCGCGCGCACCGCCACCCTCCTGGTCCATGCCGAGGAAGCGGCCGAACTTCTTCATGGCGAGCCAGGGATCGAGCGACCAGAAGAGCGTCTGCAGGATGTCGACCGGCAGTTCGCCCACCTTGTCCGCCACTTGCGCCAGCAACGGGCCCGATGACACCAGAAAGGCGTGGCCGGTCCGGTCGGCGTGGAAATCCCAGGGAGCGGCCAGCAGG
>MEMN01000161.1:5569-10888 GCA_001767945.1 Alphaproteobacteria bacterium RIFCSPHIGHO2_12_FULL_66_14 | reverse complement strand
GAGCGTGCCGCCCATGCAATAGCCCATCACCGCCGGTGCCCGGCGGGCGCGCTTGGCGAGGAAGGCGAGCGCGCGCTCGAGGCGTGCGACGTAGGCGGTGGTGTCGAACCGCCGCTCCTCGTCGTTGAGCGATCCCCAGTCAACGAGGTAGGGCCGGAGGCCCTGGGCCGCCATGCCGCGCAGCAGGCTCTTCTCGGCGGTGAGGTCGAGCACCTCCCAGCGATTGATCAGCGACGGCACGACCAGCACCGCGCGCGCGCCGCGCGCGCGGGAGGCGCGATGCGTGGCGCCATAGTCGAGCAGGCGCGTGTTGCCCTCGCTCCACACCGCCGGCGGGTTCTCCAGCGTCCGATGGACCGCATGACGGCGATAGGCGAGGACGCCATCGGCCAGCCGATGCATGCGCCGCGCGATCTCGCGCCGGAGCGCGCTTTCGAACCCGCCCGCCCCAGCCCTAGCCTCGAGGGCCGCGATCTCGGGCAGCAGCGCCGCAATCGCCTCAGGAACGGCTGAGCCTGGCTTCGAGCTCGGCGAGCCGGGCTTCCAGTGTCGCCACGCGCTTTCGGAGCTCGCCCAGGTCATCAGCGCCGTGCCCAGATGAAGCGGCAGCGGGCGCGGTCCCAGCCTCGGAGGAAGAGGATTTGGCGGCATGAGGTGCTCCTTGGACGGCCTGCATCGCAGACGCAACCTGGGCGTTCGCGGCCGCGAACAGGCGGGCGATCTGCTCGGTCAGTGCCTGGTCGGCGGCAAGTCCTGCCAGCTGGCCTTGCCAAAGGTCGAGATATCGCCGGGCCAGCTTGTCGAAATCGGCCGACAGTTCGTCGTTTTCAGAGGCCATGTGTTCACTATAGCCTATCGCCGCGAGCCCATCGTGACGGAACGCGGTATTGCAGGCGCTAAGCCCTTCTTGTCGCACTGCGGTATCGGCGCTAATGTGGCGACCCCGACGTGAACGAACGTTTACCGTGCGGGAGCCAGAGGAGCGACGCGTAATGGCCGAGCAGGCAGTACCCGAGGGCGGACCGAAGCCCGCTCCTGTCGTCATCAAGAAATACGCCAATCGGCGACTCTACAATACGGCGACCTCCGCCTACGTGACGCTCGAACATCTTTCCCAGATGGTGAAGGACAAGACCGACTTCGTCGTCTACGACGCCAAGACCGGCGACGAGATCACGCGCTCGGTTCTGACGCAGATCATCTTCGAGGAGGAGAGCAAGGGCGGGCAGACGCTGCTGCCGATCCCGTTCCTGCGCCAGCTCATCTCCTTCTACGGCGACAGCCTGCAGGGCGTGGTGCCGCAGTATCTCGAGATGTCGATGTCGCAGTTCGCGCGCAACCAGGAGCAGATGCGCAGCTACCTGCAGAACGCCTTCGGCTTCAATCCGTTCCAGCAGTTCGAGACCATGGGCAAGCAGAACATGGCGATGTTCGAGCAGGCCATGCGGATGTTCAATCCGTTCCGCGCCGGGCAACCCGGATCGGGGCAGCCTGGCTCGGGGCAACCGGGCACGGGCCAACCGGGCCAAGTGCCGCCGATGACCAACGGACAGGATGGCCCCAAGCCGGAAGCGTCGGGCGCTCCGCCCGCGCCACCGCAGGAAGAGCCCGTGATCGACGACCTCAAGCGCAAGCTCGACGAGCTGCAGAACCAGCTCGCCCTTCTCAGCAAGAAGCCCTGATTTTTTCCATGGCCGCGCCGTTGTCATCATCGTCGATGGTCCGACGCGTGACATCACCCTGCATCGGCATCTGCACGATGGATCGCGAGAGCGGCTTCTGCCTCGGCTGCAAGCGCACGATAGCGGAAATCGGCCGCTGGGCGATGCTCGACGACCCCGAGCGCCAAGCCATCATCGACCAGTTGCCGGGAAGAAAGCTCTAGCGGCCCTTGAACACCGGCTTGCGCTTTTCGCGGAACGCCGACGTGCCTTCCTTGTAGTCCTCGGTCAATCCGGTCAGCACATTCTGGTCGGCGTCCATGTGGGTGCCGAGATCGTCGAGCGCGTGCGCCAGACGATTGACCGTGCTCTTGGTCATGCGCACGGGAATCGGCGGCTGGCGCGCGATGCGTTCGGCAAAAGCCATGGATGCCGCGAATGCCTGTCCGTCCTCGACGACGTTCTCGACCAGCCCCCAGTCCAACGCGTCGGCAGCATTGATTCGATCCGACGCCAGGATCACCGCCTGCTTGGTCCGTGCCGGGCCCATCAGCGCCAGCATGCGCGGGATCGAGCCCCAGCTCATGTTCATGCCGAGTTCGACCTCGGGGATGCGGAAATGGGCGCTCTTCCCGCAGGTGCGGAAGTCGAGCGACACGACCAGCGCCGCGCCGCCGCCGATGCAATGGCCTTCGACGGCGGCGATGGTGACCTGGTCCATGTCGTGCCAGGCCCTGCACATCTTGGGGCCGAGCCGCTGGCGATGGATGCGCTCGCCGACCGACAGCCCATCACGCTGGCGGCCTTCCGGATCTTTCAGGTCGAAGCCGGCACAGAATGCCCTGGCCGAGCCGGCCAGGATCACGACCGAGGTCTCGAGATCGTCCTCGAAGTCTCGCGGCACGTCGCGCAGCTCGCGCATCGCCTGCTGGCTGAGCGCATTGATGTTGTCGCCGCGGTCGAAGCGCACGACGGCGATGCGGCCTTGCGGCCCCAGGCCCTTCTCGACCTTCACGAACTGACGGCTCATGGCAGGCGTTCCTCCTTGCATTTGCGCGACCCTAGCGCCTCGCCTTTACAACGGCGAGCCGCTTCGCTTGACTGCCTCTCATGTCGAAATCCATCGGATCCATCACCCTGGAACGCCGCGTCGATGCGCTGTTCTCCCGTTACACCGCGGCCGGATCGCCGGGCGCTGTCGTCGCCGTCATGCGGGACGGTACAGTCGAGCTCTGCAAGGGCTATGGCCTCGCCAGTATCGAGCTCGGCGTGCCGATCCGGCCCGACACGCGCTTTCGCATCGCCTCGGTCAGCAAGCAGTTCACGGTGACGGCGGCGCTAATGCTGGCGGCGGAGGGCAAGCTCAAGCTCACCGACCCACCGCACAAATATCTGCCCGAGCTGCCGCCGCTGCCGGTCACGATCGACCAGATGATGCGCAACTCGAGCGGCCTGCCCGATTTCCTGGAACTGCTGCGGCTGGGCGGCCACGGCCTCGACAAGCCGGCGCGGCCGGGTGACCTGCTGGCCGCCTGCCTGCGCAACCGGCATCTCAACTTCGCGCCCGGCAGCCGCTTCCTCTACAGCAACACCAACTTCCTGCTGCTCGGCCTGATTGTTGAAGGGCTGGCGAAGATGAAGCTCGGCGACTTCCTCGCCGAGCGCATCTTCAAGCCGCTCGGCATGACGAGCACGATGCTGGTGCCCGAGATCGACACCGTGATCCCGGGCCTTGCCGCGGGCTATCTCGGCGATGCCACGACGGGCTTCCGCCGGGCGGCGCATGCCTATCCGCAGGGCGGCGAAGGCGGCCTCACTTCGACGGTCGAGGACCTGCTGATCTGGTCCAAGCATTTCGACCAACCGACGCTCATCCCGAAGACGCTGCCGGCGCAACTCGCCGCGGTCGCGCCACTCACCGGCGGCCACACCAACAACTACCGGCGCGGTGTCGGCGTCGACGACCTGCGCGGCCTCGCCACCCTCGGCCACGGCGGCCTGTGGCCGGGCTTCCGCACCGAGTTCCTGCGCGTGCCGGAGGCCGAGCTCACCGTCGTGGTGATCGCCAATCTCGGCACCATCGATCCGTGGCGTCAGGCGCGTGCCATCGCAGCGCTGGCGCTCGAGGGCAACGGGAAGATAAAGCCCCTGCCGGCGGCGATCACCGAGGCCGAGATCAAGCCGATCGCCGGCACCTGGTTCAATGCCCAGGAGCCGTCGCTGTTCGAGCTGGCGTGGCGCGGCGGTGAGCCGGTGGTGACGCAGAACGGCCTGCCGTTCGCACTCGGCCGTCGGGTGGATGGCTGGTTCGCGGCCGAACGTGGCTCGTTCGAATTCGCGCTGAAACCCGGCCGTGCCGGAACGCTCCGCGTCGACCTCGGCGCCGGCCGGGTGCTCGCCTTCAAGAAACTCGGCCGTCGCAAGGCGCCGCCGGCCGCGATCGCCGGCACCTACGTTTCGCCCGACTCAGGCGCGACATGGCACGTGAGACGCGGCGGCGAGGACTATACCGTGGGCGTCAGCGGTCCGTTGATCGCCGGCGGGCCAGCCTGGCCGCTCCGCGGTCTCGACGCCGACACGGTCGAGATCGAGACACCCGGCAGCTGGATCACCATGACCCAGCTCGCCCATCTCGAGCGCGACCGCACCGGCCGGATTGCCGCGCTCAGCGTCTCGACCGGCCGCATCAAGAAGATGAGATTCGAGCGCGTCTCTTGAACGATCAGCGGAACGGGATGGCGTACATCAGGCCGCCCTTGGTCCACAGCGCGTTCTGGCCGCGTTCGAGCTTGAGCGGCGTGGCCGGGCCGACATTGCGGTCGTAGCTCTCACCGTAGTTACCGATCTGCTTGACGACGTTGTACATCCACTTTTCATCGACGCCGAGCGCCTTGCCGTAGCCCGGCGTGACTCCGAGGAAACGCTTGATGGCGGGATCGTCGCTCTTCGCCATCGCGTCGACGTTCTTGGAGGTGATGCCGTACTCCTCGGCCTCGATCATGCCGATCAGGACCCACTTCACGAGGTCGAGCCACTGGTCGTCGCCATGGCGCACGATCGGGCCGAGCGGCTCCTTGGAGACCCGCTCCGGCAGGATCGTGTGCTCGCCCTTGCCGGCGAGCTGGCTGGCCCGCACGGCCGCCAGCCCGGAGGCGTCGGTCGTGTAGGAATCGCAGCGCCCGGAAGCGTAGGCCTGCAGCAGTTCGTCGAGCTTCTCGATCAGCACCGGCTTGAAGGTCATCTTGCTGGCGCGGAAATAGTCGGCAAGGTTGAGTTCCGTCGTCGTTCCAGGCTGGACGCAGATGGTGGCGCCGTTCAGCTCCTTGGCGCTCTTGATGCCGCTCTTGGTCGGCACGATGAAGCCCTGGCCGTCGTAGAAATTGACGCCGGCGATGTTGAAGCCGAGCGCGGTGTCGCGCATCAGCGTCTGCGTGGCATTGCGCGTGATGACGTCGACCTCACCCGACTGCAGCGCCACGAAGCGCTGCTGCGCCGTAGTCGGGGTGAACTTGACTTTCTCCGCGTCGCCGAACAGCGCGGCGGCGATCGCCTTGCAGAGATCGACGTCGAGGCCGGTCCACTTGCCCTGGCTGTCGGCGAAGGAGAAGCCCGCCAGGCCGGTGTTCACGGCGCACTGGACGAAGCCCTTGGCCTTGAC
>MEMN01000161.1:0-5560 GCA_001767945.1 Alphaproteobacteria bacterium RIFCSPHIGHO2_12_FULL_66_14 | reverse complement strand
GCGAACGCGGCCACGCCTAGAAGCGCCGCCGCGGCGGCGATTGATTTCCGAAACATGCGAACTCCTGGTTTGCCCCTGATGCCGGGACCATAGCAAAAGGCGCGCCGTGGGCGCGCCTTGGCTTCGCCGAATGGCTGAAACGATCAGATCGTGCGCTCGATCATCATCTTCTTGATCTCGCCGATCGCCTTGGCCGGATTGAGGCCCTTGGGGCAGGTCTTGGTGCAGTTCATGATGGTGTGGCAGCGATAGAGCCGGAACGGGTCTTCCAGCGCATCGAGCCGCTCGCCGACGGCGTCGTCGCGGCTGTCGGCGATCCAGCGGTAGGCCTGCAGCAGCACGGCAGGGCCGAGGTAGCGCTCGCCGCTCCACCAGTAACTCGGGCACGAAGTGGTGCAGCAGAAGCACAGGATGCACTCCCACAGGCCGTCGAGCTTGGCACGCTCCTCGTGGGATTGCAGCCGCTCGCGTGTCGGCGGCTGGGTAGTCGACTTCAGCCACGGCTCGATCGAGGCGAGCTGCGCATAGGGCACGTTGAGGTCGGGCACCAGGTCCCTGACCACCGGCATATGCGGCAGCGGGTAGATCTTGATGTCGCCCTTCACCTCGTCGATGAACTTGGTGCAGGCCAGCGTATTGGTGCCGTCGATGTTCATGGCGCACGAACCGCACACGCCCTCGCGGCATGAGCGGCGGAAGGTGAGCGAGCTGTCGATCTCGTTCTTGATCTTGATCAGCGCGTCGAGGACCATTGGACCGCAGCTGTCCATGTCGACCTCGTAAGTGTCGACGCGGGGATTCTTGCCGTCGTCCGGCGTCCAGCGATAGACCTTGAACGTCTTGACGTTCTTGGCCCCCGCCGCCTTGTAGGTCTCGCCGGCGCCGATCTTGGAGTTGGCGGGCAGTGCGAATTCAGCCATCTGTGCCTCTAATACACACGAGCTTTGGGCGGGAAGGACTGCACGTCGTTCGACATCGGCTGCAGGTTGACCGGGCGGTAGTCGATGCGGGTCTTGCCGTTTTCCTCGACCCACACGACCGTGTGCTTCATCCATTCCTTGTCGTCGCGTTCCGGGTGGTCCTCGCGGGCGTGAGCGCCGCGACTTTCCTTGCGGTTGGCCGCCGAGCGGATCGTGCCCTGGGCCTGCACCAGCAGGTTCTCGAACTCCAGCGTCTCCACGAGATCGGAATTCCAGATCATCGAACGATCCTTGACCCGGATGTCGGCGGCGGCAGCGAACACCTTGTCCATCTTGGCGCAGCCCTCGTCGAGACTCTGCTGCGTGCGGAACACCGCGCAGTCGTTCTGCATGGTGCGCTGCATCTCGATGCGGAGCTGGGCCGTGCCGGTGCCGCCCGCGGCGTGACGCAGGCGGTCGAGACGGGCGATGGCGGCCTCGCCGGCGTGCGGCATCTGGCGGTGCGCCTCGCCCGGCGTCAGCACCTTGCCGGCGCGAATGGCGGCGGCGCGGCCAAACACCACGAGGTCGAGCAGCGAATTGGAGCCGAGCCGGTTGGCGCCGTGGACAGAGACACAGGCCGCTTCGCCCACCGCCATCAGGCCGGGCACGACATGGTTGGGATCGCCGTCCTTCACCGTCACCACTTCGCAGTGAACGTTGGTCGGGATGCCGCCCATGTTGTAGTGGCAGGTCGGCAGGATCGGGATCGGCTGACGCGTGACATCGACGCCGGCAAAGATGCGCGCGGTCTCGGCGATGCCCGGCAGGCGCTCGTGGATGACCTTGGGGTCGAGATGCTCGACGTGCAGCTCGATGTAGTCCTTGTTGGGGCCGCAGCCGCGGCCTTCGCGGATCTCGATGGTCATCGAGCGGCTGACGACGTCGCGCGAGGCGAGGTCCTTGGCCGACGGCGCATAGCGTTCCATGAAGCGCTCGCCGCTGGCGTTGGTGACATAGCCGCCCTCGCCGCGCACGCCTTCGGTGATCAGGCAGCCCGCGCCATAGACGCCGGTGGGATGGAACTGGATGAACTCCATGTCCTGGACCGGCAGGCCGGCGCGCATCGCCATGGCCCCGCCGTCGCCGGTGCAAGTGTGCGCCGAGGTCGCGGTGAAATAGATGCGGCCATAGCCGCCGGTCGCCAGCACCACCATGTGGGCGCGGAAGCGATGGATGGTGCCGTCGTCGAGGTTCCACGCCGTGACGCCGCGGCAGACGCCTCCCTCGTCCATGATGAGATCGAGGGCGAAATACTCGATGAAGAACTCGGCGTGGTGCTTCAGCGATTGCTGATAGAGCGTGTGCAGGATGGCGTGGCCGGTGCGGTCGGCAGCGGCGCAGGTGCGCTGGGCGATGCCCTTGCCGAACTCGGTGGTCATGCCGCCGAAGGGGCGCTGGTAGATCTTGCCTTCGGGCGTGCGGCTGAAGGGAACGCCGTAGTGCTCGAGCTCGACGATCGCCGGGACCGCCTCGCGGACCATGTACTCGATGGCGTCCTGGTCGCCCAGCCAGTCCGAACCCTTGACGGTATCGTACATGTGCCAGCGCCAGTCGTCGGGTCCCATGTTGCCGAGCGAAGCCGAAATGCCGCCCTGCGCCGCCACGGTGTGGCTGCGGGTCGGAAACACCTTGGTGACGCAGGCGGTCTTCAGGCCCTTCTCCGCCATGCCGAGGGTCGCGCGCAGTCCGGCACCGCCGGCGCCGACGACCACCACGTCGTATTCGTGGTCGATCACCGTATAGGAGCGTCCGCCGACATTGACCGTGCCCGGCGCGGCGCCGTTGCTCTTGCCGCTGCTCGCCTCCGCCATGCTCAGCCTCCGAAACCGATACGCAGGATGGCCACGATGGCGGCCAGCCCGAAGATCACCGCGACGAACCGGACGGCCACGATCAGCGCCAGCTTCCAGCCGTCGCCGTGGACGTAGTCCTCGATCACCACCTGCAGGCCGAGCTGGCCGTGATGCAACCCGACGGCGATGGTAAGAATCAGCAGCACCATGACCAGCGGCGAGCCGATCCAGGCGCGCGCGATGTCGTAGTCGGCGCCGCTCAGCATCACCAACGAGATCGCGAACCACACGACCAGCGGGATCAGCGCGATTGCCGTCAGCCGCTGCGCCCACCAATGGTGCAGGCCGTCGCGGGCCGAACCGAGGCCACGGGCGCGGGCAAGAGGGCTTCTGAGATCGCTCATTCGTGCCTCCTCACACCAGCCGCAGGCCGACGACCCACGACACCGCCGTGGCGATCAGCGACACGGCGACCACGATCCAGCCGCTGCGGTAGGCGTCCTTCAGTTCGAAGCCGTAGCCCGCGTCCCAGAACAGATGACGGATACCGTTGCACAGATGATAGAAGGCGCAGAACAGCCAGCCGCCAAGCACGATGCGGCCGGCGATCGAGGTGTTGAAACCCTGGAACAGCGCGTAGGCCTTCGGGCTCGCCGCGGCGTAAATCACCCAGGTCGCGAGATAGATCGCGCCCACCGAAAGTGCGATCCCGGTCGCGCGATGCAGGATGGAAAGGACCGAAGTGAGCTGCGGCCGGTAGACCTGCAGATGCGGGGAAAGCGGCCGGTGCACCGGCCGATTGGCGACGCTCATCGCTTGGGAACCTCACTGACCGAAATCGGCTGAGCTTTTTTAGCGCGCAGCGGCCCCAAGTCAACGAATGTCGGTCCTATCCGCGCCTTAAGCCCCGGATTTCGCTGCGAAATTCGCCTGGCGCCGCGGCATCAACAGCCAGTAGTCGAGATCGAGCACGACGGCCGGATGATACTTGCCATCCGGTCCTTTCCCCGGCCACGTGCCGCAGGGGCAATCCTTGGCTGCGATGCTTCTCATTCGCAACGCCGCCACGTCGGCACGACCCGGAAGCGGCGTCTTCTCCAACACTTCCGACCAGGCGTAGATCGTGTCACCGCCGAAGGTCGGCGCGACGTGGCTGCCGGCATTGATGGCGGCAACGCGGAAGCCGTTGGCCAGGCCGTTGAACGACAGCGCCCGCGCCAGCGAGATCACGTGTCCGCCATAGGCGAGACGCCGGCCGAAGCGCGTGTTCTTGCCGGCAAAGGCATCGAAATGCACCCGCGCCGTGTTCTGGTAGAGCCGCGTCGAGAACATGTGGTCGGAATCCTCGAGCGTCATGCCGCTGACATGGTCGATGCGCTCGCCCGCCTCATAGTCTTCCCAGCGATGCGAGGAGCCCGCGGCGACGTCGTCGTAGGCGGCGAGCGACAGGCCTGGCGGGACGACCAGATCCGAGGGCGACACCGAGGCGGCGGTCTTCGGCACCGATGGCGCCGCCACGGCCGCTTCCGGATCGCGCTTGTGCACCATCACCCAGCGCACGTAGTCGAGCACCATCTCGCCACGCTGGTTGACGCCGGTCGAACGCACCCAGACGACTCCGCTGGTGCGGTTCGAATTCTCGCGCAAGCCGAGGACCTTGGAGCGTGCCGACAGCGTATCGCCGGGATAGACCGGCACGCCCCAGCGGAACTCGGCGTAGCCGAGATTGGCGACCGCGTTCAGCGAAATGTCGGGCACGGTCTTGCCGATCACGATATGGAAGACCATCAGATCGTCGAGCGGTGCGCGTGGCAGGCCGAGCGTGCGCGCAAAGGCATCGGACGAGTTGATGGCGAAACGCGAGCCGTAGAGTCCGATGTTCAACGCCGCATCGGCCTCGGTCAGCGTTCGCGGCGTCGCATGGCGGATCTCCTGCCCGACGCGGAAATCCTCGAAGAAGTTGCCGGCGTTCGTCTTGCTCATGCTGCCTGGAGCTCCCCGATCGCCGCGGCGAGCGCTAGCGCGCGCTCGGCCTGTTCGACGTGAAGATTCTCGATCATGCGGCCATCGACCGTGACGACGCCCTTGCCTTCGGCCTGCGCCGTCTTGAAGGCGGTGACGATCTTGGCCGCGCTCTCGAGCTCGGCGGGCGACGGCGCGAAGATCTCGTTGCAGGGCCCGACCTGGCTGGGATGAATCAGCGTCTTGCCGTCGAAGCCCATTTCCAGTCCCTGCTGGCAGACGGCGCGGAAGCCTTCGATGTCCTGGATGTCGTTGTAGACGCCGTCGAGGATCGTGAGGCCATAGGCCCGCGCCGCCAGCATGCCGATCCCGAGGGCGGCGATCATCGGCAGGCGCATCGGTGTATGGCGCGCGCGCATGTCCTTCACCAGGTCGTTGGTCCCCATCACGAACAGCGCGAGCCGCGGGTGCGAACCCGCGATCTCCTCGGCGCGCAGGATGGCCCGCGGCGTTTCCACCATCGCCCACACCATCATCGAGGCCGGCGCACCGGCGGCATCGAGCAGCGCCACGACCCTGGCGACATCGGCCGCACTTTCGACCTTGGGAACCAGAATGGCGTCGGCCCCCGACGTGGCGATTGCCGCCGCATCGGCCTTGCCCCAGGGGGTGGCGAGGCCGTTGCAGCGAATCGCGATCTCCCGCTTGCCATATGTCCCGCTCCGGGCGGCCGCGACGACGTTGGCACGGGCGGCCTCCTTGGCGTCGGGGGCCACGGCGTCCTCCAGGTCGAAGATCAGCGCATCGGCCGGCAGGGTCCGGGCCTTTTCGAGGGCGCGCGTA
>MEMN01000160.1:22245-24097 GCA_001767945.1 Alphaproteobacteria bacterium RIFCSPHIGHO2_12_FULL_66_14 | reverse complement strand
CGGACCCTGCCCCGCACGCGCACGAGCTCCCGGTCGGGGACGAGATCGTGATGATGCTCGGCCGGCCGATAGACTCCGGGCCGTGCCGCCTTGGCCCAGAATTTCTTCAGGCCGGGGAACAGCGCCGCCGTCAGCAGGAAATCCAACGCGAGCGTGATCGCCGCGATGGCGAGCGCCTGGCCGATAAATCGCAGAACAGATTTCAAGACAGGATCCCTGTTGGTCGGCCGACGCCCGCGGATGGTACGGTCCGGCCCCGGAGGAGGAAACGACAATGAAGCTGGGTCTCTCGATCGGCTATTCCCGCGCCCACCTCGACATTCCCGTGGCGCTGGTGCAGCGCGCCGAGGAGCTGGGCTACGATTCCGTCTGGACGGCAGAGGCCTATGGCTCCGATGCGGTGACGCCGCTCGCCTTCCTCGCCGCCCACACCAAGCGGATCAAGCTCGGCACCGGCATCATGCAGCTCGCGGCCCGCACACCGGCGAATGCCGCCATGTCGGCTGCAACGGTCGACGCCATGGCCGGTGGCGGTCGCTTCCTCGCCGGCATCGGCGTCTCCGGCCCGCAGATCGTCGAGGGCTGGTACGGCCAGCCCTGGGGCAAGCCTTACTGGCGCATGCGCGACTACGTCGCGATCATGCGCAAGATCTTCAAGCGCGAAGGGCCTGTCACGCACGAGGGGCACGAGATCTCGCTGCCCTATGCCGGCCCCGGCGCCATGGGTATCGGCAAGCCGCTGAAATCCATCCTGCACATGAACCCCGACATCCCGATCTATCTCGCCACTGGCAACGAGGCGACGGTGAAGTTGACGGCCGAGATCGCCGACGGCTGGCTGCCCATGGGATTCATGCCCGGCGCCATGGACGAGTACCGGCCGTGGCTGGAAGAAGGCTTCCGCCGCGCCGGCAACGGCAAGGGCTTCAAGGATTTCGCCATCGCCGCCAACGTCCATGTCGAAGTCGACAACGATGTCAAAGGCGCGCTCGCGCGCCTGAAGCCCGAGGTTGCACTCTATGTCGGCGGCATGGGCCACAAGACCAAGAACTTCCACAACGACATCATGGTGCGCCGCGGCTTCGGCGACGCCGCCAAGCGCATCCAGGAACTCTACCTAGCGGGCCACAAGGACGAGGCCATCACCTCGGTGCCCGACGAATGGGTCGACATGAAATCACTGGTCGGGCCGCCCGCGCGCATCCGCGAACGCTACCGCGCCTGGGAGGACTGCGGCGCCGATACGCTGAACGTCCGGTCACGCCAGCCCGAGGCGATCGAGGCGATGGCAAAGGCGGTGCGACTGAATTAGCCGGAGGTCACAGATCGATCACGATGGGCCCCGGACGCGCGTGATGTAATTTGCTCCCGTACTTGAGACAAGAAAATCGGACGGGAGTGATGCCATGAAAGACGAAAGAGAAGGACCGATCGACGGTCGGAGGCGTTTTCTGTCGTCCTGCGGGCGATTTGCGATGATCACGCCGCCGACCATGACTCTCCTGCTTGCTTCGGGTGGACAGAACTTCGCCGTTGCCGGATCGGGGTCGGCGGGCGGCTCGTTGAGCGGCGGCACCACCTACTTTGTCCCGCGCGATGACGGCGCCATTGCCACGGCCGGCGGCCTGAAGCCCGGCGACACAGTCTGCTTCGACGGCCCGAACGGGATCAACTGTAAGTCGGTAAACGCGCCGCCATGACGATGTCGCGCCGATCGGATTGACATGACCGAGCCGGATGGGCGCATGTCGGGCCTGACCGCCTTCGCTGACCTCAGTTTGCACATCGTTGATGAGGAGGGTCTGCTTCTCGACCCGGCGCAGCAGCGGCTCTATACGCTGAACACCGCCGC
>MEMN01000160.1:4945-22214 GCA_001767945.1 Alphaproteobacteria bacterium RIFCSPHIGHO2_12_FULL_66_14 | reverse complement strand
GTCCCGCGATGGCGAGAAGCCGTCGGATCCGACGGGCGATTTGCGGATCGGAGCCAGGCGTCCGCGGCGCCGGCCGCACCGGAATGGAGCCGGCGTGGTCGAGACCTATTCGCTTCTCAGGAGCACCTTTCGGGTGCACTACGACAGCCTAGAGCTCGCCGAGGAGATCCACCCGCTCCTCCGACACGCGGCCCCGACGAGCGGCACCGAGCCGGCGAACACCATCGATCTTGCCGTCACCCCCGAAGACGGCGGCGTGGCGATTATCGCCGACGACAAGGAGATTGGATCGTCCCGCACGCGTGAGGATGCTGCGGTGGCCGTCAGGGCCTGCCTCACGCAGCTCGCGGTTGCCGCGACCGACGGACTTTGCGTGGTTCATGCCGGCGCGCTTTGCCGCAATGGCGAAGGGCTGCTTCTCCCGGGCGCTGCGGGACACGGCAAGAGCACGCTCTCAGCCGGCCTCGCCGCGCGGGGCTTCCAGATGCTGTGCGACGACACGACCCTGCTCACAGGCGAGACACCAGTCGTTCGCTCCCTTCCGACCGGTCTCTGCATCAAGCGCGGTGCCTATGCCGTGCTGGAGCCCTATTACCCGCAGCTCCCCTCGTTGCCCGAGTGGCGCCGTCCCGACGGCAAATACGCGCGCTACCTGATGCCGGGCGACGATCTGCGCTGGGCCGCGTCGGACGCCACGGTCGCCGTGCGCTGGATCGTGTTTCCCCGCTATCACCCCGATGAGGGCACGGCGCTCGTGCCCTTGCCGAGGCACGAAGCCCTGGCGCGGTTGCTGCGTGGTGTCTATTTCCTGTCGGGCTCGCTGGACAAGCGGAGCCTCGACAAGCTCATCGCCTGGATCGAGCATATCGACTGCTTCGAACTCCCGCTCTCCTCCCTCGACGCAGCAGCGCCGCTGCTCGAAGGCCTTTGCATATGAGCAGGCAACGCCGGGCGCTCGCCGATCTCGTGCGCGGCCTGCGCGGCGAGCCGATCGTGTCGCCGGACTGGATGCCCGTCCTCGAGATCGCCAACGATCATCTCCTGACGCCGGCCCTATGGAGCGCGCTCCGCGAGTCGAGCCAGGCGATTTCGCTGCCTGCGGATGCGCGCGACTATCTGGCGACGCTGCATCGCCTGAATGGAGACCGCAACCGCGTGCTCCGACGCCAGGCAATCGAACTCATCGGCGCCCTCAACGCACAAGGAATTGTGCCCGCCCTGCTCAAAGGCGGCCTCACGCTGTTCGACGGGCCCTATGCCGACCCGGCGATGCGCATGATGCGGGACCTCGACATACTGGTCCCGGCCGGGTCGAGAGACGACGCCATTGGCATCCTGGAGCGGCTGGGCTATCGCCTGGCGCAGCAGTATGCGGCAGGTCACCATGCGTTTGGTGACTTCGCCCGGCCCAACGACCCGGCCAGCGTCGATCTCCATACCGAGCTAGTCGATCCTTCCCATGTTTTGCCGGCATCGGAAGTGTGGAGCCGCTCGGAGCTCAGAGAAATCGGCGGCGTTCGCTATTTCTCACCCTGCGCAACCGACCGGATCATGCACAATCTGCTGCACGCGCAGATCCACCATCTCGGGAACTTCTATCGCGGCGAACTGCAGGTGCAGCAGGTCCACGAGTTCGTCGCCCTCGCGCGTCACTTCGGTCCCGCCGTCGACTGGCCGTTCGTGAAGCGACGCATGCACGCTCACCATCTGACGGCAGCGATGAATTCCTATCTTCTGGCGGCGCACCGCCTGCTCGGACTGGAGTGGCCGCTCTCCAGTCCACCGGGCCTTGGCGCACGGTTGAACTATCTCCGGTGCGAGATGCAGGTCGGCGTGCGACCACTGCAGTGGATCGGCGTCCCATGGGGAAATCTCCGCGGCGCCTTCGCCTGGCATCGCATGCATGCTCTTCACGGCAGCACCGGAGGACCGCTGCGTTGGCGTTGCCGCCACCTGGTCCGGTATCTGCAGAAGGAAGGGATCGGCGCGACGCTCGAACGATTGCTCCGCGCGCATTGACGCGGCTTCGCGCGTCGCGCCTTCCCAGCCGTGCCCGTCAGCGTTCCTCGTTCTCAGCGCTCCTCGTCCGCGGCCCTGCTCGGGGTCTGGGGCGACGGATTGTTGCCCGAGTTGCCTGGCACGCCATCGCCGCCACCATTGCCGAAGCCGTTGTTGCCGAACGACAGCGAGCTGCCGGCGTTGCCCGATGCGGCAACCGCGTAGTTCTGCGCCGTGCTGGAAAGCAGGACCGCCATCGCCGGCGGCGTAATGGCCGCGAATTTCCCGCAGGTCGTCAAAAAACGACGCCGCGCGTCCAGTTTAGCGGTCTCGCTGTCTTCGTCTGCGTTTTGCTTGTCCATGACGTTTACCTCCAGCGTGCCTATCGTTCGCTAGTGCAAGGATAACGTCGACAGGTAGCTGGCCGGTGGTGATCTTTCGGTGTTCGGCGACAGGTGATAACGCCGACGCAATCTGGCGGAGACAACTACCATTGTGCGAATTTGTACCTGAATATACAATTTGATGCGCCCCGCATAATCGTCTGGGTGCGCTCCAGGCTCACTTCGCCCTCGCCGGCCGCGGCGATGTCGAAATCGGCCTCGCAAATCAGCAGCGCCGCCAGCTCGGCCCGCACGGCGCGAAGCACCGGCACCAGGACCTGAGCCTGTATCCGCGTCTTGTCCAAGAGGGATACTTGGGGATCTACGAGGTATGCGTCGATCACACTCGTCATTCTCAATCTACAAGGCGATCCTGATGTGCCGCCCCCGGCGTCAGTAGCCCGCCGCGCGGTCAACGACTTCCTTCAGCGGCCGGCCATCGAGGAAGCGTTCAAGGTTTTCGACGAACAACCGCGCCACGAACCGATCGCGCTGCGGATGAGGTCCGCCGATGTGCGGCAGCACGATGATGCCCTCGGCCTTCCAGAACGGGTGATCCGACGGCAGCGGCTCCTGGCGGAAGACGTCGAGCACGGCACCGGCGATCTTCTTGTTCTTGGCCGCGGCGATCAGGTCGGCGTCCTTGATGGTGTGGCCGCGGCCGAAATTCAGCAACCAAGCGGTAGGCTTCATCCGCGCCAGACGCTCGGCATTGATGAAGTTGTCGGTCTCGGGCGTCGCCGGCAGCAGCAGCAGCAAGTAGTCCGACTGGGCCAGCACCTCGTTGGTGCTCTCCGGCGGCAGTACCCGGGCGACATTCTCGATCGGCCCCGGCCGGCGCTTGGTGCCGATCACGCGCATGCCGAGCGCGGTGGCGATGCGGGCCACTTCCTGGCCGATGACGCCGAGGCCCAGGATGCCGAGCGTCTTGCCGGTGAGCGGCTGAGGCACGGTGTGGACCCACTTGGCACTCTTCTGGTTCTCGACCGCCACCGCCACTGGCTTGGCGACATAAAACAGCGCGGCGATGATGTTCTCCGGCATCGATTCCTTGTGCGTGCCGCGGGCGCAGGTGAGTGTCAGGCTCTTGGGCAAGTCGGGCAGCGCCATCCAGCCCTCAACGCCGGCACTCATCGCCTGGGCCCAGCGCAGCTTCGGCATCGACGGCAACAGCCCCGGCGGCACACCATAGGTCATCAGCGCCTCGGTGCGCGCGAGCTGGTCGGCCGTGGGCCTGTCCTTGCGTGGCAGCGTGTCGATCGCGACCCGGTGGTCGAGGCCGGCGGCCTTGACGGCATCGAGATAGGCGTTGGGCTGGTCGGTCCAGAGAAGGATGTGGGCGCGGTTGGTCATGAAGGCGGTTCCTGGGACGTCAGGGAATGGGGATGAAGCCATAGCAGCATCATCCAGCTTCCAGACATGAAAAAGGCCGGCGGAGTTTCGCCGCGTACTGGTGGAATCCGGCCTCGGCGCCCCGCGCCCGATCGACGACACGCCGCGACTGCAGGCGATGCTGTCGGGGGCCAACCTCGTGCTGGCGGCGCGGCTGGACCAGCCCGGCCGATCGCTGGCGGGCATCGCCCGCTGCATCACCGAATTCTCCTGGTGCTGCTACCTGGTCGAGCTGGCCGTTTCCAGATCGGCGCAGGGGCTTGGCGTCGGTCGTGGGCTGCTCGACGAGGCCCGGCGGAAACTCGGGCCAAAGGTCACGCTGAACCTGATCTCCGTTCCTGAGGCCATGGTTTCTATGAACGGGTGGGCATGAGCCACGTCGACAACACCTTCGCCTATCGCCGTACGGAATGAGAAGCCGCAGAGTCTCCTCACCCGCTCGCAGCAGAGGAGAATGGCTGGCGCACCCGAACATCCTGCCTAGAATGCGCGCCCAACAAAACGCCATTGGAGACTCGTTCGAGATGACCAAACTTGTCCTTTCCCGCCGGCCGCTTTCGCGCAGACGCACGCTCGTTCTCTCCGGCACCGCGCTCGCCGCCCCCATGATCGCGGCCGGCGTTGCCCGCGCGGCCGACGACTGGCCGAACAAGGCAGTGCGCTACATCGTTCCCTTTCCGGCCGGCGGCCCGACCGACACGCTGTCGCGCATCGTCTGCGCCGAACTCACAAACCTGACAGGCCAGACCTTCGTGATCGAAAACAAGAGCGGCAACGGCGGCGTGCTGGGGGCCGACCTCGTCGCCAAGTCGGCGCCCGACGGCTACACGATCGGCCTCTACACCATCGCCGCCCACGCCATTGCGCCGACACTGTTCGCCAAGATGCCGTTCGACGCAGGCAAGGACGTCACCGGCATCGCCGTGCTCTGGGAGGTGCCGAACTTCCTGATGACGCGGCTCGACTTCCCGGCCAGCACGGTGCCGGAGATCATCGCGCTGGCGAAAGCCAACCCCGGCAAATATTCCTTCGCCTCCTCCGGCGCGGGCACCAGCCCGCAGATCACCGGCGAGCTGTTCAAGCAGATGGCCGGTATCAACCTCCTGCACGTGCCCTATCGCGGCAGCGCGCCGGCCCACCAGGACATCCTGGCCGGCCAGGTCGACATGATGTTCGACAACCTGCCGGGGCCGCTCGGCCTGATGAAGGGCGGCAAGGTCAAGGGCATAGCCGTGACCTCGGCCAAGCGCCACCCCGCCGTGCCCGACACGCCGACCGTGGGCGAGTTCCTGCCCGGCTTCGAGATCACCTCGTGGGGCGGCTTCTGCGGCCCGGCCGGCATGCCCAAGCCGATAGTCGACAAGGCCAACGCCCTGCTCAAGCAGGCGCTCGACAGCCCGAAGGTGATGGCGGCGTTCGAGAAGGCGGGCGCCACGCGCCGCTGGCTCAACCCCGCCGACACCGCAAAGTATCGCGCCGACAACGAGTCGAAGCTGGCGCCAGTGATCAAGGCTTCGGGCGCGAAGGTGGAGTAACCGACAAGAACCTCATCCTGCGGAGGCCCTGAAGCGGTCGCTCCACATGATGAGGTTTCGTGCCCCTAGCGGGGCCGAGGAATAGGACCTTGAGTGACGGACGTCTCGGCGATCATTCAGAATGGGACCGCACGGCCATGACGACGATCGATGCTTTCCGGAGCAGCGTGTCCGAGGCGGTGCCGCCATCCGACGTCGGGCCGGCCCTGCAGGCACTGTGGTGGGCGCGCCGCGGCGATTGGGGCCGGGCGCATGAATGCGTCCAGAGCCACGAAGGTGAGCCCGACTGCGATCGGGTGCATGCACACCTGCACCGCCAGGAAGGCGACATGAACAACGCCGGCTGGTGGTACCGGCGCGTCGGCCGGCCTGTCCCTGCCCTGTCGCTGGAAGAGGAGTGGGACAGCCTCGCGGCGGAGTTGCTGTCGCGAAAATAGGCGGAGCAGGCCACGGCAACCCTTTGGAAGAACCCGCGTTAACAAAGAGCCCGCATCACCGGCGGACCGTCTTTCACAAGGGAACTCCCCCAATGCGTCTCCGCCTCCTCGCGACCGTTTCGGTCGGCCTGCTCTCGGCCGCCTGCCAGGGCTCCTACGAAAACAGAAACGTCAGTGCCGCCACCGGCACCGGCATCTATGCCTCGTCCAACCAGGCCTGCGTCGATTATGGCTTCGTGCCCAACACGGCGGCCTACAGCCGCTGCGTGACCAGCGAGCAACAGGCCCGCCTCAATTATCGCGCGACGCCGGGCTATGCCCCCTCGCTCATCGTCAGCGATTCGCGGAACGCCTGCTACTCCTACGGCCTGACGGCCGGCACGGCGTCCTACGACCGCTGCGTCGCCCGCGAGACAGAGGCCCGCACCTACCGCGACTCCGCCGCCGTTCCGGCCTATCGGGTCGATGCTCAAGGCTACCGTATCGATGCACAAGGCTATCGCATCGATGCCAACGGTTACCGCCTCGCCGGCCAGCCCGCACCGACCTATTACCCGCCGCCGCCGACCTACCAGCCCGCATACTACCCGGCGGCGCAGAACCAGGCGGTGACGCGCGACGAATTCGGCAACCGCTACGACGCGCAGGGCAACCGGATCAACGCGAGCGGCCAGATCATCCCGATGCGCGAGAGCCGCTACTAGCCAGCGGTGTTCGGACGGGCGACGAGGGGGTCCTGCGAGGGACCCCTTTTCTACTTTGGCGCCCAGCGCCACCTTGTTGCCTAAGAACCGCAAATTGTTGTCGCCCGATCGCCGCAACCAGACCGTCAGATATGCCGCAAAGTCGTCGTGATTCAGCTATAATGATTTTTAAGGGCATTACGCAGGAGTTCATCATCGCCACAAACGCGCGGTGCGATGTCCTCATCGTCGAGGACAGCACCATCCAATGCCTCGAAATGGCGGACTACCTCCGCCACGTGAATCTCGTCGTCGAGACGGCGTTCGATGCGGCGACGGCGCTTCACAGCGCCAACAAATTCGAGCCCCGGGTGGTGCTGATCGATTACAATCTTCCGGACATGACGGGTGTGCAGCTCGCGGAGGCTCTTCGCGCGCTGCTGCCATCGAGCGCCATTCTCATCATGTCGGGACGCATCGACGGGCTCGCCGAGGAGACGCTGCAGGCGCTCGGCATCACCATTTTCGTGAACAAGCCGGTGCCGCTCGGGCCGTTGCGCCAGGCGGTGCAGAAACTGGTCCTCGACAGCACGAAGGGCCAGACAGCCCCGCGGCCGCAGGGCTGGCTCGCGGCCGGAACGGGCGGTACCCGCCACTAGCCGCGCCATCGGCGGGGACCCAGGCGAGCGTTAGGGGGTCGGCCCTTGGTTGGGCCGGGGGCGGCTTGGGGGAATCGCGCAGGAAGCACCGGAGTCTGATCATGGCATCGAGCGAGCTCGCACGGCCGGGAGCGCCGAACTTCGTCGACCTGTTGCGGTCGTTCCCGGGCCAAGCGCGCCTGGCGCTCGGAACACGCGGCGTCCTGTGGGCGAGCTTTGCCGGCATCGTCGGCGTGATCTGCTGCGTCGTGGCCTTCGCAGATATCGCGCTGTCGCTCCATCGTTCCGACGTCGACCCGCAGCGGCGCCAGGCGCGCGACGTGCTGACGCTCGACAATGCGAGCCGCCTGCTGATGCGCAGCATCCTGGCGAGTTCCTCCGCCGGTGGGCGCGCCGGCGCGACGCCGATCGCGGGCGAGCCGTGGCGCCATTTCACTGGGTCGCTCGGCACGCTGTGCCGCGACTTCAAGGTGGCGCCGGGAACGACGCTGGCCGGCACCTGCGCGGCGCAGCAGGATTTCGTCGACCGGGTGGGCGGGGCAATCCGGGCCTTCGACGCCGGTCGCCGGCCGATCGATGCCGCGGCGCTGCGCGAGCTGCTCCAGCTCAGAGACGAGATCAGCGAACTCAGCCTGTCGACGACCCGCACCGCCGACGACATGATCGGCCGCTTGGTCGACGACTATGCCGAGGCACTGCTGGTGCTGACGCTCAGCACAACGGGTTTCGTCTGCGCCGGGCTCGTCCTAATCCTGCTGGTCGGCCGCACGGGGATGGACTACCACGCGCAATGGCGCCTCGCCGCGGAAGCGGCCCAGCAGGCCGGCGCCTCGCGCGACATGCTGCGCGAGGTCGTCGAGGCGCTGCCGGCAGGCGTCGTCGTCTACGACGCCGACGAACGTCTGTTGATGTTCAATTCAGTGGCAAAAGGGCTGACGCCCGCACTGCAGGAGCCCGACGCGATCGGCCGGACCTACGAGGAGCTGGCGCGCGATTCGGCACGGCGACTCGAGGCGGCCGGCAAGGGGCCGCAGCCGGTCGAAGCCTGGCTCGAGCGGTTTCGCAGCAAGGCCCTGGAACGCACGCGCCAGACGGACGACGGGCGATGGTTCGACTGGTCCGAGAAGGCGACGGCGAGCGGCCTCACGGTCGGGCTCAGGGTCGACGTCACCGACATCAAGCAGCACGAATTCGCACTGGAGAAGGCGCGCGCCGAGCAGGCGCATGCCCGCGCGCGCTACCAGTCCCTGGTCGATTCGATGGTCGACGTGGCCTACACGCTCGATGTCGGGACCGGCAAGTTCACCTTCGTCAACGCCGCCGTCGCGGACCTGTTCGGCCTGCCGCCGGAGAAATTCATCGGCACCCACTTCCTCCAGCACATCGCGCCTGACTCGGTGGAGCGGGTGCGGCGCCAGACCACCCGGACGTACGACCCGTCGGACCCCGGCACCTTTGCCCGCTTCTCCATGATCGGCGCGGGAGGCGCCGTACGTCACGTGGAGGTGCGGGCGCGCCGCTGGCTCGACGAGCGGGGACTGGTGGTCAGCACCGGCGTGATCCGCGACGTCGAGGAGCGGGTACAGCTCGAACAGCGGCTCGAGTCGGAAATGATCCGCCTGCGCTCGATCGTCGAATCTGGCGGGGCCCTGATCGTCCTGGTCGATGGCGCGCTGAACGTGGCCATGGTCAACAGCGGCTTCACCGCCCTCACCGGCATATCCGCGACCGATGCCGTCGGCCGCCCACTCCAGGAGATCCTGCCTTGCCCGCTCGATCCCAAACGCACCAAGCGCTCCAGGTTCGTGCTCAAACGGCGCGACCATTCGGGCCGCGAGCGGCTGATCGCCGTGACGGCCACGCCGGCCACGGATACCGCCGGCACCGTGAGCAGCATCGTGTTGCTGGGCGTCGACGATACCGAACGGCGCGAAGCCGAGCAGGCGCTCTACAACGCCGAACGCTTCGCCACCGTCGGCGAAATGGCCGGCACCATGGCACATGAAATCAGCCAGCCGCTGCAGGTGATCAACATCTCCTGCGCTTCGGCGCTCGACCAGTTCGCGGAGGCGTCGGAGCGCGGCGGCCAACCTGACGCGCCGGCCCTGCTGGCCAAGATCGAGCGCATCGCCCAGCAGGTCGAGCAGGCCAGCCGCATCATCGGTGATCTGCGCGCCTACGTACGCGGCACCTCGTCCGACACGCCCGCACCTTTCGATGCGAACGAGGCTGTGCGCCGCGCCGTCGACCTCACCGATCACGGGGTGCGCGAGGCAGGCATGGCGTTGCAGGAGCAGCTCGCCCAGCAGTTGCCAGCGGTCGTGGGCGACGTCGGGCGCCTGGGACAGGTGCTCGTCAACCTCATCAACAATGCCCGTGATGCCGGCGGCGGCGCCATCGCGATTACCACCGACACCGTCCAGCAGGACGGCCGCACCTTCGTGCGGATCGCCGTCGAGGATTCGGGGCCGGGCATTTCCAGCGAGATCCTGCCGCGGCTCTTCGTTTCCTTCGTCACCACCAAGCCGAGCGGCAAGGGCACCGGCCTGGGCTTGCGCATCTGCCGCCGCATCCTCGAAGAGATGGGCGGCCGCATTTCCGCGGCCAATCGCGCCGAGGGCGGCGCCCGCTTCGAGATCCTACTGCCGAGCCAATAGCGGATTCCGCGCGGCGTGGATGCCAGGAGCTCGACCGTGCTGAGCCACGACGAGACGATCCCGGCGTGAGCGCCGCCAGCGCCGCCGGCGCATCACGACAGCGAGGCACCGACAAGGCCGGCACCCCTCTCCGATGAGTGGCGTCGACTGCTACCAAGCGAGGGAGCGAGGCCCGCCAGGAAGGTCCTGATCGCCGACGCCACCGAACTCGTCGGCCATGTCGCGATGAAGCACTTCACGGCGAAGAAGGACGGCGCGAAAGACTTGGATGCGCTTCGCCCTGCGAACCACGGTATGCAGGACGGTCTCGCGGGGCTGGAAAGCGCATGCCCCTCCGTCCCCAGACGGCTACAATGACGCCAACGAGACGCGCCAGAAGCAGCAGGGAGGCTGGGGGATGGCTTACAAGATCATGATCATGGGGGCGTCCTACGGGTCGTTGCTCGCCTCCAAAATCCTTTTCGGCGGCCATTCGGTGCACCTGATCTGCCTGCCGGCCGAGGCCGACCTGATCAATGCCGAGGGCTTCCGCGTCCGCCTTCCGGTCCGGGGCCGCAAGGAGGCGATCGAGATCGACTCGCGCAAGCTGCCGGGCAAGGTGACCGCGGGCGGCACGGCGGGCGTGAACCCGGCCGACTACGACCTCGTGGGCCTCGCCATGCAGGAGCCGCAATACCGCTCGCCGGGCGTGCGCGAGCTGCTCGACCTGGTGGGCAAGTCCCGAGTGCCCTGCATGTCGATCATGAACATGCCGCCACTGCCCTATGTGCGGCGCATTCCCGGCCTCGACTACGAAGCGCTCAAGGCCGCCTACACCGACCCCACGGTGTGGGACAGCTTCGATCCCGAGCGGCTCACGCTCTGCAGTCCCGATCCGCAGGCGATCCGCCCGCCGGACGAGAAGGTGAACGTGCTGCAGGTAACCTTGCCGACCAACTTCAAGGTCGCGCGGTTCAAGGACGAGAAGGCCACCGCCATCCTGCGCCAGCTCGAGAAGGACATCGACGCGGTGCGCTTCGATACGCCCGAAGGCAAGATCGAACTGCCGGTAAAACTCCGGGTCTATGACGGCATCTTCGTGCCGCTGGCAAAATGGGCGATGCTGCTCGCCGGCAACTACCGCTGCGTGACCAAGGACGGCATGCGGACGGCGCAGGAAGCGGTACACAGCGACATCGAGACCTCGCGCTCGGTCTACAATTTCGTCTTCGACCTCAGCGTCAGGATCGGCGCCGACCCGAAGGATCTCGTGCCGTTCGAGAAATATGCCGCCGCCGCCCAGAGCCTGGTGCGTCCGGCCTCGGCGGCGCGCGCGCTCAGCAACGGCGTGCCCAACATCGAGCGCGCCGACAAGCTGGTGCAGCTCATCGCCAAGCAGAAGGGCCTCAGCCATCCGGTGATCGACGCGGGCGTTGCTCTGGTCGATGCCAGGCTCGAGGCCAACCGCAAGAAGGCGACCGCCTGAGGCCGCCACCATGCCCCCCTCCGCCCTGCGGGCCACCTGCCCCGCATGACCAAACGCAAACTGAAAGTCGCCATCGTCGGCGCCGGCATGGGCGGGCTGGCGGCGGCGGCGGCGCTACGGCTCAAGGGCATCGACGTCACTGTCTACGAGCAGGCCAGGCAGTTCTCGCGCGTGGGTGCGGGCATCCAGATCGGCTGCAACGCCATGCACGTGCTGCGCGGGCTGGGGCTCGAGAAGCGGCTGCGCGCCGATGCCTTTTATCCGCGCTCCTGGAACAACCGCGACTGGCGCACGGGCGAGATCCTGTTCGACATGATCTTCGGGCCGTCGGCCGAGGCGAAATACGGTGCGCCCTATCTGCTGGCCCATCGCGGCGATCTGCATGCCGCGCTGGCGAGTGCCGTGCCGGCGGAGATCGTCCGGCTGGATCATGAGCTGATCGGCATCGAGCCGGCAGAGGGCGGTGTGCGGCTGGGCTTCGCCAACGGGCAGAGCGCCGAAGCGGACGCCGTGATCGGCGCCGACGGCGTCAACTCGGTGGTGCGGACGATCCTGTTCGGCGAAGGGGCGCCCAATCTCACCGGCCGTATCGCCTACCGCACGACCTATCCGGCCGAGTTGCTGAATGGCTTCGAGATGGACGAGTGCGCCAAATGGTGGGGCGAAGACCGCCACATCGTCATGTACTACGTGAAGCCCGACCGCTCGGAAGTCTATTTCGTCACCAGCCAGCCCGAGCCCGAGTTCGGTCTGGAATCGTGGTCGGCTGAAGGCGACGTCGAGGTGCTGCGGGCGGCGTTCGAAGAGTTCCATCCCACGGTGCAGCGGGTGCTGGCCGCCTGCCCCTCCGTCCACAAGCGGATCCTGGTGGACCGCGAACCGCTCGATCGCTGGAGCGACGGCCGGGCGGTGTTGCTGGGCGACGCCGCCCATCCGATGACACCCTACATGGCGCAAGGTGCGGCGATGGCGATCGAGGACGCGGCGGTGCTATCGCGCTGCCTGGCGGGCGCGGATCGCGACGGCGTCGCGGCGGCGCTCGAGAGATATGAGGTGACCCGCCGGGAGCGGACCGCGCGTATCCAGCTCACGTCGCGCCAGAACCGCTGGGGCAACGGCGTGACGGAGACGGACTGGGTCTATGGCTACAACGCCTGGACGGCGCCGCTGGCGCGTTAGCTTGGCCACCCTTACGCCCTCAGGCGCGGCGACCCACGAACTTGAAGCGTTCCAGCGGCCGGCTGGCCAGTCGGCCGAGGGTCGAGACGAGGCCGCCCGAAGGCCCGCGCGCCGCCACGGCCGGGCCCCGCACATCGGAGACCCAGCGTTCGTCGGGCTCATAGCCCAGCGCCTGCAGCACCCTGGGGAATTTCCGGCTGAAAGCGGCGGCCAACTCCGGCGTGAACTCGTGCTTCCACTGGGCGACGTCGCCCGAGCGGACATGCTTGTGGCCGCGGCCGAGGCTGCCGAACAGGCTATACTGCCAGAAGCGCTGGCGGCAGACCTGCTGCTCGGCCGCGTCGAAGCCGAGGAAGTCCGCGATCGTCGTCCAGTAGGCCATCTGGGCGTCCTGCCTCAGCTCCTCGTAGCGGGCCTCGAAGCAGTTGGCCCGGCCGTATTGCCAGCCTTGCATGTCGCGCAGCGTGCTGTCGGTCGAATTCTCCATCTCGAACACATACTGCTCGTAGCGCGTCGCGAAGGCGTTGAGACGGCGCTGGTAGGTGACGTTGTTGTAGCCCGGCACGGGCTCATGCAACCAGCTCTCCTCGGACTTGCAATGATAGTGCATGGCCGAGATCAGCACGTCGCGCGGATCACGGATGAGGTGGAGGATCCGCACGTCATCGCGGCTCAAGAGGTCCGAATGCCCGCGGAAATCGGAATCATAGTTGAACAGGATGAAGGGCGACTTGAGCCCGTCCTCGAGATGCTCGCGCTGGGACCCGTAATCGACATAAGTGACCCCGAGGTCGGCGGCGATGGCCTTGAATACGGTGGCCATCCAGACAGTGCCCGTCTTGTGATGCGTGGCGACGATAACGTTGTTCTTCATTTTTCCCCAGGCGTGCGTGGTTAACCCACGGCAATCCCCACGCCGGGTCGGCGATCAGGCGAGACGACGACTCCCCTCGTCATCTCGACTGCATCTTCAATGCATAAACTAGCAGCGACCCGCCGTGGAAATCCAGTGTGCTGTCAGCTCAGCATGTCATGAGGTTGCAATGTGCATGCCAGCGGCAAGCGCACTGCAAATTGTCGGAAAAAGGAAGCCCGCCGCTGCACGATTCGAAGATCGTGCAGCGGCGGGCCCTTGGACGCCCCCTCGGATTTCTGCAGCGGACTACTTGAGACTGTCAGCGACGCTCTTGAAGCCCGCCTGGGTCTTGCCGGCGATGTCCTGGATCTGGCCACCGCTGCCGGCGAACCGCTTGGCCGCGTCGGGCAGCTCATAGCCCAGGATGGTGTCCGGCAGTTGCATGGGAATGGCGCCGGTGACGCCGGCATAGATGAGGCCCACGAAGGCCAATTTCAGTGTCCAGCCGAGCACAAAGCGCATGAACGAATTCCCCGAATGACGGGACGATTGTAGTTGCGCAGGCGCTGTTCAAACAGCCATCGCTTCGTATCAATTGTTGTGCATGTTCCTGGCTCGGCCGGAAAAGGCCGCGCGAACGTGGTCAGCGAGGTCGCGCGCGGCGGGGCTGAGGCCGGGAGGCGCATAGAGATTGATCCGGAACTCCGGCAGCGCCGGCAGGCGTGCATCCCTGCCCAGGATCTCGAAACGTTCTGGTACCGAGGAGCGCAGCAGCGGCGCCACCGCAAGCCCGGCCTCGAGCACGGCATGGACCGGCTCCATGCGGCTCACCTCGCACACCGCGCGCCAGTCGCGCCGCACCTTGCCCAGCGCCTCGATGGCCACCGGCCGGAAAACGCAACTCGGCGCGCCGAGCGAGACCGGCAAGGGATCTCTCAGGTGTGCATCGCCGCCGGCCACACCGACCCAGACCAGGCGATCGGTGCGCAGCGTCTCGCCGTGGCGACCACACTCGGTCTCGGTGGTGAGGGCGAGATCGACGCCGCCCGACTTCAGGGCTTCGCGCACGATCTTCGAATCCTCGCACACCAGGCTGACGCGCACGCGCGGCTGGGCCTTGGCGAAGCGGCGCAGCACGCCCGGCACGAAGCTGCCGACCAGGTCGTAGGGCACGCCCATGCGAACCTCGCCCTCGAACGACGGCGTGCGCATCGACGACCACACTTCATCGTTCATGGCGAGAAGCCGGCGCGCTTGCGCCAGCAGCCGCTCACCGGCCGGCGCCAGCACCAGCCGCCGGCCCGTGCGCTCGAACAGGCGGCAGTCGAGCGCCTCCTCCAGCCGCTTGATCTGCTGGCTGGCCGCGGCCTGGCTGAGGCCAAGCGATGCCGCGGCACGCGTGACGCCGCCCGCCTCGACGACGGCGAGAAAGGCGCGCACCAGCGCCATGTCGAGATCCCTGCGCATGGAACGATCATAATGGATGGTGAACGATCATATCAAAAACATTCGTTATTCTTATTTATGACACCGGCGTAACGTGACGGCATGACAACGAGGATTTCCGGCCTTTGGCTGCCACTCATCACGCCGTTCAAGGATGGCGTCGTCGACTTCGCGAGCTATGAGCGACTGATCGATCACTACATCGGGCTGGGTGTGGACGGGCTGTTTCCGCTCGGCACCACCGGCGAATCCCCGACGCTGGACGAGGCCGAGATCGACGAGCTGGTCGACCGCACCGTGGCGCGGAGCGCCGGCCGCGTGCCGGTGTTCGTGGGCGTGGGCGGCAATGCCACGCACAAGGTGACCAAGACGCTGCGTCGCCTGGAGCGCTTTGCCTTCGAAGGCATCATCTCGGTCTGCCCCTACTACAACCGGCCGAGCCAGGACGGATTGATCGCGCACTTCGGCGCCATCGCTGCGGCGACCGATCGCGACGTGGTGATCTACAACATTCCCTACCGCACGGCAGTGAACCTCTCGAACGACTCGCTGCTGGAACTCAGCCTTGTGCCGAACATCGTGGGCGTGAAGGACAGCTCCGGCAGTGTCGCGCAATCTCTCGAGCTGCTGGCGCGCAAGCCTGCCGACTTCGCGATCCTGACCGGTGAGGACGCGCTCTATTTCACCATGATGGCCAACGGCGGCGACGGCGGCATCCTGGCCGCCAGCCACCTGATGACCGAACGCTTCGTGGAAGTCGGACGACGCTTCGCCGCCAACGACGTGGCGGGCGCCCGCGCCGCCTGGGCGTCGCTCGCCCAATCCGTGCCGCTCTTGTTCGCCGAGGCAAATCCGATGCCGATAAAGTATCTGCTGTGGCGGCAGGGCCTGATCGCCTCGCCGGAATGCCGGCTGCCGCTCACGAAGATTTCCGATGGGCTGGCGCGGAAGCTCGACTCGTTCTTCGTCGAACGCGCGGCGGCCTAGCCTCGCGCCTTGAGAAGGTCGCGGATCTCGGCCAGCAGCACCTCCTCTCGCGAGGGCGGCGGCGGCGCGGCGGGTGCGGCCGCTTCCTCCTTCGACACCCGGTTGATCGCCTTGATGATCAGGAACAGGACCCAGGCGATGAGGAGGAAATTCACCGTCACCGTCAGGAAGGTGCCGTAGCCCAGCGTGGCGCCGGCTTTCTTGGCGGCATCGTAGGTCGCGGCCTGGCTCGAGGCCTCGGTGAGGCCGACGAAGTAGTTGGTGAAGTCGAGGCCGCCGAAGATGCGGCCGATCAGCGGCATGATGATGTCGTTGACCAGCGAGTCGACGATCTTGCCGAAGGCCACGCCGATGATGACGCCGATGGCGAGATCGACGACGTTGCCGCGCAACGCGAATTTCTTGAATTCCTGGAGCATCTTCCCCCTCCGTGGTCGTCAGGACACGCGTAGCCACACCAGCAAAGCAGAAACCGTGATCACCGAGAAGGCCGTCGACAGCAGCACTGCGGCGGTGTTCTGCTCGACCGAGACGTCGAACTGCTTGGCCAGCACGAAGGCGTTGGCCGCCGTCGGCAGCGAGGCCATCAGGAGTGCCACCTTCCCCGGCACCGAATTGAGGTCGATGAAGAACGGCAGCACGAGAATGGCGAGCAACGGCTGCAGCAAGAGCTTGATCAGCGTCGCCAGCCCCGCCTCGGCAAGACCGCTCTTGATCGACTTGTCGGAGAGGAAGAGGCCGATGGCGAACAGCGCGCAGGGCGCGGCCGCAGCGCCCAGAAGATCGATCCATTTCTCGGCGGGCGTCGGGATCGGCAGGCCCACCGCCGAGACGAGGATGCCGAGCGCGATCGACATCGGCAGCGGGTTGCGCGCGACGTTGAAAGCGGCGCGCAGGAAGGTCTTGACCGGCCCGTGGCCCGCCGCCACCTCGAGCTCGATCAGCATGACGCCGAACACCATGGAGACCACGGCGGTGACGATCACCGTGAGCATGGCAGGCGGCAGGCCCGCCTCGCCGAAGGCGGCGAGGCAGAGCGGCACGCCCATATAGCCGACGTTGCCCCACGAGGCGGCGATCCCCTGCAGACTCATGGCGGCGAGGCCACCGCGGCGCCGGTCTTGTGCCGCCAGGCGGGTCGAGATCATGCCGACCGCGAAGGTGGCCACGACAGCAAGGCCAAAGCCCAGCATCAGGGCCGGGTCGAGCACGGCCCGGACCGGCGTGCGCGCCAGGGTGCCGAAGAACAGCACCGGCAGGGCAAAATAGCTCACGAAGGCATTGAGGGCGCCGGTCGCCTCGCCGCCCAGGATGCGCCAGCGGCCGGCCAGATAGCCCGCCAGGATGACCCCGAAGATCGGAAAGGCAACGTTGAGGATGGCCTGCACGGGGCTCCGACTGCACTTGCTATTTTCGATTAAGAATTTGACACAAATGGTACAAATACAATAGTATTTTGCCTGAATATCGAGGCCGCATCGTCCCCCTCGCAAGCGGCCCGGGAGAAGTAAAATGCGTCTCTTGTTCGCCAGCGCGGCAGCCCTGCTCGCCGTCGCCTTCGCGGCACCGTCCTTCGCCCAAAATGAGACTCC
>MEMN01000160.1:0-4891 GCA_001767945.1 Alphaproteobacteria bacterium RIFCSPHIGHO2_12_FULL_66_14 | reverse complement strand
CAAGGCGCAGCCCAAGGCCGCGCCAAAGACCTCGACCAAAACCACCTCCAAGGCCAAGACCAAGACCAAGAAGCCGGCTCCGGCATCGGCGCCCAAGCAGGCCGACTCGGCCCAGCTGCCGCCGCCGGCCGCAACACCGGCGGCCCCGGCCGCTGCCCCCACGTCGGGCACCATCGCCATCCCGCCGCTGCCGCCGCTGCCCTCGAAGACGATCTAGCCACCGCCGCCTCGAACTGGGCTAGTCTCCGCTCTCCCAACCGAGGGAGAGCGACATGGCCGGGCATTCCGCTGCGGTGATTTCGACCGAGGAACTGGCGCGCCGCATGGGCGCTCCGGCCCTCAGGATCTTCGACTGCACCACCTATCTGAAACCCGGTCCCGACGGCCGCTACATCGCCGAGAGCGGGCGTGCCAACTACGACAAGGGCCACATTCCCGGCGCGGCCTTTCTCGACCTCCAGGCCGACCTCTCGGACCAGAGTTCGAAGCTCCGCTTCACCCTGCCGCCGCTCGAGGAACTGACCAGGGCCTTCGCGGCCAAGGGAGTCGGCCACGGCACCTTCGTCGTGCTCTACAGCCACGCTTCGCCGGTGTGGGCGAGCCGCATCTGGTGGATGCTGCGCGCGGTCGGTTTCGACGATGCCGCGATCCTCGACGGCGGCCTCGACAAGTGGAAGGCGGAGAACCGGCCGCTCGCGACCGAAGCAACGGTCCATCCAGCGGCGACGCTCTCCTTGCGCGGCCGGCCGGAAATCTTCGTCGACAAGACCACCCTCAAGGGCGCCATCGGCCAGAAGGATACGCTGACGCTGAACGCCCTCAGCCACGACCAGCACAAGGGTACCGGCGGCGTTGTCTACGGCCGCGCCGGCCGCGTCGCGGGCTCGTCCTGCGTGCCGGCGGCGAGCCTGTTCGGACCGGACAAGGCGCTGAAGCCGATCGCCGACCTGCGCGCGGCGTTCGAGGGTGTGGGTGCCGCGCCCGACAAGCGCGTGCTGGTCTACTGCGGCGGCGGCATCGCCGCCACGCTCGATGCCTTTGTCCTGACGGCCATGCTGGGCCATCGGAACGTCTCGGTGTACGACAATTCGATGCAGGAATGGGCCAACGATCCCAGCCTGCCGATGGAAATTGGCTGAGTGGAAATTGGCTGAGTGGAAATTGGCTGAGTGGAAGTTGATCGAGGAGGAAGCGACGTGGCCGCCTACATCATCGTGGAAGTCGAGACGACCGACGAGGCCTTGATGGCCGAGTACCGCAAGCACACGCCGGGAGCGATCGCCAAATTCGGCGGCAAGTTCATCGTGCGCGGCGGCAAGACCAAGACCCTGGAAGGTGGCTGGACACCGCCGCGCGTCGTCGTGCTCGAATTCCCAAGCTACGAGAAGGCCGAGGAGTTTTATTACTCCGACCACTACAAGCCAATCCTCGCCATGCGGCTGAAAGCCGGCAAGTCCAAGGCCATCCTGGTCGACGGAAATAATGGCTGACGCCGCCGCGTACCGCGCGGTCGGCACGCTCTACAACGCGCTGATGACGGCGCTGGTCCTCGGCCTCGTGACGCGGCGCGGCGAGGACACGGCGCGCGAGTACGTGCTGCGCCACTTCCGCCACCAGCATCTGGAAAAATTCCTGCCCGGCCTGCAGAAGCTCGGTCTCGCCGACGAGCCCGACGCGCCGGCCTGCGCACTCTATCACTACCACTCCAACGCGCTGGGCGGCGTGAAGACCGGCTACCTGCGCGAGAGCGACAAGAAGGCGTGGGTGCGCTATCCGCCGCCGCGCTGGATCTGGAAGGGCACGTCCATCGCCGCCGTCCCGCACAGCGTCTCGGCCGCCATGCTGCACGGCTGGCACGGCCACAACGGGGTGTCGCTGGAAAATCCGGGGCTGGGCTTCGTCTGCACCGGCATGACGGTCGACGGCATGCCGGGCCTCGAAGGCTACTACTTCGACTACGGCCGGCCGCTGAAGGAAGAGGAGCGCGTGCGCTTCGCCTACGGCACGGAGGAGATGCCGCGCGTCGACTGGAACGCGCAGCCCAAGCTCGAGACCGCGAGCTGGCCCGAGGAGCGGCGCCTGAAAACCTTCCGCGCCTATGCGCTGGAATATGTCCGCACCATGCTGCCGACCCTGCAGGAACTCCTGGGACCGGCCGACACGGTGAAGGAGCTGGGCCGCGTCGCGCGCCTTGTTGGCCTCCAGTTCCACGAGGAGACGGCGCGCGACATGGACCTGCCGACCGATCTCGAGCGCGGCGATCTGCAAAGTGCCCGCGACTTCGGGCGCTGGCTCTCGGCGGTGATGAGGGCCGAGGGCGAGCAGGTCACGGTTGAAGACGGCGGCGATCGCGTCCTCGTGCGGCTCGACGGCTGGCGCATCGCCCGCGAGCTGTCGTTGCCCGATCCTCTCCTCGCCTTCGATGCCTGGAACGAACTCTGGCTCGGCGCCGCGGCAGCGCACGATCGCTTCCTCGCGGTTCAGACCTCGCGCTCGCTCGGCGAGCGCGGCTGGGAGATAGCCTGGCGGATCGCCCCGAGATAGCCCACCGGCAATCTGCGTCCGTCGATCGTTTCGCCAAGCTGGTCCAAAGGTACCCAGCGCACGTCGAGATGCTCGTGGCTCAGCATCGCCTTCGTCGACCCGCTCAGCTCGCAGGCATAGGCTACGATCTTCACGAAGCGCTGCGGCAGCACCTCGAACAGATGCTCGTCGAGCAGCGCGCCGATCTCGACGCTGAGCCCCGTCTCCTCGCGCACCTCGCGCGCCAGCGCCGCACGATGCCCCTCGCCGGCGTCGGGCCGCCCGCCCGGCAGATCCCATTCGTCGCGCTCGTTCACAAGCAGCAGCACGCAACCTTCGTGGATCACCACGCCTTTGATTGACAGAGGAGGAGAGGTCATCGGACTTAGTAAGTCCCGCCTCTAAGCCAGCGACGATAGAGCAGTGCTCTGTCAGCAGCCCTATCGCGACCGCATCGCGCCGGCGCGTCGTATCGGTCTGTTCCCAATCCCGGCTGGATGCGGGCGAACTCGCAGTCCTTGCCTTGCTCCCAAGCTTCATGTGCCTGCTTCAAAGCGGGAACGATTGGCTCGTACTCAACACCCGTCTGCCTCTTGCCCTCCTCCGCATCGCGCATCGCATAATGTGCGATGAGCGCAGCAAAGGCATTCTGCATGAGTCCGTACCAGACTTCGGCTTCCGCGGAAGCGCAGTACATCCGCTTGTTCGATTGGTATGTATCTTCGGTGGTGCGATCGCAGTTTCGCGTCTCAATGCCAATGCGCTGGCGCGTGATGTCGACGCCCGTTTCCACCAGAGCCTTTTCGGCTGCTTCGATACAGTTCACGACCAACCTCGCGCTGGCCTTGTAGTCACGAGCCTCGCGAGCGTTGGCGGGCGCCGCAAACAACACTCCAATAATCACCCAGAGCCATCGCATTCTTTCAGCCCTCCCCGGTGGCTAAGATCATATAACCTCAACAAAAGAAAAGGGCCGGGGATTGCTCCCCGGCCCTCTCCAATTCTTGTCGTCGACTGGACTAGAAGTCCATGTCGCCCATGCCGCCGCCACCCGGCGGCATCGGCGGGCCCTTCTTCTCGGGCTTCTCGGCGACCATGGCTTCGGTCGTCACGAGCAGGCCGGCCACCGAGGCGGCGTCCTGCAGCGCGGTACGAACGACCTTCACCGGATCGATGATGCCCGACTTGATCATGTCGACATACTCGCCCTTCTGGGCGTCGAACCCGAAGTTCGCGTCCTTCTGGTCGAGCATCTTGCCCGCGACCACCGCGCCGTCGAAGCCGGCGTTCTCGGCGATCTGGCGGACCGGCGACTGCAGCGCACGGCGCACGATCTCGATGCCGACCTTCTGGTCGTCGTTGGCCGAACGGATCTTGTCGAGCGCACGGATTGCGTAGAGGAGAGCAGCGCCGCCGCCGGCGACGACACCCTCTTCGACCGCCGCCTTGGTGGCGTGCATGGCGTCGTCAACGCGGTCCTTCTTCTCCTTGACCTCGACTTCGGTGGCGCCGCCGACCTTGATGATGGCAACACCGCCCGCGAGCTTGGCCAGGCGCTCCTGGAGCTTCTCACGGTCGTAGTCCGAGGTGGTCTCCTCGATCTGGGCGCGGATCTGGGCGATGCGGGCCTGGAGGTCCGCCTTCTTGCCCGAGCCGTCGACGATCGTGGTGTTTTCCTTCTCGACGATGACCTTCTTGGCCTTGCCGAGCATGTCGAGCGTGACGTTCTCGAGCTTGATGCCGAGGTCCTCGGAGATCAGCTGACCGCCGGTCAGGATCGCCATGTCCTCGAGCATCGCCTTGCGGCGATCGCCGAAGCCCGGCGCCTTGACGGCGGCGATCTTGAGGCCGCCGCGCAGCTTGTTCACGACCAGGGTCGCCAGGGCCTCGCCCTCGACGTCCTCGGCGATGATCAGCAGCGGCTTGCCCGACTGCACGACCGCCTCGAGCACCGGCAGCATCGCCTGCAGGCCCGAGAGCTTCTTCTCGAACAGCAGGATGTAGGGCTGCTCGAGCTCGGTGATCATCTTGTCGGCGTTGGTGATGAAGTACGGCGAGAGATAGCCGCGGTCGAACTGCATGCCTTCGACGACGTCGAGCTCGGTGTCGAGGCTCTTGGCCTCTTCGACCGTGATCACGCCCTCGTTGCCGACCCGCTTCATCGCCTCGGCAATCATCTTGCCGATCGACTTGTCGCCGTTGGCCGAGATGGTGCCAACCTGGGCGACTTCATCGGTGCCGGTGATCTTCTTGGCGCGGGCCGCGATGTCGGCAACCGCCGCCTCGACCGCCAGGTCGATGCCGCGCTTGAGGTCCATCGGGTTCATGCCGGCCGCAACCGACTTCACGCCTTCGCGCACGATCGCCT
>MEMN01000159.1 GCA_001767945.1 Alphaproteobacteria bacterium RIFCSPHIGHO2_12_FULL_66_14 | reverse complement strand
GTTCCCGGCACGACGGCTGGGCGTGGCGCTGGCCGTCGCCTGGTCGGCCTCGGGCGTCGGTTCCATGGTGACGTTCCCGCTGGCCCAGCACATGATTGCCACGGACGGGTGGCGCACCGCCTACGTCGTCTTTGCCGCGGTCAGCGCGCTGTTCATCCCGCTGCTGCTGTTCCTGCCGTGGGCGCGGATCGAACGCGGCGCGCCGGGCCTGGCGCCGCTGCGCGCGACCGCCGATCGCGGTCCCACTGTCGGCGAGGCGGTCCGGGCGTGGCCGTTCTGGGCGCTCACCTCGTCGTTCGCGCTCACCTCGGTCGGTATCTTCGCGCTCGTTCCCCAGGCGATGGTCTACCTGCTGGAACGCGGCATCGACGGTCCCTATGCCGCCCGGGCGCTCGCCGTGGCGGGGTTGCTGACGCCACTCGGCATGATCGGGTTCAGCTGGCTTTCCGACCGCGGTGGCCGGCGCCTCGCGGCGCTGCTCGCCTATGCCTGCTCGATCGCGGGCGTCGGCGCCCTCGCGCTGGTCGGCGGACCGGACGACGACTTCTGGCTCTGGCTCTACGTCCTGCTGTTCGGTGGCAGCATGGGCTCGCGCGGCCCGATGATCTCCACGCTCGCCACCTTGCGCTATCGCGGCGCCCATTTCGGCCGCATCTACGGCCTGATCGGCATCGGCATGGGGCTGGGCGGCTTCCTCGGCGCCTGGATCGGCGGCGTGCTGCACGACCTGACCGGCGGCTATGCGGCGGTCATGGTCCTGTCGGTGGCTGCGCTCGCGCTCGCCGCGGCTTCGCTCGGCTCCGAGGCCGGCGCTCGCGAGCGCCTCGGCCGCTAGATGATGGCCGTGTGCACCAGGTTCGCCATCAGGTCGAGGCGCCGGCTGTGCCAAGGATCGGGAACGCGGTTGTTGGTAATGTAGGCGAAGGACACGCCCGAGTCGGGATCGCCCCAGCAGTAGGAGGTGCCGACGCCGCCGTGGCCGAAGGCGCGCGGGCTGGCGAAGCCGCCCAGGCCGCGGACGTTCTCGGTCGTGCCGCGCAGATGCGGTCCCAAGCCGCGATGCATGGGCATGCCCATGAATTCGTCGACCCGGTCGCCAGTGTGGTTGCGCAGTGCGTACTGCAGCAGGCGCGGCGAGACGATGCGCGTGCCGGCGAGTTCGCCACCGTTCAGCATCATCTGGTAGAGCGCAGCCATCGCGCGGGCAGTGGCGTAGCCGCCGGCGCCCGGCGCGCCGCTCTTGCGCCATGCTGCCGAGTTGTTGTCGGTGAGCGGCCGGGAGCCACTGCCCGTCGGCAGCAGTTCATGCATGTCGGCGGCGCGGCCGAATTCGCTTTCCGGCAGGCCGACATAGAGTTCGCGGCCGAGGCCCAGCCTCTCGCACACCGTCTCGCGGATGACGTCGCGGAAGTCCTTGCCGGTCAGCGCTTCGATCAGTACGCCCAGCGTCCAATGCGCGCTCTGGCCATGATAGTGGACCTTCGAGCCCGGCGACCATTCGAGCGGGAAGTCGCAGACCGCCTCGCGCAGCCGCTTGTGGTCGGCCCAGGCGTCGGGCCCGACGACGGCATTGGGGAAGCCTGCCTGATGAGTGATCACCTGCAACACGGTGATGTTGCCCTTGGCGTTCCTGGCGAACTCCGGCACGTGGTCGGCGATCCTGTCGGAGAAGGAAAAGAGGCCGCGCTCGGCCAGCGCCCACAGGGCGACGGCGGTCACCACTTTGGTGTTGGAGTAGAGCAGCCACAGCGTGTCGTCGGCCGCAGCGCGCGGCGCGGGGCTAGTCGCAGCGTTGCCGAAGTTTCTGAACAGCGCGAGCTTGCCGTGGCGGGCGAGCGCCACCTGGCAGCCGGGATAGTGGGCCTCGGCGATGTGGTGCTCGATCAGCGCGGTCAGCCTGTCGATCTGCTCGCGGCGGAAACCCAGGGAGTCGAGGTCGGCTGACGGCAGCGGGAATTCCGTCGCCGGTTGGATACGGATAGCAGTGTCCATGATCACTCCGCGGGATGGGGAGAAGCAGGCGCCGGCGGCGGCACTTTGGCATCGTCGACATGAAGCGACGCACGGCTGCTGCGCGCCAAATAGGAGTAGGCGGCTGGCACGACGAAGAGCGTGAGCAGGGTGCCCAGCGTCATGCCGCCCACGATCACCCAGCCGATCGCCTGCCGGCTCTCGCCGCCGGCGCCGGTCGACATGGCGAGCGGGATGGCACCCAGCACCATGGCGCCGGTGGTCATCAGGATCGGCCGCAGGCGCAGGACGGCGGCTTGCTGCACCGCCTCGACCTTGCTCTTGCCCGTCTCCTGGAGCTGGTTGGCGAATTCGACGATCAGGATGCCGTGCTTGGTGATCAGGCCGACCAGCGTGACGAGGCCGATCTGGCTGTAGACATTCAGCGTGTTTCCCGTGAGCCACAGCGCCAGCAGCGCCCCGGTCATGGTGATCGGCACGGTCAGCATGATGATCAGGGGATCGGCGAAGCTCTCGAACTGCGCGGCCAGCACCAGGAAGATGAAGAGCAACGCCATGGCGAAGACCTCGTACAGCCCGCGCGAGGATTGCGTGAACTCGCGGCTGACGCCGGCATAGTCGATGCTGACGTGGCTCGGAAGCTGCTTGGCGATCTCGCGCATGTCGGCCAGGGCGTCGCCCAGCGCGTAGCCCGGATTGAGGTTGCCCGAGATGATGGCGGCCCTGAGCTTGTTGAAGTGGTTGAGTTCGCGCGGCGCCACACGTTCGACGTGGCTCACCAGCGAGGCGAGTGAGACCATCTGGCCCGAGCGGGCCCGCACATAGATCTCGGAAAGGTGCTGCGGCCGGGAGCGCTCCGATCCCTCGATCTGGACGATCACGTCGTACTGCTTGCCGTCCTTCTTGAAGCGCGTGACCTGGCGGCCGCCCAGCATGGTCTCGAGGGTGCGGCCGATCGTGTCGATCTCGACACCGAGGTTGGCCGCCTTCTCGCGGTCGATGTTGACCTTGATCTCGGGCTTGTTGAGCTTGAGGTCCGACTCGATGTTGGTCAGTCCGGTGCTGAGCCGCGGATGGGTGCGCGCCAGCTCGAGAAACTGCGCCGAAACGGCATCCAGTTCCTGGAACGGCCGCGACGTCTGCAGCACGAACTGGACCGGCTTGTCGATCGCGCGCGCTCCAAGCGACGGCGGATTGATGGGGAAGGCGAGCGTGCCCGGAATCTGCATGGCAAGCGGCCGCGCCTTGTTGGTGTACTCCTGCTGCTTGACGTCGCGTTCCTCCCACGGCTTCAGGCGCACGAAGGCAAGCCCGCGCGTGACGTCGGGGAAGCCCACGATCACCAGCACGCGCTCGACATGGGGGAACCGCCGCTTGCCGGTCTGCGGATCCTCGCCCATGTAGATCTGTTCCATCATCTGGGCGTAGCGCAGCGTGTACTCCGGCGTGGCGCCCTCGGGCCCCACCAGGATGTTCATGACGATGCCGCGATCCTCGATCGGCGACAGCTCCGACGGCAGCTTGGTGAACAGCCAGCCGCCGAACACCGCGACCCCGGCGCAGAGCAGCAGCACAACGGCCCGGGCGCGCATGGCGGCACGCAGCAGCGCACTGTAGCCCTCGCTCATGGCGTCCAGCACGCGCTCGCCGGCGAGATAGAGCCGTCCGGGTTTCGGATTGTGGTGCAGCATCTTGGCGCACATCATCGGTGTGAGCGTAAGCGCCACGAAACCCGAGACGACGACGGCGCCGGCCAGCGTCAGCGCAAACTCGGTGAAGAGCTTGCCGGTGCGACCGGTCTGGAAGGCCATCGGCGCATAGACGGCCGCGAGCGTTGCCGTCATCGCCATGACCGCGAAGGCGATCTCGCGCGAGCCCTGCAGTGCCGCATCGAGCGGCTTCATGCCGTCCTCGATGTGGCGGGAGATGTTCTCCAGCACGACGATGGCGTCGTCGACCACCAGTCCGATCGCCAGCACCATGGCCAGCAGGCTGAGCGTGTTGATCGAAAAGCCGAACAGCAGCATCAGCGCGAAGGCGCCAATCAGCGACACTGGGATGGTGACCAGCGGGATCAGCGTGGCGCGCACCGAGCGCAGGAACAGGAAGATCACCAGTACCACGAGGATCACGGCCTCGGCGATGGTGCGGAAGACGTTCGTGATCGAGCGCTCGATGAAGACGGTGGTGTCGTAGGTGATGTCGCCGCGGACCCCGAGCGGCGCCAGCTCGGTCTCGAGCTGCGCCAGGCGCCGCCGGGCCTCCTCGACGATCGCCAGCGGATTGGCGGTCGAGGTGCGGATCAGGCCGACATTGACCGAGCTGGCGCCGATCACGGCCGGCCGGCCGTCCTTCGGCGCGAAGCTCACGCGGGCGATGACGCGCACGTCCTGCGCATCGAGCTCGGCGCGGCCGACGTCCTTCAGGCGCACGAGGTAGCCGTCATTCTCGCGCAGGATCATCTCGTTGAACTGTGCTGACGTGCGCAGGTCCGTCTCCGAGACGACCGTGAACTCGCGGTCGGCACTCTCGATGCGGCCGGAGGGAATCTCGACGTTCTGGCGGCGCAGCGCCGCCTCGACCTCCTGCACCGTCAGCCGGTAGGCGGCCAGCCGCGCCTTGTCGAGCCAGATGCGCATGGCATAGCGGCGCTCGCCGAAGATGCGGATGGCCGAGACGCCGTCGATGGTCTGCAGCCTGTCCTTGACGACACGGTCGATGACGTCGGTGACCTCGACCGCGGTCAGCGTCGGGCTGGTGAAGGAGAGGTAGACGATCGGGAAGGCGTCGGCCTCGACCTTGGCGATGACCGGCTCGTCGACCTCGGTCGGCAGCTGGGCGCGCACGCGGCTGACGCGGTCGCGCACGTCCGATGCGGCATCGTCGATGTTTCGGCTGATGTTGAAGCGGACCGTGACCTGGCTTTTCTCGGCGCGGCTGAACGACTGGATCAGTTCGACTCCCTCGATGCCGGAGATTGAATCCTCGAGCGGGGTGGTGACGCGGCTCTCGATGATGTCGGCCGAGGCGCCGCGGTAGGTGGTTTCGACCGTCACCTGCGGCTCGTCGATCTTGGGATATTCCCGGACGGCGAGGCGCTGGTAGCTCACCAGCCCGATCAGCACCAGCGCCAGGCTCATCACCGTGGCAAGAACCGGCCGGCGGATCGAAAGTTCGGGCAGGGTCATCGGTCTATTTTCCGGCCGGCGGCGGGCTCGCCCGGCCGCCGGGCTGGAAGTCCTTCGGCACGACCTGCACCGGCGCGCCGTTGCGCAGCTTGATCTGCCCGGCGCTCACCACCAGGTCGTCGGGCGACAGGCCCTTGGTGACTTCGACCTCGCCGTTCTGGCGACGGCCGATCTCGACGCTGGTCAGCAGCGCCTTGCCGCCGACGACCTTGAAAACGCTATGCCGTTCACCCACCGGCATCAGCGCCTGCTCGGGCAGGAACATCGCATTGTCGCGGATGTTGAGCGTCAGGGTCACGCGGGCGAACACGCCCGGCCGCATCAACTCGTCGGAATTGTCGATCAGCGCACGGACCACGACGGCGCGGCCCTGCTCGTCGACCAGCGGGTCGATCGCGAAGACCTTGCCCGGGAAGTTCCGGCCGGGGAAGGCGTCGGCGGTGACGGCGATCTCCTGGCCGACGCGCACCGACGCCAGGAAATTCTCGGGCACACGGAAATCGACCTTGAGCGGGTCGATCTGCTCGATGTTCACGATCTCCTGGCCGACGTTGATGTAGGCGCCCACGCTCACCTTGCGCAGGCCGACGACGCCGTCCCACGGCGCGATCAGGGTGAACTTCTCGAGCCGGGCGCGGGCGAGTTGCAGGGCCGCCTCGTCGCGCTTGAGCGCGGCATGCGCTTCGTCGACGCTGCGTTCGGTCGCGATCTGGCGGGCACCCAGCACCTTCTGGCGGTCGTTGTTGGCCTTGGAGAGCTGATAGGCCGCCTCGGCCTGCGCGACCGTGGCGTCCTCCATGGCGGCGTCGAGCTGGACGAGGACCTGGCCGCGCTTGACCTTCTGGCCTTCCTCGAAATTGATCGACTTCACGCGGCTGGCGACCTCCGGCCGCAGCACCACCGACTCGTTGGAGCGGAAAGTGCCGACCGCGGTAACGGTCTCGCGGCTCTGGCCGACCCTTGGCTTCGTCGCCTCGACATGTGCCACCGGCGGTCCGGAGCGCGGCGCATTGGCGGCAGCTGCGGGCGCAGCCGCGCCCGAAGGTGCGAGGTTGAGGCCTCCCACCGTCAGGTTCGTTCCAGCTCCCGGGCCTGCCCGGAAGTACCAATAGGCGCCACCGCCTGCCGCCAACAGAAGGACGACCGCGGCGATGGCTTTCGAGTGTTTCATTTTGATGTCCGTTGAGCCGCCCTGCCCAGTGACCGTGCCATGTCTTGGTGGCGACAGTATGCCCGATGGCGGGGGCCTGTTCGACATATTGTGTTTCCGGGAATCCTTGGCCACAATGCGCGCCATGTTGGACCGGATCGACTTCCCGAGTAGTCCCTCCCAGCGGCGGCGAGCCTAGCCGTGACGCCGGGCCTTGAGTCCTGCCATGCGCTGGTGCTCAACGCCGATTTTCGGCCCCTTTCGTATTTTCCGCTGTCCATCTGGTCTTGGCAGGACGCCGTCAAGGCGGTGTTTCTCGACCGGGTGAGTGTCATCTCCGAATACGAGCGCAAGATCCACAGCCCGTCCTTCGAGATGCGGCTGCCCAGCGTCATCGCGCTCAAGGAATACGTGCCGGCGGCCCGCCGGCCGGCGTTCACCCGGTTCAACGTCTTCCTGCGCGACCGCTTCCATTGCCAGTATTGCGGTGGCGATTTCGCGACCAACGACCTGACGTTCGATCACGTCGTGCCGAAATCGCGCGGTGGGCGAACGAGCTGGAGCAATGTCGTCACCGCCTGCAGCCCGTGCAACCTGTTCAAGGGCAATCGCCTGCTGTACGAAAGCGCCATGCGCCTGCAGCGCGCGCCGGCCGAGCCGACGACGCAGATGTTGCAGGAGAACGGCCGGGCCTTCCCGCCGGGCTATCTGCACGAAAGCTGGCGCGACTTCCTGTACTGGGACAGCGAGCTGGATCAGGGCTAGCGCGTCCGTACGCGCTGGCGGGCGGCAGCGCCTTCACAGCGGCTTGGCTACAAGCCGCGAAAGCGCGAGAGCCCGCACGCTTCAGATTGGAAGACGGTGCCTAGATCCGTGTCGACAGCCAGATCGCCAGTCGCGAGCCCGCCTTGATGGCCGTCGTCAGCGGCCCGTAGGCTGGCGCCTGTTCGGCGCCCGAGGCCAGCGCCTCGTCCCTGTGCTCGACCTCTTCGGCGCGGAAGGTCTCGATGGTGGTGCGCAGCTCGGCCTCGTCGTCGCCCAGCGCCGCCGCCTGGCCGGCATAGTGCTCGTCGATGGTCTCCTCGACCGCCACCGTGCAGGCCATCGCCGCCTTGTCGCCCAGGAGCGCCGTTGCCGCACCCAGTGCGAAGCCCGCCACGCTCCACAGCGGCGACAGGATCGTCGGCCGCACCCCGCGCGCCACCAGCAGGCGGTCAAATTCCTTGTTGTGGCGGCGTTCGGCCCGCGCCATGGCGGCGATCTTGCGGCTGGCCTCGCCGCGCCCGCGCCCGGTCCAGCGAAGGGCTGCAAGCTGGCCTTCATAGATGCGCACGGCGCCGAATTCACCGGCCTGGTCGACGCGGATCGTGCGTTCCACGAAGCCGCGGGTGTCGGGGTCGCCGGGATTGCGGTTTTCGGCGGTCTTCATCGGCGTACCCGGGCCCATTTCGCCACGCTCGAGGCGAGGACGAAGGCGAGCGTCGCGGACAGGAGCGCGTTCCAGCCGGCCATGGAGATGCCCCACAGCGACCACACGGTCTCGTCGCAGCGCACCATCCTGGCGCCGAACAGGTATTTCTTGAGCTGCTCCGCCGACAGGCCGCGCGGGATGTTGCCCGAGCAGGCCTGCGGGCCCTGCCACCAGTGGTATTCGACGCCGACATGGAAGACGCCGATCGCCGAGGTCACGATCAGCGCCGTCGTCGCGATCAGTACGAACACCAGAGCGAGCCGCGGCGCCGCGAAGGAGGCGAGGGCCAACAGGCCGGCCACGATGGCGACGATGTGCGGCCAGCGCTGCCAGTGGCACATCTCACAGGGCGCCAGCCCCACGACATATTGGAAGTACAGTGCGCCACCCAGCAAAGCGCCGCTGCCAAGTGCTGCCAGCAGGCCGAGCTTGCTGGGGACGGTGAAGGTGGTGGCGGCGCTCATGATCTCATTCTAGCTCAGGCTCTGTGGCACAAGCAGGGCGCAATGTCTCAGGGCGCGAACTCTTCGTATTGCGGCAGGTCGTCGGTAATGGTGAACCACGGCGCCTTGGAGCCGACGAAGATGTGGTGGGTCGGGCGGATGGCGGGTTCGTCGACCAGAGTGCCCATGGCGATGTGGACCCAGGCGCCGTCGCGCACCACCGAATAGAGCAGCGAGCCGCACAGCCTGCAGAGCGTATTGTTGCAGCGCTCGTGGCCGTGGATCAGGAGCTTGTCCTGGCCCTCGGTGACGACCAGCTTGTCGCGCTCGATGCCGGCCATCGGCTTGAAGGCCGACCCGGTCGTGCGCCGGCATTGCGAGCAATGGCAGTTCATGGCGTAGGTGAATTCATCCGCCACGGCGTAGTGGACGGCGCCGCACAAGCACTTTCCCGCGAGGTTCCGCGACACGGACCGCCTCAGAAGAGGTAGCGGAAGGCGACGAAGCCGCCGACCAGCGCGATCAGGAACAGCCAGGTGAGCAGCGTCAGGCGCTTCTCGATGAACGTGCGGATCGGCTCGCCGAATTTCCACAGCAAGGCTGCCACGAGGAAGAAGCGTACGCCGCGCGTCACGATGGAGGCCCACACGAACGTGAAGAGGTCGAAGTGCGCCGCCCCCGAGGCGATGGTCACCAGCTTGTAGGGAATGGGGGTCAGGCCCTTGATCAGGATGATCCAGATGCCGTGTTCCTGGAAGCCGCGGCGGAAGGCGTCCAGGCCGGCCTGCAGGCCGTAGGTCTTAACGACCCAGGCACCGATGGTTTCGAAGAAATAATAGCCGATGGCGTAGCCCAGCAGGCCGCCCAGGACGGAGCAGACCGTGCAGACGAGCGCGATCCGGAAGGCCTTGTCGCGGTTGGCCAGCACCATCGGGATCAGCATCACGTCGGGCGGGATGGGAAAGAACGAGCTTTCCATGAACGAGACCACGCCCAGGGCGGGGATGGCGCGGGGGTGACCGGCGAGGCGGATCACCCAATCATAAAGGCTACGGATCATGCGGCCGCTTCCCTAGCAGGTGGGCTTGCGGTTTGGCAAAGCCGCCGGCAATGTCCTGAAGATTATACGTCAATGACGTATATAAAGCTGTGGACTTCGAGTGGGATCCAGCGAAGAGCGAAGCAACGCTGAACAGTCGTGGCTTCGATTTCCGCTTCGCGTCATTCGTGTTTTTGGACCCCTTCAGGTTCGAACGCGGGGATTTGAGGCGCAACTACGGTGAACGGCGTTATCAGACAATAGGCGAGATTGACGGACAGACTTACCCCGTCGTGCTTGCCAAGCGTGGGCGTCGCACCCGGATAATTTCGGCACGGAGAGCACATGACAACGAAGATCGAGCGTATCGAACGCGTCAGGCTTGATCGCGAAGGGCGGCTCAGAAGCAACGGCCGCGTCGTGCATGCACGTGTGGATCGGTCGCGACTGAATAGCCGCGCTGCTTTTGCGCCTGACAAGGACGCGCCCGTCTTGACGGCGCGCGAGATTGCGTCGTTCCGACGCGTGAAGCCCTTGAAGGCGGTCGATCCGAGCGTTGTGCGCAAGCGTCTCAGGATGTCGCAGACAGCATTCGCCCATGTGTTTGGCGTCAGCGTCCGGACGGTGCAGGAATGGGAGCAGCGCCGGCGCCGGCCGACGGGCGCGGCGCGTGCTTTGCTGCAGGTGGTCGACCGCGAGCCCGAAGCGGTGCGACGGGCAATCGGTCTCTAAGGCTATTCCGCGGCCTGCTTGAGCTGCGTCGGCACCGTCTCGCCGGCGAACAGGGCGGCGCGCGCCGCCTCGTACTCGGCCTTGAGGCGGGCCACGATCTCGGCCGCCGGCGGCGCGTCGAAGATCTGGCCAACGCCCTGGCCCGCGCCCCAGATGTCGCGCCACGCCTTGGCCTTGGAGTTGCCGCCCGAGCCGAAGTTCATCTTGCTCTTGTCGGCTTCCGGCAGCGCGTCGGGATCGAGGCCGGCGGCGGCGACGCTCTTCTTCAGGTAGTTGCCGTGCACGCCGGTGAAGAGGTTGGTGTAGACGATCTCCTCGCCGGAGGAATCGATGATGCACTGCTTGTTGGCGTCGGTGGCGTTGCCTTCCTTGCTGGCGGTAAAGCGCGTGCCGAGATAGGCGAGGTCGGCGCCCATCGCCTGGGCCGCCAGAACCGAGGCGCCGTTGGAGATCGAGCCCGAGAGCAGGATGGTGCCGTCGTAGAACTGGCGCACTTCGGGCACCAGGGCGAAGGGCGACAGGGCGCCGGCATGGCCGCCGGCGCCGGCGCACACCAGGATCAGGCCGTCGACGCCGGCCTGCAGCGCGCGCTTGGCATGCTTCACGTTGGTCACGTCGTGGAACACCAGGCAGCCGTAGCGGTGCGCCGATTTCACGACGTCGTCGGGCGCGCGCAGCGAGGTGATCTGGATCGGCACCTTGTATTTTTCGCAGAGGTCGATGTCGTGCTGCAGCCGGTCGTTCGAGCTGTGCACGATCTGGTTGACCGCGAAGGGCGCCACCTTCCGGTCGGGATGCCTGGCCTTGTAATCGGCCAGTTCCGAGGTGATGCGCTTCAGCCATTCCTCGAGCACTTCCTTCGGCCGCGCGTTGAGCGCCGGGAAGGAACCGACGATGCCGGCCTTGCACTGTTCGATCACCAGATCGGGGTTGGACACGATGAACAGCGGCGCGCCGACCACGGGGATCGAGAGGTTGTCGCGCAGCAGGGCCGGGAGTGCCATCATTCCGCTCCATGAAAGAAAAGTTCGCTGGGTTGGCCCGGACCTAGCACGAACCGGTCCGGGTCGTCGTCTATTTCGGGATCTCGTAGGCGCCGCCTTTGTCGATGGCGCGCTTGTAGGCCGGCCGTGCCCGGATCCGGTCGACGAAAGCCTTGAGCTTCGGCAGTCGCGCGAACAGCGGCGAGCGCGCCGCGGCGGCCTCGACCGGAAAGCTCATCTGGACGTCGGCCGCCGAGAATTCCTTGCCCGCAAACCATTCGCGTTTGTTGAGCTCGCCCTCGAGAAAGGCGAAATGATTGGCGATCTGCGGGCCGAGCAGGGTCTTGTCGGCGCCCTTGGCGATGGCGCGGGCGACCGGCCGCATGAAGAACGGCACGCGCGACGGCAGCTTGCCGAACACCAGCTTCATGAACAGCAGCGGCATCAGCGAGCCTTCGGCATAGTGCATGAAGTAGGTGTAGTGCAGCCGCTCGGGCGTGCCGGTGGCAGGCGTGAACTTCCCGCCGCCATAGGTCTCGGCCAGGTACTCGAGGATGGCGCCCGATTCCGCCAGCGTCTTGTCACCGTCGCTGATGACCGGCGACTTGCCCAGCGGATGCACGGCGCGCAGCGAGGCCGGCGCCTGCATCGAGGGCTCGCGCTCATAGCGCTTGATCTCATAGTCGAGGCCGAGCTCTTCCAGCATCCAGAGGATGCGCTGCGAGCGCGAGTTGTTCAGGTGATGGACGGTGATCATGGCGTGCCTCCGTCACCTCACCCTGAGGAGGCGCGTAGCGCCGTCTCGAAGGGTGGGCGACAGCGATGCTGTATCCCATGCTTCGAGACGGCCACTGCGTGGCCTCCTCAGCATGAGGTCCTTCTATTGATCGAGCGTGAGCGATTCCATTGCTGTCGGAAAGACTCTACAACGTCCCCGGCCGCCAGTTGCCGTGGAAGCCGGCCGGCACGCGACTGCTCAAGTGCGCCAGAGCGATCGGGCCCTTGGCGAGGTCGGTCGCCTCGAACACCGCAAGATCGCTGCGCTTTTCTTCACCCCGAAACAGCACGCTCAGCAGCCAGCCATCGCCCTCGGCGGCACCTTCCGAGCGCGGCACGAACACCGGCTCGCCGAACCGGTCGTCGGGGCCGGCGCTCCAGCCCGTGCTCTTGCCGCTCTTGAGGTCGTAATGGACGAGCCCGTCCTGGCGCGGCTCGCCGGTCTTGGGATCGGTGATATCGCCGGCGACGATCCAGCCGTAGCGGTAGTCGCTCATGCAGAAGCGCTCGTCGAAGCGCGGGAACTCGCCCGAGCGGTCGTCGAGCTGCTCCTCCTTCATGGTGTTGCCCTTGCCGGCGAGATCGAAGGTCCAGCGGTAGAGCTTCGCCATCGGCAATTCCTTGGTCGAGGGCGTGCCGTCGGGCAGCGGGAACAGCGGCGCCACGTCGTATTTCATGACGTCGACCACGATCTTGCCGTCGGCCGTCTCGAAATGGTTCATCGGATGGAAGACGTAGGAGGCGGGCGCCGTCACCCACTTCACGTCGGCCACCGTGCCCTTGCGTGGGATGAAGGCGATGTGCGTGCCCTTGTCGGGCTCCCAGGCGAAGGGCGGCAGGCCGCCCATGGCGCGTTCCATCGAGGAGGTGAGCGGGAAGATCGGCAGCACGATCCAGTTCCTGGTCACGGCGAAGTCGTGGATCATGGAGGGGAAGGGGCCTTCCAGGATTTCCGCGCGCGTCACCTTGCCGTGCTTGTCGATCGTCTGGATGCTCACTTCCTTGGTGAAGCGGCCGGTGGCCGAGTAGCCGAAGAAGATCATCTCGCCGGTCTCGAGATCGAACTTGGGATGTGCCGTGAACGGGCCGTTGAGCTTGTTGCCGTAGGTCTCGTAGCCGCCGTCAGGACCGACCGGCATCAGGCTCGCCGGATCGAGCGAATAAGGCGCGTGCGCTTCCTCGAGCGCCAGCAGGCGGCCGGCATGCCAGACGATGTTGGTGTTGGCGATGGTCGAGTTCAGCGCAAACACGCGCGGATCGGTGTAACGCGGGTTGCCGAAGGTGCCGGAGAGGCCTTCGCCCTCCTCGTTCTCCATCTTCCACTTGGGCGTGCGCACCCAGCGGTTCTTGTAGGAGACGTTGCCGTTCTCGATGTGGAAGGCGTGGATCATGCCGTCGCCGCCGAACCAGTGGTACGGCCCGCGCGGCGCGAACTGCGGGTTGGGGCCGTTGCGATAGAGGGTGCCGCAGAGCTCGCGCGGCATCTCGCCGGTGATGTGCAGGTGGCCGGCATCGGCCTCGGTATTCACCGGGCCGTAGTAGCCGTGCAGGAAGGGATTGTCGGTCGGGAAGGCCTTGGCCATGGCGGAATCCTCCTGTTGAGACGTAACGGTAACACCGTGTATCTAACGGACGCTATCAATACACACTGTTCCCCGCAAGAGGATTCGACGGCTCAGACAGGGATTTTTTGCGGCCGGATTTCGACCCGCCGGAAATAGAAGTGCCCGCCGATGCCCAGCGCCAGGATCAGGAGGCCGAACAGGAATTCGGTGAGGGTGGGCCCCAAGAGGTCGAAGAGTGGCGTGGCCGCCAGGTTGAAGGCGAGCATCGAGCCCGCCATCACCGCCAGCCGCAGCCGGAAGACGCGGGCGATCTCGGGCCCGCGATAGGCGGTCTGGAGGCGGGTGATCATGGGGATGAAGTAGAAGGGCCCGCCGAAGCCGGCGAGGAGCCCGGCCAGCATCATGGCCGGCAGCATCCACGGATTGGGCAGCAGCCAGGCGGCGACCGCGATCAGCGCGAAGCCGCCGCCCATCGCGACATAGCCCAGGAACATCGTCGACAGCGGCCGGCGGAAGCGGACGCTGCCCGCGATCAGGTTGCCGGCGACGTCGCCCGCGCCGCTGACGCCGATGATCAGGCCGAGCGCCGCCAGCCCCTCGAAGTCGAACAGGCGCGGGTCGTGCTGCTTCACCATCAGGGCGATGCAGAGCTGCAGCGCCACGCTCCACGGCCCGTTGGCCAGCGCATTCAACAGCAGCAGCGTGCCGATCGTGCGCTCGCGCCGCATCAGGCGCGCGCCATCGAGCAGCGCGTCCCAGATGCCGTGCAGGCCAGCGCGACCGCGCTGCGGCTGGTGGTTGCGATCGACCAGCCGGTCGCGCACCGCCCAGATCGCCACGCCCGAGAGGATGAAGCCCGCGGCGGTGACCGAGAGAAAATGAATGACCGGCAGGATCGAGTTCAGCACCGCGGCCAGCATCGGCCCGATCAGGCGGGCCAGCCGCCAGGTGGCGTCGAACAGGCCGTTGATCGACTGCATGGCGTCGCGGTCGGGCACCAGCACCGGCACCGCCGACTGCAGCGCCGGCGTGAACACCATGCGCAAGGCCGCGATCCCCATCACCGCCAGCACCAAGAGCGGGATCGACACGCCCCAGACGTAGGCGCCGGCGACCGGCATCAGGGCCAGCACGGCGCTCGCGTATTTCGCGCCGATCATGGCGCGATCGGCACGCCAGCGGTCGATCACCGAGGCGCCCAGGAGGCCGACCACCAGCATGGCGCCGTATTGCGCTGCGTTGACGTAGCCCGCGGCATTGCCGATCTGCTCGGCGGCGATCCACACCACGGCGACGCGGAACAGATCTTCGCCGATGGTCGAGGCGGCGAGGCCCGACCATACCGTCGCGACGGCAGGATCTTTCAGCGGGCGGAAGATCGGCAGCATCTTGTGCTCAGCTCAGCGCGCCCACACGCCGCCGTCCTTGTTCTTGTAGCCGAGAGACAGATAGGCCGCGTCGACCAGCGGCTGGCCGCGGCCGTTCATCAGCAGGCCGGGGCCCATGCGGTTCATGGTGTAGCCGAAGGAGAGGCCGGCGGCGGGATCGGCGAAACCCAGCGAGCCGCCGGCACCAACATGGCCGAAGGCGGCACTGCCCAGGATCACGCTGTCGCAGTCCTCGCCGAACAGTCTGGCGCCCAGGCTGCGCCTGCGGTTGTCCATCGACTTCATGAAGCCCAATGCGAAGCGCGTCGGGATGCGCAAGGTGGCGTCGTCGTGCGTCGCCATGGAAACCTCGCCCATGCGGGCGAGCGTCCTGCCGTCCACCAGCTTGCCGCCGCCATTGGCGAGCGGCGCATACATGCCGGCCAGTCCGCGCGCGTTGGTGATGCCGTTGGCGGCGCCGATCTCGGCGGCATGGCCGGCGCGGGTGTTGGCGCCGCCGCCCATGAAGGCGCCGATGTTGAAGTAGAACAGGGCGGCCGTGGATTGCCGGTTGGTGGCGAGGTCCTGCAGAAACGGCGTCTGCATGTCCTCGGGCTTGTAGACATGCGGCAGGACCGGCGCCACGCGCGGCTCGATCTCTTCCGGCAGGCCGATCCAGAAATCGAGCCCCAGCGGCTTGGCGACTTCGTCCTGGAAGAAGGTGCCGAGCGATTTGCCGCTGGCGCGCCGCACTATCTCGCCCACCGTCCAGCCGAAGGTGACGCCGTGATAGCCGTTGCGCGTGCCCGGCACCCAGAACGGCTCCTCGTCGGCCAACCGTTCGGTCATGTAGGTCCAGTCGTAGGGGCCGTCGCCCTTCACCTTGGCGCGCAGCGCCGGCACGCCGGCGGAATGGTCGAGCATCATGCGCGTGGTCACGCGTTCCTTGCCGTGCTGGCCGAATTCCGGCCACAGCTCGACCACCGGTGCGTCGAGATCGAGCTGGCCGCGAGAGGCCAGGATATGCGCGCAGAGCGCCGTGGCACCCTTGGTGCAGGAGAACACGATGCTCACCGTGTCCTGTTTCCATGGCGTGCTGGTCTTGGGCTCGGCGACGCCGCCCCACAGATCGACCACGGTCTCACCGCCCGCCGTCAGGCAGACCGAGGCGCCAACCTCGCCGTTGGTCTCGAAGTTCTTCTCGAAGGTCTCGGCCACGCGCTCGAAGCCGGGTTTGCACGTGCCTTCAATCATTTTTTGGCACCGGCAGCTTGAAGACTTCGAGCAGGAAGCGCGCGGCGTGGCTGAGCGCCGTCTGGTCGATGCCGTGGCCGACGCCCTCGGCGATGTGAACGCCGACCGCCACATTATTCTGCTGCAACGCCTCGGCGGCGCGCTCGGTCAGCACGTGCGGCAGCATTTCGTCGCTGTCGCCGTGGGCCAGCAGAATGGGCGGCCGCGACCTGATCTCGTCCTTCAGGATCTCTGGCCCGGCCAGCATGCCGGAGAATCCCACGATGCCGGCGAGCGGCTTGGCACGGCGGAGGCCAACGTGCAGCGCTATCATGGTGCCCTGGCTGAACCCGATCAGCACCGTCTTCGATTCGTCCAGCCCGTACTGCGCCATGGTTTCGTCGAGGAAGGCATCGACCAGGGGCGCCGCGCTGCGCACGCCGGCCAGGGTCAGCGCCGGTTCGAGGCGCGAGATGCCGAACCACTGGTAGCCGAAGGGATTGCCCTCGCAAGGGTAAGGCGCGTTGGGCGCGTGGAACACCACGTCCGGCATCAGCGGCGCCAGCACCGGCGCGAGGCCGATCAGGTCGTTGCCGTCGGCGCCGTAGCCGTGCAGCAGGATCACGAGATGGCCGGGCTTGCCGTCGCCCTGCGGGCCGTAGCTGGCGCCTTCGAGCTTGATCGTTTCGCGCCTGGTCATTTGGCCGTCTTTCCCACCTTGATGTCTTCCTTGAGGGGCTTGGGCCCCCAGTCCGGCATGCTGCGGCGATAGTGCCAGAGCAGCAGCGCGGCGGCACTGCGCCACGGCCGCCACGCCTCGGCGATTTTGAGAAGCCGCTTTGCGTCGGGCCGCTTGCGCAGCCGCTTGAGGTGTTGCGCCGCCACGACCAGCCCGAGATCGAGCCCGGGCATGATGTCGGGCCGGCCGTGCGCGAACATCAGGTAGATCTCGGCCGTCCACGGGCCGATGCCCTTGGCCTGGGTCAGCATGGCGATCGCCGCCGCGTCGTTGAGATCGTCGAGGGCGGCGAAATCGATGCGACCCTCGACGACATCGGTGGCGAGGCTGCGGCCGTAGCGCACCTTGGCGCCCGAGAGGCCGACGGCGCGAAGCTGTTCGTCGTTCTGGGCGAGGAAGTCCGCCGGCTCCATCGACGGCACCGCGGCTTCCAGCCGGAGCCAGATGCTGCGCGCGGCGTGGACCGAGACCTGCTGGCCCACGATCGAGCGCATCAGTCCGCCGAAGCCCGTCGGCATCTCGCGGCGCACAG
>MEMN01000158.1:4141-7820 GCA_001767945.1 Alphaproteobacteria bacterium RIFCSPHIGHO2_12_FULL_66_14 | reverse complement strand
GCTGCTCGGCTGAGGCACATCCACCACCCCCGCAGGAGAAAACCATGCGCGCCAGGGACATCATGAGCACCGACGTCGTGTGCATCAATGCGAAGGAGTCGGTGTTCGACGCGGCCCAGCTGATGCTGGGCGCGGGCGTCAGCGCCGTGCCGGTGGTCAACGACAAGGGCACCGTCGTCGGCATCGTCAGCGAGGCCGACCTGCTCCGCCGCGTCGAGATCGGCACGGCGGCGAAGAAGAGCTGGCTCTCCCGCCTGGTCAGCAGCGAGGGCGCGGCCGCCCACGAGTTCGTGGCGGCGCATGGCCGCCGCATCGCCGACGTCATGACCCGGGAGGTCGTGACGGCGGGCGAGGACACGCCGCTCGGCGGGCTGGTCGACCTGATGGAGCGCCACAAGATCAAGCGCATCCCGATTGTCAGGGGTGGCGTGCGGGACGGCGTGCGCGACGGAATCCTGGCCGGGGTCGTGAGCCGGTCCGACCTGCTGCGCGCCGTGCTGTCGCGCGAGCCCGACCAGCCGGTGCTGCAGCCGACCGACCGGGCGCTGCGCGAGCTGGTGGTGGCGGCGCTCGAGGGGCATCCGTGGACGTCGAAGTGGCCGGTCAACGTGTTCGCCAACGACGGCGTCGTCCATCTCTGGGGCTTCGTCGAGGGCGAGGAGGTCCGCAAGGCCTACCGCGTCGCCGCCGAGAACGTGCCCGGCGTGCGGCGCGTGAAGAACCACCTCAGGGGCCTGCCGGCGTCGGTCGCCATGGGGACGTGAGGCGGGGCGGGTGACGACTGGGACGGCACCGATCGACGCTCCCGGTGAAGCTTCGCTTAGCGGCTTGTAAACAAGCCGCGGCCTGACGCTCATCGGCCGAGCCTGCGGTTCGGCCTAGCTTCGCTCGGCCTCCTGGACACGGCCCTCGCGTAGTCGCCTGAACAATTCAAGCCGATCACGCATGGCCTCCAGAATTCGGATCTTCTCGGCAAATGGCAGCGACGCGAGATTCCGCCGGCCGCGCTCCTTGCGTGCCAGGATCTCCGAAACGTCCGGGTAAACTGCTCTGCGGGAACTCATGTTCTCAGCTTCAAGATGGTTGGATCCGTCAGGCCAGCCTTCTCACAGAATCGAGCCCATTTATCCCAAAGATGGTGCCGATCGTAAACACCTGCGAGAGCCTGAAAATCGACCTTCTTCAGATCCAGGAAGGACCTTATTCGAATTTCATCCTTGAAGCGGCCAACCTTCAGAGCGGTTGCCACCAAATGCTCGGGTCTCAGGACATTGACCTCAATCGGCCCCGCCTCATCGGGCATCTCTATCTCGATGGCCTGGTCGAGGCCTTCTGCATCGAGATCGTCGGCGACAGGCAGGAATTGAACGGGCCATCCTTCAACAAGGATGCCCTCGTCCCTGTATTCCGTGTACCCCGCCTTGGCCAGATAATCGGTAACGGGCTTCAGCACCATGAAGCCCGACGCCGGCGGATCGAGTTCATCGATCGAGATCAGAATGTCCACGTCGGATGTTGCAACCGGCTCGAGGTAATACAATGCGCCAACCGCGCCGGCGACGGCGTATCGACGGATGACTCCGTCCTCGACCATTTTGTTGATGACCTTGAGGGTTGAGTTCATCGCGGCTCTCGAAAGCATTCATCAAGACGTATTGAACCATCCGACAGCCCGGGGCCAAAGTCGAGCAGAGGCAGGCGCTGTCTCTGCGCGAGTTGAGAGATCCTTCGACGCTCCCGGTGAAGCTTCGCTTGGCGGCTTGTAAACAAGCCGCGGCCTGACGCTCCTCAGCCGTGCTGAGCTCGACTGCTGCTCGACCCCCTATTCGGGTTTGAGACCTATCTCTTTCAGCACGGCCAGCATCACCTCCGTATCCCGCTTGAAGACCGCGTTGGTCTGCTCGAAGTTGAGCGGCCCCTTGATCAGGTAGTTGGCCATGAGCTGCTTCACCTTGGGGTCGATGCCGGCCTCGAACAGCGCATCGGAGAGCTTCTTGGCGATGTCCTCGGGCGTCGCGGACGGGACGGCGAAGGCCGCGAAGGCGCGCGTCTCGTAGAAGCCGCCCTTGGCGCCCTGCTCCTCCATCGTCGCCACGTCGGGCAGGGACGCGAGCCGGTCGCCGGTGATGGCGATCGCCCGGCCCTTGCCGGAGGCGATGACGGCTGCCGAGGCGGCGGGGCTGCCCGAGGCGCCATCGAGCTGCTGGGCCGTCACGTCGGCCCACATCGGCGCCTCGCCGCGATACTGCACCACCTCGACCTTGAAGCCGTATTGCCGGGCCATGGTCTCGATCAGCACGTGCGGGGTCGAGCCGGGGCCGTAGGCGCCCCAGTTCACCTTGTCGACCTTCCTCGCGTAGGCGACGAACTCGGCGAGGTTTTTGGCGCCGGTCTTCTCGGCCGCCACCACCGGCCCGCCGGTGCTGGTCGTCATCGCGAGGTAGGTGAAGTCCTTCTCCGGATCGTAGGGCAGGTCCTTCACCGTGACGCGGTTCTGGATCAGCGACGAGGAGATGGTGCAGAGGAGGGTGTGGCCGTCGGGCGCGGCACGCTTGACCTCGACGCAGCCGATGGCGCCGCCGGCGCCGCCCTTGTTGTCGACCACCACCGACTGACCGAGCTTGCGCGAGACGAAGTCGCCGAAGGAGCGCGCGATGCCGTCGGTCTGGCCACCGGCCGGATAGGGCACGACGATGCGAATCGGCTTGGTGGGAAAGGTCGTTTGGGCCTGTGAGGAGGTGATGAGGGCGGGCGTCGCGAGGATGCCGGCGGAGGCCGCGATGAGGCGGCGGCGGGTCGGATGCAAGAGTGTCTCTCCCTCTGTTTTGATCTGCGAGACCGTTGTTGGTCTTCGTCTGCGGGCGGGACACTAGGTTAGGGTGCGCGAGTCCAGCAAGCAGCGCGGCGGGCATCGATCCGCTGCGCGGACGATACTGGTCTCTTGCTTCGGGGTCGCGCTTCCGGGAATTTCGTCGCATGACCCGGCACACGAGACAGGCTAGGCGCATCGTGATCTGCGGCGGCGGCGTGATCGGCGCCGCAACAGCCTATTTCCTCAGCCGGCGCGGGGCGCGGGCGATCGTGATCGAACGCCACGAGGTCGCAGGCGCCGCCTCGGGCAAGTCGGGCGGCTTCCTGGCGCTCGACTGGTGCCGCGGCACGCCGCTCGATCGCCTGGCGCGGCGGAGTTTCAGGCTTCACGGCGAACTCGCGGACGCGCTCGGCAATCCCTGGGGCTTCAGGCGGCTCGATACCTACGGCGGGCATGCCGCGGAAGGCAGGACTATGGGCCGCCCTTCCCGGCTGCCATGGCTCGGCGACAGCGTCGCGATCACCGGCCAGCTCGGCGGACCCGAGACGACCGCGCTGGTCGAGCCGCGCGCCTTCACCACGGGGCTGATGCGCGCGGCCGAGGCCGCAGGCGCGGAAGTGAGGCACGGCACGGTGGTGGGGCTGGTGCCCGAGGGCGTGGCGCTCGAGGGCGGCGAGATCGTCGAGGGCGACGCGGTGGTTATCGCGATGGGGCCATGGTCGAATTTTGAAGGACTGCCGCAGGTGTACGGCCTGAAAGGCCACAGCCTCGTGTTCGAGACCGGCGCGGCGATTCCCGCCGAGGCGCTGTTCCTCGAATACCAGGAGGCGAGTGGCGAGGTGCTGACCCCCGAGATCTTCCCGCGCG
>MEMN01000158.1:277-4127 GCA_001767945.1 Alphaproteobacteria bacterium RIFCSPHIGHO2_12_FULL_66_14 | reverse complement strand
TGGGCCTGCGCCATTTCCAGCACCGCAGCGCTGCCGCCCGATCCCGCCGACGTCGCGGCCGACGACGGCGCGCATGCGCGGCTGGAGGCGCTCTGCCGCTCCCTCGCGCCAGCGCTCGCCGCGGCACCGATCGTGGCGCGGCAGGCCTGCTTCAGGCCGGTGACGGAAGATGGCCTGCCGCTGATCGGCCGCGCGCCGGGGATGGAGGGCGTCTACGTGGCGACCGGCCACAGCGTCTGGGGCATGCTGAACGCGCCGGCGACCGGCGAGGCGATGGCCGGGCTGCTCCTCGACGGCGTGTCGAGTCACGTCGACCTCGAGCCTTTCGATCCGGGCCGGCTGGGCTAGACTGAACGCGAAAGAATTCCGGAGGAGACAGAAGACATGCCCGCATCCGACATCGCCTACACGCCGATCCTGCCCGAGGGCTGGCCGCGGCCGCGCGGCTTCTCCCATGCCGTCGTCGCCACCGGCACCCGGAGCGTGCGCATCGCGGGCCAGATCGGCCGTGCGCCCGAGGAGAGCCATATCGCCGCCGGCACCGACGCCGGCGCGCAGTGGCGCGTGGCGCTTTCCAATGTCGTGGCCGTGCTGAAGGCGGCGGGCGGCGAGCCCGGGCACATCGTGGCACTGCGTGCCCCATGCGCCTCGCGGCGCTACGCGCCGGTGTGACCGACATCGCCGAGTTCACCGCCGCGGGCGCCGCCATCGGGGCGGCGTGGGGCGCCACGCTCGGCAAGCACTTCCCGGCGATGACGCTGGTCCAGGTCTCGGCGCTGATCGATCCAAATGCCAAGGTCGAGATCGAGGCCGAGGCGGTGTTGCCGTGAGCGAACCAGCTATCGCATCCCGGGATGAAACTGTGAGAAGATGGCCTGGCGCGCGCAGGCTGGCTCCAGGGGTGCCGTGAGTTCGCGCGGCACGGCATTGCTGCATCGCGTCGAGGGGGCCCATGCTCAGCAGACTTCACAGGAAGGCCGAGGCGCTGGACCACGCATGCCTGCGCGCCCAGGGCCATCCGCACGACTACGCGATCCGGCAGGAACTGTTGAGCGCCCTGGAGTGGGACGCCTCCTTCCATCCCGAGCACGCGAATCCCGTGATCCGGGAGGTGTTCCAGGAAGTGCACGACCATTCCACCGACCTGTTGAGCCGCCTCCAGTCGGCCGACGATCCCGTGGCCGTGCCGCTGCCGATCGCCGAGATCCCCAGCCTGCGCCAGAGGCTGGCGAAGCTGGTCCATGTCCTGGCGACGCGTGACGGCAAACCATCGTGAATCCGTTGGCGTGAAGCCGGTGTCGTGAATCCGGTTGAGGGCAGCGCCGCCAGCCGCGGGGCGGAAAGGACCTCTCGCTCTCGTATTCCCCTCCCCCGGATGGAGGAGAGGCCAGGGGGGGGTGACGATGACTGGGGCGACACCGATCGACGCTCCCGGTGCGGCAGCACCGATCGACGCTCTCAGACATTGCTGCGCAATGTCTTGTCGCTAACTGGCCGAGCCGCAGGCTCGGCCTTGGCAACCTTGGCGTGCCCGATGCGTTCAGTGTTCCCCAGACAGGAGCGCGGCATGAGCAGCACCACCGACAAGATCAAGGGCACCGCCAACCAGGCCATCGGCAAGGTCAAGAAGGGCCTGGGCGAGGCCACCGACAATCCCAAGCTCAAGGGCGAAGGCCGGCTGCAGGAGGCCAAGGGCAAGGTGCAGGAGGCCGTGGGCGAGGCCAAGGCCGCGCTGAAGAAGGCGGCCGACCTCTAGAAGTCCGGTGCGCAGCCTTTCCTGCGCCGATCGAGCGACAAGCCAACGGGAGTCACCATGAGCACCCTTCTCCTCATCATCCTGCTGATCGTGCTGCTGGGCGGCGGTGGCGGCTACTACGGCTACCGGAGCTACGGCGGCCGCGGGCTGGGCAGCGTGCTGGGCCTCATCCTGGTGATCCTGCTCGTGCTCTGGCTCGTGGGCGCGCTTGGCGGAGTCCATATGGGCCGGATGTGAGCCGGAGAGTCCCGTGAGCCGTTTCCCGCCGGTCGTGGTCGGCGCCGGTCAATATCGTGGCGGTCGCGCACGCCAGGAGTAGACTATCGGGGTGCGCATCCTCGCCCTGACCGCGCCCGGCCGTTTTCCGACCGTGACCCTCGATCCCGGCACGTGGTGGGACGCGCTCGCCGCCGGCAGCGAGCACGAACTGGTGCGCCATTCAGCCAACGCGGCGTGGTGGCGGGCCCTGTGCAGCCCGCTCTTCCGACGGCTGGCGCTCGAGCCACTCGGCACCCTGGCGCGTCTGCGCCGCCGCACCGAATGGCGGGCGATGGGGCTGGAACTCGACGGGGCGCGGGCCGGCCGGGCCCTCGAGGCGCTCAGGACTCCGGCGAGCTTCGGGTCGAGCGCGATCTACATCGACACGCTGGCCCCGTTCGAGCGCCACATCGCCGAGCTCAACCGCGCCCAGCGCGAAATGGCGATCGCCCTGGCCGTGGGACCCTACGTTCACGATCTCGACTACGACGACAGCGCCACGCTGGTGCAATACAGCGCGGCCGACTCGCTGCTCGCCCGCACGGTCGAGGCGAGCCTGGCGGGATGCCCGAGGGAGCTCGGCGCGGCGCTGCTGTCGATCACCAGCCCGCAGGATCTGCTGACGGCGCTGATCGCCGCCCGCGTGCTGCGGGCGCAAAATCCCGGCGTTCATGTCTGCCTGATCGATCATGGCTACGAGAATTTTTCGCTCCGGCGGCAGATCGGCCGCCTGATCGACGGCGGCACGCTGGGCGAGGTCTTCGACAGTGCGATCACCGCCAAGGACGACCGCGACCGCGTCGTGCCGGCGCTGGTCGCGGCGCTGGCCGCCGGCCAGCGGCCCAGCGGCGCGCTCGGCATCGGCGACTTTCCCGACGCGGCACTCGCCGCGCCGCCCGAGCCCTGTCCGCCGCCGCCACCACCGCCGCCGGGCGAGACATTCGCGCCCGAGCCGATCCTGTGGACGCGGCTGAGCGCGCGGCGCTGCTACTGGAGCCGCTGCACCTATTGCACGCAGAACAGCAAGTACGACGAGCAGCGAGCGCCGGCGCGGAGCGAGATCGTGCGCTCGCTCGACCGCGTCGAGGCCGCCGCCCGGGCGGGCTACCGCTCGATCTATTTCTCCGACGAGGCGCTGTCGCCCGCGACGCTGGGCGTGCTGGCCGACGAGATCGAACGCCGCGCCCTCGACATCCGCTGGGCGTGCCGCTGCAAGCTCGAGCGAGCACATACGGCCGAACTGTTCGAACGGCTGGGACGGGCCGGCTGCTACGAGATCCTGTTCGGCCTCGAGACGACCTCGCCGCGCGTGCTCAAGCTGATGGACAAGCATGTCGAGGGCCTCGACGAGGCGGCCATCGCCCGCGCCTTCGCCGGCCTGGAAGCGGCCGGCATCGGCATCCATGTCAACCTGATCGCGGGCTATCCCGGCGACAGCGCCGCCGAGAGCGAGGGCTCGGTCGCTTTCCTGATCGACCAGTTCCGGCGCCGGCGCGGCGGCACCTACGCGCTCAACGCCTTCGTGCTGATGGCCGACACGCCGCTCGCCAACGCGCCGCAGAACTACGGCGTGGCCGAGGTATCGCTGCCCGGCGACATCGCCCAGCAGTGCCGCTACCGCCTCGAGCCCGCGCTCGCGGGCCCGACCGAACAGGCGCTGGCGGCGGTGCCCGATCTGCAGCGGCGGCTCGACGGCGAGCTCGGCTGGCAGGCCCTGGCCGCGGTGCCCGGCGGGCGGACCGCCGGCGAACTCTATTTCGGCTCGGGGCACGGCTCGATCTTCAAGGCCCGGCGCGACAATCCCTTCGCCAACCCGCTGTTGGCCGAGGCGGCGGC
>MEMN01000158.1:0-269 GCA_001767945.1 Alphaproteobacteria bacterium RIFCSPHIGHO2_12_FULL_66_14 | reverse complement strand
CGGCGCCACCGGCAATGTCGGGCGGGCCGTGCTGGCCGAACTGATCGCGCGCGGCCACGAGGTGGTGGCCTTGATGCGCTCGGGCCTGCCCGGAATTGCGGGCTATCGGCCGCTGATCGGCGACCTCGCGCGCATCGGTTCCTGCGCGACCGAGATCGCGGCCAGCGAGGCCATCATCCATTGCGCCAGTCCGCGCAGCCAGGACCGCGCCACCGTGCTCGCCCAGGACATCGAGGCGACGGGGCGGCTGGTCGACGCCTGGACCGGCG
>MEMN01000157.1:6337-17595 GCA_001767945.1 Alphaproteobacteria bacterium RIFCSPHIGHO2_12_FULL_66_14 | reverse complement strand
CGGGCATCCTGATCAGGTCAGCCGCCGTCACGTGAACGTCCTGGCGCTTGCGTGCGATCTGGTTGGCTTCCTTCATCACCGCGTCGAACTCGCCCTTGGCGATCTCGACCAGGCCGGGATGGGCCACCCAGGTGCCGTCGTGGCCGTCGGCCGCCTCGCGCTTCTTGTCGGCGCGCACGCGGCCCATGGCCTCCTCGTTGGCCGCGGGGTCGTTCTTGATCGGGATCTGCGCCGCCATGCCGCCCATGGCATGCACCTCGCGGCGATGACAGGTCTTGATCAGAAGCTGGCTGTAGCTGCGCAGGAAGTGTGCGGTCATGCCGACCTGGGCGCGGTCCGGCAGCACCGACCACTCCTGCTCGCGGAACTTCTTGATGAAGCTGAAGATATAGTCCCAGCGGCCGCAGTTGAGGCCAGCCGAGTGGTCCCCGAGTTCCCACAGGATCTCGTCCATCTCGTAGGTGGCGAGAATGGTCTCGATCAGCACCGTGGCCTTGATCGACTTCTGCGGCACGCCGAGCGCGTCCTGCGCCGCCACGAACACGTCATTCCACAGCCGGGCTTCCAGATGGCTCTCGATCTTGGGCAGGTAGAAGTACGGGCCGGTACCGCGGTCGAGCGCTTCCCGAGCGTTATGGAAGAAGTAGAGGCCGAAATCGAACAGCGAGCCCGACATCGGCTGGCCGTCGACGATCATGTGCTTCTCGGGCAGGTGCCAGCCGCGCGGCCGGACGAACAGCACGGCGGTCTTGTCGTTCAACCTGTAGGCCTTGCCGCTCTGGGGATCGACGTAGTCGATCTGGCGGCGGACCGTGTCGGCCAGGTTGGCCTGGCCTTCGATCATATTGTCCCAAGTCGGCGTCGAGGCATCCTCGAAGTCGGCCATGAAGACATTGGCGCCGCAGTTGAGCGCATTGATGATCATCTTGCGGTCGACCGGCCCGGTGATCTCGACGCGGCGGTCGAGGATGTCCTGGGGCAGCGGCGCCACCGTCCAGTCGCTCTCGCGGATCTGGGCGGTCTCCGGCAGAAAATCGGGCGTCTCGCCGGCATCGAGCCGCTTCTGACGTTCGACTCGCCGCGCCAGCAGCTCCTCGCGGCGGCCGTTGAACGTGCGGTGCAGGTCAGCGATGAACGCGACTGCCTCTTTGGTGAGCACTTTTTCGAAGTCTGGTTTGATCTCGCCGTCGATAAGGACGCCCGCCGGAAGGTCCAAAGCCGCCATTTTTCCTTTTCCTCACTCGACAGAAACACTGTGCGCGGGCGATTTACAGTCTTGAGGCCCTGCCCGGCAAGGCGGTACGAGGGAATATGGATGCTGCCTATGTCGCGGAGTGGCTGAATCTCGTACTGCGCTGGGCCCACATGATCGTGGGTATCGCCTGGGTCGGCGCCTCCTTCTATTTCATCTGGCTGGACAATCACCTGCACGGGCCACTCGATCCGGCCGACGCCGCCAAGGGTATAGGCGGCGAGGTCTGGGCGGTCCATGGCGGCGGCTTCTACACCGCCAAGAAGTTCACCTTGGCGCCGGCAACGCTGCCGCCCGAGCTGCACTGGTTCAAGTGGGAAGCCTATACGACCCTGATCACCGGTTTCTTCCTGCTCTGCCTCGTCTACTACTACGGTGCGGAGATCGCCCTCATCGACCCCTCGGTCATGAACCTCGGCAAGGCCGAGGCGATCGGGCTTGGACTTGCCTCTCTGGTCGTGGGCTGGCTGGTCTATGACTGGCTCTGCCGCTCTGCCTTCGGCGACGACGATGTCGTGCTGGGCGGCCTGCTGTTCCTCTATTGCGCGGTCGCGGCCTGGGCGCTCTGCCACCTCTTCTCGGGCCGCGGCGCCTACGTCCATTTCGGCGCCATGCTGGGCACGATCATGGCGCTCAACGTCTACTTCGTGATCATCCCCGGCCAGCGCGAGCTGGTGAAGGCCAAGGAAGAAGGCCGCACGCCCGATCCGAAGTTCGGGCAAATGGGCCGACAGCGCTCGGTCCACAACACCTATTTCACCCTGCCCGTGCTTTTCACCATGATCAGCAATCACTACGCGGGCCTCTACGGCCACGAGTGGAACTGGGTGCTGTTGCTGATGATTTCGCTGGCCGGCGCACTGATCCGAGTGTGGTTCGTGCAGCGCCACAAGGGCGATCCCGATCCCCTGGTACTGACCGCCGGCTTGGTCATGCTGGCGCTGACCGCTCTGCTGGCACTGCCCCGACCGAGCGCCGACGGAGGCGGCCCGGTGTCCTTCGACCAGGTGTTGCCCATCATCCAGGCGCGCTGCGTCTCCTGCCATGCCGCCAAGCCGACGCAGGAAGGCATCGCCGCCCCGCCCAAGGGCGTCATCCTGGAAGCGCCGTCTCAGATCCGGGCACTCGCCGCCGCGATCAACCAGCAGGCAGCCGCTTCCCGGGTCATGCCGCCCGGCAACATGACCCATATCACCGATGCCGAGCGGCGCATGATTGCGCGCTGGTTCAAAGGCGGCGCACAATAGACCGATGATCCTCCGCTCTGGCGGTCTGCCCTGGCGCCGCCTGCTCACTGCCGCGCTGGCGGTGGTCGCGATCTTTCTGGTCTGGACCCAGGTCTCCGAACGCGGCGACCGCATCGCAGCGCGCCAAACTGCAGCCACCGACTCGCGCCCGGTCGAGGCCAGCGAACCTGAGACGGCGACGCGCTGGGGCGCCAGTGTCGGCTTTGCCGATGCGCGCCGGCTCGATGAACATTTCGAAAAGCACGGCGCCGAATTCGGCCGCATCACCAAGCAGGATTATCTGCGGCAGGCGCAATTGCTGCGGGATGCCAAGGTTGGCGACCCCGTCCTCGAAACCGTCCGGCGCGACGGCGTCACCACGCGCTTCGACAAACAGACAGGAGCTTTCATCGCCTTCAATCCCAACGGCGTCATCCGGACCTTCTTCAAACCCAACGACGGCGAGCGCTATTACCGCCGCCAGGCGGGGCGGGGCAGGGAATGAAGCCGCCCCCGCCTCCGGGCCCTCCCGACGTCGAGGACCTGATCGAGTTGGTCGACCAGTGGGCCGCCTTCACTGCCGGCCTTGAACGGCAGGACTACAGCTTCGACCTCGACAACTGGTTGAATGATGTCGACGTGCGCGAACTGATCCTCGAAGCGCTGCCGATGTTCAGCCGTGAGGAAATGGGCGATCACGCGCTGAAGCTCGACGAGGCCGACAAACAGTTCGTAGCGGGAACGCGCGACTTCAAGCGCTGCGTCTGGGGAAGCGGTACGGCAAGAAAGGAAAAATGGACGGCGCAGAAGAACTGGTGGTACTTCCGCACGCCACTGCGGACCAACGCCCAGCTCGAAGACGAACTTGCGACGGTGCGATGAAGACTCCGAAGATCCTGGTCGAGACCACTGGCCCGGTTACCACCATCACCATCAACCGCCCTGAGGCCAAGAATGCGCTCGACAACGAGGCAGCGCACGGCATGGCCGCGGCGTTAAAGGCCTTCGAGGCCGATCCCCAGGCCCATGTGGCGGTGCTGACCGGCGCGGGCGGCGCCTTCTGCGCCGGCGCCGACCTCAAGGAACTGGGCGGCGGCACCGACTATTTCCCCTGGGCGGGCAGCGACGAAGGTCCATTGCGGGCTCCGCTGTCGAAGCCGGTGATCGCCGCCATCGAAGGCCATGCCTGCGCCGGCGGCCTCGGCGTGGCCCTCTATTGCGACATCCGCATCGTCGACGAAACGGCGAGCTTCGGCGTCTTCTCGCGCCGCTGGGGCGTGCCGATGAGCGACGGCACCACGGTCCGCCTGCCGCGCGTGATCGGCCAGGGCCGTGCCATGGACATGCTGCTGACCGGCCGCGCCGTGGGTGCCGACGAGGCGATCGCCATCGGCCTCGCCACCCGCAAGGTGGCGCGCGGCACGACCCGCGCCGAGGCCGAAAAGCTCGCGGCGCAGATCGCAGCCTTCCCGCCCATCGCCATGACGTCGGACCGGCAATCGGCCTACGAGAGTTTCGACCGTGCCCAGGCCGCTGCGATCCGGCGTGAAATGGAACTGTCGCTGGCGGCGCGGCGCCAGGAATCGCAGAGTGGCGCGGCGCGCTTCGCCAAGGGTGAGGGCCGGCACGGCCAGTTCAAGAAGCAGTTCGAGAGGAAATGATGCGGGCACTGGTTTGCGAGGCGTATGGCACGATCGAGAACCTCAATATCCAGGACATGCCGACACCCAAACCCAAGGCCGGCGAGATCCTGGTCCGGGTCGGCGCCGCCGGCGTAAGCTTCGCTGCCTTACTGGGCGTGCAAGGCAAGCACCAGAACAAGCCGCCGCTGCCCTACGTGCCGGGCAACGAGATGGCGGGCCACATCGTCGAGTTGGGCGTCGGCGTCACCAACGTCGCAGTCGGCCAGCGCATCGCCACCGGCGTGAGTCAGGGCGCCTACGCCGAATATGCGGTGGCGACCGCAGCCAATGCCGTGGTGATTCCGGAAACCATGCCCTATGCCGAGGCGACCAATTTTCCGACTCTCTATCCAACCGCCTACGGCGTGCTGAAATGGAAGGCGAACCTGCAGCCGGGTGAAGTGATGCTGGTCCATGGCGCGGGCGGCGGCTCGGGCCTCACCGGGATCGAGGTCGGAAAGGCGATGGGCGCCACGGTGATCGCCTCGGCGGGCGGTGCCGACAAGCTCGCGGCCGCCCAGGAGGCCGGCGCCGATCACCTGATCGACTATCGCACCGAGGATCTGCGCGCCCGGGTACTGGAGTTCACCGGCGGGCGCGGCGCCGACGTGATCTACGATCCGGTCGGAGGTACGGCGTTCGATGCATCCCTGCGATGCATCGCGCCGGAAGGCCGGCTGATCCCGATGGGCTTCGCCAGCGGCGTCGTCCCGCAGATCCCGGCCAACATCCTGCTGGTCAAGAACGTGACGGTGATCGGCTTCTACTACGGCTACTACAACGGCTGGGGCGGCCAGGGAGGCAAGGGCGGCACACCGACGCCGAAGGAAGCTGCCGCCCTCGCCAAGCGCCGCGCCATGGTGGCCGACGCGCAGGCCGAACTGATGCGTTGGTTCACCGAAGGCAAGCTCAGGGCCACCGTCGCCGCGACGCTCGACCTCGCCGACTGGGTGAAAGCCTTCAAGCTGATCGAGGAGCGCACGGTCGTCGGCAAGGCCGTGCTGGTGCCTTAGCCCAGCACCTTGGGAAACAGCTGGCATTCCAGCCGGTCGCCCGGCTTCAGGCCATGCCCCTCGAGTGGCGGCGAGATCTGCCCGATGCGAGCAGCGTAGCGGGTATCATCGCCGCACCAGCGCGTCGCCCAGGCCCGGCGGCGGCGCGAGGTCGAGCGGTTGCCCGAAGCGCCGTGCAGGGTAAGCGCATGGAAGGCGATGACGTCGCCCGGCTCCATATCCCAGGCGAGGAACTCGTGACGACCGCGCTCGGCGTCGAGATCGGGCAGCGGTTCGAAGCGCGGATCCTCGACCTGCAGGTCGACGCCACCCTGCTTGAAGAATTTGGGCTGGAACCAGCGGCCCCAGCGGTGCGAACCCTTGACATATTCGACGCAGGTCGCGCGATCGACGGGATCGAGCGGCAGCCACAGCGAGACGATCTGCTCGCCGTCGATCGGGTAGTAGGGCTGATCGTGATGCCAAGGCGTCCGCTCCTTCGTGCCCGGCTCCTTCACCAACAGATGATCGTGATAGTAGACGACCTCGCGCGAACCCATCAGGCGGGCTGCGATCTCGCGCGCCGGTGACTCGTAGACGAAGGCGCGCGCCGCGGCATGGCGCTGCCAGAGCTGAAAATCGACGAAGAACAATCCCGGTGCACCCTCGGGCGTGTTCACCCGCACCATCGGGCCGGGCGCGGCCATGTCGGCGTCGACCGCCGCGCGCAGGCGTTCGATCCAGCCGGCGTCGAAGGCGCCACGCAGGCAGACGGCGCCGTCCTCGCGATAGCGCGCGGCTTCGTCCTCGGTCGGCAGTGTCGCCATCAGATGTTGCCGAAAGTACCGCCGCGCCCCTTGCCGGCGGCGAAGCGGGCAGCGCCCGCGCGCGATTCCTGCTGCAGCGCCGGAGCGCCGCGCTTGCCCTCGTTGACCAGCGCCCCAGCAACGTCGAGGCCCCATTGTTCATATGAGGATCGACGATCGGAGCGCAGGCAGGTCTGGGGAAACTTCGCGAGTTGCTCGGCCAGTGCCCTGGCTTCGGCGAGTGCCTCGCCTTCCGGCACCAGCCGATTGGCGAGCCCCCAGTCGTAGGCCTCGCGGGCGCCGACCTCGCGGCCGGTCAGGATCATGTCGAGGGCGCGGCTATGGCCGATCAGGCGCGGCAACCGCACCGTGCCACCGTCGATCAGCGGAACGCCCCAGCGCCGGCAGAACACACCGAACTTGGCGCTCTCGGACGCGACGCGCATGTCGCACCATAGCGCCAGTTCAAGACCGCCCGCCACCGCGTAGCCCTCGACCGCCGCAATGACCGGCTTGGAGAGCAGATGGCGCGTCGGCCCCATCGGGCCGGGGCCCGCCGGATCATGGAGGGCCGGGCCTTCGCGTCCAGCAGCAACCTTGAGATCGTAGCCGGCACAAAAGGTGCCGCCACGGCCGGTAAGGATGGCGGCCAACTGAGTCTCGTCGGCATCGAAGGCGAGGAACGCCTCGCGCAGCAGGATCGCCGTCTCGGGATCGACGGCATTGCGCGCCTCCGCGAAGCGATCGATCGATACGACCGTGACCGGTCCCTCCTTCTCGACCGCGACCTTGGCCATGCTAGCGCCCCTGCATCATGCGCAAAGGCGTGTAGACCAGCGCCGTTTCGCCCTTCTGGTTCTTGACCAGGTTGGTCGTGCGCACGAGCGCGCGCAACGGATCCTTGGAGGTCGGCTTGATCTCGGTGACCTCGATCTCGACGTGAATGGTGTCGTTCACGTAGGTCGGGCCCTTGATGTCGAAGCCCATCGACAGAAAGGCAAGGCCCGTGCCTTGCAAAGTCGTTGGGATCACGAGCCCCTCGGCCATCGAAAAGACCAGCGCGCCCGGTACTGGGTGGCCGCCGCGCATCGGCGCGTGGTCCTTGATGTATTCCTTGTTGGTGAACAGCTCCTCGGAAAAGCCGCAAAGTGTCACGAAATTGAGGAGATCGGCCTCGAAAAGAGTGCGGCCATAGGTGACGAAACGGTCGCCGACCTTGAGGTCGCGCCAGTTCCAGCCTTCGCCCAGCTGCTTCATCGGCCGGTTCCTAGTGGGCGTGGGCGCCGGCATGTGCACCCTCGCGCAGCTTGTACAACCTGCTGCAATAGGGGCACTCGACATGCCCTTCCGGTCCCAGGTTGAGGTAGACTTTGGGGTGTCCCAACGCGCCGCCGCCGCCATCGCAGGCGACTCGGTCAGTATCGACGGTAATGACTTCAAAAGGCTCGGTCACAATCTCACTCCTCTCGCGCCGTCGGATGATAGCGGTGGTCTCTGCCCCGGTCATTCTCTCCGCTTGCGCGCCCACGGTCATTCCGGCGGGCGACACGGTACGGCCGCCGGCCCTGACGACGGATCGTTATGTCGCGGCCGACGGCACTGCGCTAGCACTTGCGGTATGGCCTGCGGCAAACGGCGCCCCCGCCGCCGTGATCCTGGGCCTGCACGGCTTTGGCGACTATCGCAACGCCTGGGAGGAGCCGGCGGCGATCTGGGCCAAGGCCGGCATCACTACCTATGCCTATGATCAGCGCGGTTTTGGCAGCAGCCCGACACGCGGACGCTGGGCCGGCACCGACAGCCTGGTCGAGGACGCGCGGACGATGGCTACCCTGGTCCGGGCCCGCCATCCCGGTGTGCCATTCTATCTCGCCGGCGAAAGCATGGGCGGCGCGGTCGCCCTCGTGGCTGCCGACCGGACGATCGACGTCGACGGGCTGGTCCTGCTCGCCACGGCGCTGCGCTCGCGCGACACGCTGGGACCGCTGGCCAGCGGTGGACTCTGGTTCTTCGCCCACACCATTCCCTGGATGCCGGCCGGCCCGACATCGATCGACTACAAGCCAACCAACAATCCCAAGACACTGGAGAAGCTGCGCACCGACCCAATGATGCTGCGCCAGCCGCGCCTCGACATGGCCTATGGGCTGGTCGACCTGATGGACGCGGCCAGGTACTCGGCCGGACGAGTCCGCATGCCCTACCTCATGTTGCACGGGCTCGGCGACCGGATCGTGCCGCGGGAGCCGGTCCGGGCCGCCATCGAAGTCATGCCGCGACGGGCCGATTCCAAGCTCGCCTTCTATCGCGAAGGCTACCACCTGCTGCTGCGCGACAAGGACGGGCCCGTCGTGGCCGCCGACATCGTCGTCTGGATGTCCGATCACGAAGCGGCATTGCCGTCGGGCGCCGATGCCGCACGGTCGCAACCGGAAATGGCCGCCCTGTGGGGCTCGCGCCACTCGCGCTAGAGGGCCGGCCGGCTACTTGCTGCAGCGAATGACAACCGAGGCAGGACCGCGTACCTGGCTCATGTCGCCCTCAGTCGGCATGTTGTTCATCTTCAGCACCGTGTAATCGCCACCGGTCGCGGTGCACAGAGCCACCGCACGCGACTGGCAGCCGCCCGGCGTCTTGCAGCTGATGGAAAGGGCAGGCTGGCCGTCCGTCCAGGTGATGGTCGATGCCTGGCTTTCCGTTGCGGGATCGCTGCCCAGCGTGCCCTTGCCGATGCCGCACGCCGCTACCAGACCTGCGATGCCCACGCCGAGCATCCAGCGAACCGTCGATCGCAAGGTCATCCCCGCCCCCCATTTATCCCAGCCTGCGGCTGGATGGATGACCCTACATCGGCACAAACCACGCGTGCAAGGCGGAGTGGTTTCCGCCGGCAGAAGCGTACGGTCGCCCGCGGGCCTGCCGACGCGTATAGTTGCGGACCGATGACCCGCGCCTCCCCGCACTGACCGATGAGACGACCCGCACGTACGATCGTCTTGCTCGGCCTCGTCACCGCTTTGATGCCGTTCGCCGACGCCGGCGCGCAGCAGACAAACGAACAGCTGGCCGCGCGCTGCGCCCAACTCGGCGCCATCTTCGACAAATACGCATTGCGTCGCGGCGAGGGCTCCGGTGGACCGGACATGGAACGCATGGGCGCGAGCATCGATTGCTCCAAGGACCGCTACGACAAGGGCATCAAGACGCTCGAGGATCTCCTGAAACGCGACAGGATCTCCTACCCGCCGGCGTAACCTGCCGGTTCTGTCGGCAAGCGTGGCGACGCTACTTGCCCTTGAGCTTGAAGTCGCGCCACAGGAGGATTCCGGTGGCATTGTCCAGCGCCGTGCCGTCGAGCTGTTTCCTGAGTTCATGGGCGCTCGGCCGCCAGATCATCGTCCCTTCGCCCGTCGCGCCCGCAAGCCGGGCGGTTCCACCATTGAGCTTGAACGTCCCGCGGCAACCGATCAGCTCGTACCCGGTGCATTCCCAGTCGCCCCAGGCAGTGGCACCATCCTGCGCAACAAACGTGCAGACACCGTTGCCGGTCTGACGGAAGGTCGCCTGGTCCACCCGCACCGATGCCGAGCAGGTGACCCGACCACTGGGGATCGGGCCTTCATCTGTTTCGACGAAGAACGGCCCGACCAAAGTGCCGACCACCATGACCTGCTTCTCCGCCGCACGGACGATCGCGCCATTGGCGGCGACGACGGCAAAGGCGTTGAAGGTCTGGACCTCGTCCTGGGCAAGAGCCGGAGCCACGCCCAGCAGCCCGACAGTACAGAAAAGCGAAAGTGCGCGACGGAAGCTCACCATGGTCATCATCGCCACCCTCACTTGAAATCGATGATCACGGCGTCGGCGCCGAGCGACACGGCGAGGCCTTGCCGACGCGCCTTCAGACTCAGGATCACGCCGTTGGGATTCTCCAGCCACATCTCTCCGCCGCCCTTGTCGCCGGCAACGGCACCGTAGCGCGCCTGACCATACGGGCCGGGAAACTGTCGCAGCTCTTTGAGGTTGTAGACATCGCCATAGGCCTGCATCTTCGAGATACCGAAGCCGCCGATGCCCAAGCCACCGATCGAGAAGCGATAGCTCTTGCCGTGGAAGTGCAGTGTGCCGCCGCCAACGTTACCGCTGCCGATGAAGGCGACCTGGACCTGCTCGATGTCGACGGTCCCCGACTTCACGCGCTGCTGGGCGCGCGCCGGAGAGACGACGAGCGCAATTCCGGCCACGCCTGCCAATGCCTGCCGCCGCCCGAGCGCCGGACGCTTTGCTTCGGTCATCACAACTCTCCCCTCAATCTTTCAGCGCTCGACGACCGCCGTCGTCTCGATCTCGACCAGCAGCCCCGGCACGGCAAGCGCGCTCACCGCGACCAGGGTCGAGGAAATGACCGACCGCTTGAGTCCCTTGGCCATGGCTTTCGTCACCTCTCTCATGTCGCGGATATCGGTCACGTAGATCGTCATGCGGGTGACGTCCGCCATGCGCGCACCCGCCGACTTCAGCGCAGCCTCGATCTTTCGCATGGTGATCGTGGTCTGCTCCGCGGCGTTCCGGCCCTGGACGCGTCCCTTGGAATCGAGCGATGTCGTGCCGGCGACGAAAACCAGCGGACCGCTCCTGATGGCGCGGACGTAGAAACCGGCCACTTCGGTGCCGTCGGGGAAAAGCTTCTTGGCCATGACTCGCTCCGCCTTTCGATGCGCTATGGTCGGCAATGTAACGATCAGCCGGCGCAGCGCAAAGGAGAAGCCATGTCCCTGGATCGCTATCGCACAGCCGTCGTGACGGGGGCGAGCCGCGGAATTGGCGCTGCGACCGTCCGGCAGCTTCGGATCAGCGGCATCGAGGTCTATGCCGTCGCCCGCTCGGCCGACGACCTGACCAGCCTGGCGCAGGAGACCGGCTGTCGGCCGCTGGCGCTGGACATCTCCCACCGTGATGCCGTGCTGTCGGCGCTGGGATCGCTCGATGCCGACGTTCTCGTCAACAATGCTTCGGCCTTCGCGCGATCGACCCCCTCGTGGGAGGCCGCGCCCGACGACATCGACGCCCTGATGGACGTCAACATGCGCGGCACGCTCAACTGCCTGGCCGCCACCGTTCCCGGCATGAAGGCCCGCGGGCTCGGCCATATCGTCAATCTCGGCTCGACCTCCGGCACCTGGCCCCTCCCCGGCATGCCGGTCTATGCCATGACCAAGGCAGCCCTGCACAACCTCAGCCAGACGCTCAGGCTCGACCTCCACGGATCGGGCGTGCGCGTGAGCGAAATCTCGCCGGGC
>MEMN01000157.1:0-6309 GCA_001767945.1 Alphaproteobacteria bacterium RIFCSPHIGHO2_12_FULL_66_14 | reverse complement strand
TGCTCGATGACCGCGAGGAGGGTCGCCGCCGCTTCTACGAAGGCTACGACAGCCTGTTGGCTGCCGATATCGCCGAGGCCATCATGTTCGTCCTGGGCTCGCCACAGCGCATGGACGTGAGCTACATGGAGATCGTGCCGACCGATCAATCCTACGGCGGCTCGCAATTCCACCGAAGGGGCCAGTAAGGCACACCGCTTGCACGCCGGACGGTCATGACACTCAGGAACCTCGCCGCCATCCTCGATCCGGGCGCGCCGGATGACCTTCCCTTCATCATCCAGCTCTCGCCCGACGGCGACGAACAGCTCCGCCTGAGCTATGGCGCGGGCCGCCGGCGCATCGACGCCTTGGCGCGCGGCCTGCTGAAGCGTGGATTGAAACGCGGCGAGGCGGTGGCGATCGTCTCCACCAACAGCGCCGACTATCTCGTGCTCTACATGGCCACGATGGCAGCGGGGCTGGTCTCGGTTTGCGTCAACCACAAGCTCCCGCGTGAGACTGTGGCCCATATCATGAGGGATTCGGCCGTCAGGCTGGCCATCGCCGACGCCGAACGCACGCCGCTGGTAGCCGCGCAGGTGCCGACCCTGGCAATCGAGCAGCTCGACACCCTGCTCGATGCCGGCCCGTTCGAGCCTGTCGACATGGCGCCGGAGGAAGTGGCGATGGTGCTCTACACGTCGGGTTCCACCGGCCTGCCCAAGGGGGTACCGCTGACACACGGCGGCTATCTCTGGGCGACCGGCGCCACACCCGAACAGAAGCCCGGAATCGAAGGCAAGAAGGTGATCGTCGCCGCGCCGCTGTTCCACATGAACGGCCTGTTCAGCGCCAAGATGGTGATGATCAACGGCGGCACGATCATGCTGATGACCGGCTTCACCGCCCGGGGCTACATCCGCGCCATTGACCGCCAGCGGGTCGACATGGTGACGTCGGTGCCGACCATGTTGGCGCTGGTGATGCGAGAGACCGAAGAACTCGCCAAGGCCGATTTCAGCTGCGTCACCACCGCCGTTACCGGCTCGGCGCCCTCGACACCGGAATTCTTCGAGCAGATGCACCGGCTGTTCCCGAACGCCGAGACGGCCAACAGCTGGGGCACGACTGAATCCGGGCCATTGGGCTTCGGCCCGCATCCGCAAGGAATCCCCAAGCCGATGGGTGCGCTCGGCTATCCCCGCGCCGGCGTCGAGGTGAAGTTCGTGGGCGCCGATGCCGGCTCTTCCGGTCCAATGCAGGGCGTGCTGCATATCCGGACGCCGGCTCTGATGACCGGCTACCTCAACCGCGAGGCCGACACGAAGAAGCGCCTGATCGATGGCTGGTACGACACCGGCGACGTGATGCGCCGCGACGCGAACGGCTTCGTCTTTTTCGTCGGCCGCGCCGACGACATGTTCCAGTGCGGCGGCGAGAACGTCTATCCCGGCGAGGTCGAGAAGCTGCTTGGCCGCCACCCCGACGTGGCGCAGGCGTGCGTCGTGCCGGTGCCGGACGAAATCAAGTACCAACTTCCCGTGGCCTTCGTGGTGCCAAAGCCCGGCGCAAAGCCAACCGAGGATGCACTCCGCCGCTTCGCCCTCGACAACGGTCCCGCCTACGCACACCCACGGGCGATATGGTTCGTCGACGAGCTGCCGCTTGCCGGCACCAACAAGATCGATCGCAAGACGCTGATCGATCGAGCCCTGGCAACCTACGCGCGCGAACCCTCGCGCCGGCTCTGATCGGGTATCGGCGGCAGACCGGATTTTTTCTCGATCGGGACCCAACGATCGCGGCTCCCCTAATTGAACGCGTCGGGCTCATCGGAGCGACAAATGGCGTCTTGTGGAATAATGGAAAGACCGCAAGATCACCGTAGACCACTGGGAGATGACTGACCGAATGACGTCGACCGCCACAACACCGGAACTCCCGAGAACCGCCCGGTCCGCCAGCGCTCTTCGCCCCCTGCCTCGCATCATCTTTGCCTCACGCTGGCTTCAGGTGCCACTTTATCTGGGCTTGATCGTCGCACAGATCGTGTACGTGATCCTTTTCCTGAAGGAGCTGTGGCACCTCGTCCTCCACAGTTTCGGGGCCAACGAACAACAGGTCATGCTGGTCGTCCTCGGCCTGATCGATGTCGTCATGATCTCCAACCTGCTGATCATGGTCATCGTCGGCGGCTACGAGACGTTCGTTTCGCGCATGGAACTCGAAAGGCATCCGGACCAGCCGGAGTGGCTGAGCCACGTCAACGCCAGCGTGCTGAAGGTCAAGCTCGCTATGGCGATCATCGGCATCTCTTCGATCCATCTGCTGCGGACTTTCATCGAGGCAGGTGCGCTGGGCACCCCGACCGCCACCTTCACCGAAGCCGGGGTCATGTGGCAGGTGATCATCCATGGCCTGTTTGTCCTGTCGGCGATCGGCATCGCCACCGTCGACCGGCTGACCCAGCCGGCCCACTAGATCCAGTCTGGCAGGCCTGGATCGGCCCGAGCCTTCGGACGCCGACTTGCAGGCACCGCTGCGTTGCACCGTCGGGCCCCCTCCGCTATGGTCCGGCGCGCTGGACCCGTAGCTCAGCTGGATAGAGCGCTGCCCTCCGAAGGCAGAGGTCGTGAGTTCGAATCTCGCCGGGTCCGCCAGCCTTTTTGACGATCTGGACCTCCGAACGAGCGTGAGCGACCCGCCGATGAAGCGACTGGGACCATCGAAGCGGGTAGCAATGGCCGTTCTCGCCTTGTCTTTGACGGCCTGCAGCCGCGACTACATCTTTGAAGGCAACGAGTACAGCAACCCGATCAAGGTTGCTCGGATAAAGGAACTTTACCAGGCCAGGGACGCCTGCCTCGCCAGGAATGCCGTGCCGTCCGCGGGTGGCGGTTCAGACGTTGCCAGTATCGCCCGGGCTGTCTCCCTGTCGTGCGCGCCCGAGACCGACCGGCTCATCGCCGCAACCAATGCCGACCGGGACCCGAAGGTCGTCGAAGCGATCCGCAATGACACGGAGCAGCGGGCGACGCTGTATGTGCTCAGGGCTCGAGGCTAGCGCTGGAATCGGTATCGGCGGCCATCGATTGATGGAATGCCCGGGGCCGATAGGATAAAGTTGGGAGCTGTGGGCAATGCACCGATGAATTTCTTGCGACAATCGACCCGAGCCATCTTGGCGACACTTGTGCTGTCGCTGAGCGCGTGCAATTCCGTCTCGATCCTCAAGGGCTCCGGATACAGCGATCCGCGGCTGTCCGGGCGGATCGACCGCGCCTATGAAGCCCGGGACGCTTGCCTCGCCAAGAATGCCGCGCCGTCGATCAGCGGCGAGCTGGATATCGCCAACATCGCCAAGGCTGTTTCCCTGTCCTGCATGCCTGAGACAGACCGGCTCATCGCCATGGTCAATCCCCACCACGATCCCCGAGTGACCACGGCGATGCTGAAGGACAACGATGACAAGGCCATGCGCTACGTCATGCTGGCCCGCGGCGAGGCGCGGAGCTAGCGCGCAAAGTCGCGTCGGCGACGGCGCGCCCGAGCACCCCGTCCACGCTGGCTGGAGAATGGGCGGCGCCGAGCAGTCGACGGCACTCGGCGGTCAGTTGGTTGGTGCGCTGCTCGCCGCAGGGCTTCTGGCGCTCGATGTGCGCGGCGCAGAAATAGAAGGCCAGGCCGCCGACGATCCAGAGGAAGACCGAAAGATCGACGGCCCGATCGAACACTTGGTCGACTTCGCGTGATTCGCCACTGGCTGCCGACAGCGACACGACAAGCCGAAGAGCCACGATGCTGAGGGGCAAGGTGGCCGCGCCACAAGCCAGGTAGATAAGCGTCAAATCGCCGAGAGTCATCCAGCCCCCTCCTCCGGCTCCTCGCGGCGTGCCCGCTCGATGGCGTCGAGAATTTCGCTCAGACCATTCCAGTAGACCACGCCCTGCTTGGCCAACTCGTCGCGCACGGTGCGGACCAGGCCGGCTTTCCTGATCATGAGATTCGCAAGATCGATCTTGGCGGACTGGTTCGGCACGAAGTGGTCTCCCGGCTGCTTTCGTCACGCCGCCTACAGTGCGGGAGCGTCAGACGATCGACAAGGGCGGTGCGTCACGATGGCTCCTAGAGCCTCAGGAGCCATGCCTCGACACTGCCCTTGCCCTTGACCTCGATCGATCCGCGCGCCTCGAAGGCGAACAGCCCCTGCAGCTTCTCGTAGACCGGGCGCGTGACCTGGATCGAGTCGGGAATGCCGCCCGACTCCATCCGGCTGGCAAGGTTTACCGTGTCGCCCCATAGGTCGTAGATGTACTTGCTCTTGCCGATGACGCCGGCCACCACGGGACCGCTGTTGATCCCGACGCGCAGCTTCATTGACACGCGATGTTCCAGCGCATGCTCGCGCGTGATGTGGACCATGCGGATCGCCATGCGCACCATGCGCTCGGCATGGTTGGCGACAGGCACGGGCAGGCCGCAGACTGCCATATAGGCGTCGCCCACGGTCTTGATCTTCTCGATGCCGAGGTCGTGGGCCGCTTCGTCGAAGCGCGTGAACAGACCATTGAGCAGCGTCACGACTTCCTGAGGCGGCATCTCCGAGGACAGCGCAGTGAAACCCACCAGATCGGCGAAGGCGACCGTGACCTCGGCAAAGCCATCGGCGATGCGCTGTTCGCCGCCGCGCAACCGATTGGCGATCGGCGCCGGCAGGACGTTGAGGAGCAGTTCCTCGTTCTCGCGGTTCTTGCTCTCGATCACCGCGCTCTTCTCGCGCAGTTCGTCGACCATGCCGTTGAAGGCGAGGCAGAGCTGGCCGATCTCGTCGCTGGTGCGAACCGTCACCTTGGCGTCGTAGTTGCCAGCGGCGAAGCGCTTCACGCCTGCCGTGAGCTCGCGCAGCGGCCCGAGCAGGGCGCGCGACAACCATCCGCCGGTCGCGATCACGACCAGCAGCGCGAGCCCGCCGACGATCGCCAGGTCCCGCCGCAGCCGGTAGATCGGCACAAAGGCCTCGGCGCTGTCGATCTTGGCGATGAGCGCCCACTTGACGCCGGGAATGGCGAGCGGCCCCCACGAAGCAAGCGTCGGCACCCCGCGATAGCCGATGATTTCGCCGGTGCCCTCGGTGCCGGCCAGGGCCGACTGGCTGGCCTTGGTGTCGATTCGCTGGATCAGGACCGGCGTGCCGAACCGACGGATGGCGGCGATCTCCGATTCCGGGGCGCCATTGGCCTTCAAATCGGCGAAGTAGCGCTCGCGATTCTCGTAGAACGCCCTGGGACCGGAGCGCAGCAGATGATCGGGACCGACGAGATAGGCCTCACCGGTGGCACCAAACCCCTCGTGGCGCCAGCGCCGGTCGCCGGTTACGACTCTGTCGATCTCGGCGTCCGACACTTGCGCGATCAACACCCCGATGACGACGCCCTCGTCGATCACCGGCGCCGCCATGAACGCGGTCGGCTCACCACTGGCCGGCGCAAAGTGTGCGAAATCCTCGAGGCAGACGGCGGAACGATCGGCGGAACCAGCGCAACGCGCGACAGCCGCAGCCACGTTGGAGGTCCGGTAGGGCCCTCTGTGAGTGGACGCGGCAAAATCCACTTCCTTGTCGACCGTGTAGATAAGGCGGCCGGATTTCGCATCGGCGATCATGAAGTCATCGAAGCCGACAGTCGCCGCCGCAGCGCGCATGAGGGGATGATAGACAGCGTGCAGCTTGCTGTAGCGGCTGCCGTCCCCGGCATCGTCGACCAGCCGACGCCTCGCCACAGTATGCGGATTGGTCGCGATGTAGTGGTACTGGAGATAGGTCGCGGCGGAGCCGACCGGCAGATACTCGTCGAGAGGCGGCGACGTGCCGAGGACACGGCTGATCTCGGGAAGGAAATGAATCCCATACCAGTCGCTCACCTTCTGCCGCATCCCGTCCGCCAGAGGTTCGCGATCGAGTTCGTCGAACGCGACGCGGAACTCGCGCGTCGATTCGACCACCATCTTCGAGGTGGCAAGCAGGCGCAGCTCGGCATGAATGGTGCGGAAGTACGTCTCGACCTGACGCGCCTTGATCTCGCGCGCCGTCGTGAGCTGGTGGTAGATCGCCTGCTCCAGCGCGTCGTGGGCACGGACGTAACCCAGAACGCCGGTGACGAGGACGGCGATAGCTCCCAGCAGGGTCAGAATCGCGAACAACCTGGCAGCCAACCCCCAACGCACGGGGCGGTCGGCAGCATGGCCGTCGCTGCTGACAGACAATTGCCTATCCCTTCTTCGGCGTGTAGGCCCCGCCGGACGAGGCCGCGCGCACCTCGGCCGCCGACT
>MEMN01000156.1:4393-5405 GCA_001767945.1 Alphaproteobacteria bacterium RIFCSPHIGHO2_12_FULL_66_14 | reverse complement strand
CCGGCGTGCGGCTGGCGGTCGACATCGTCGGCCTCGAGCAGACGCCGGAGGCGCTGCCGCCGTTCGTGCGCAACCACGGCACGCTGCACAAGAGCGACCCGACCGAACGGCGGCGGCTCGAGGCGCTCCTGGCCGAGGCCCATCTGCTGTTCGTGCCGTCGCGCGCCGAGAACTACGGCATCGCCTTCAGCGAGGCGGCGGCCTACGGCGTGCCGTCGCTGTCGAGCGACGTCGGCGGCATCCCGACCGTGGTGCGCTCCGACGTGTCGGGCTTCGCCCTGCCGATCGGCAGCGGGCCCGAGCACTATGCGTCGGTGATCCGCGACTGCGCCCGGGATGCCGGCCGCTACCGCGAGCTCGCCCATTCCTCGCGCGACTTCTACGACCGCCACCTGAGCTGGGACCTGTTCGGCGAGCGGCTGATGACGATCGTGGGGGCCGCCGGCAGCAGCCAGGCCGGCGAACCGTTCCGCTAGCGTCCGATCTCCTCGAGGTTGACGCCGCGCGTCTCGATGCGGAACCACCACGTCACCAGCGCGCCCAGCAGCGAGGTGACGACGAGGGCGGCGAGCAGCACGTCGGTGCCGGCGCCGGCCAGCACCAGAGGAAACACGAAGGCGGTGATGACGGCGCCCATCTTGGCGAAGGACGCGGCGAAGCCCGCGCCCTTGCCGCGGATGTTGGTGGGAAAGACCTCGCCCGCCAGCAGGTAGGTCTGCGCGTTGGGCCCGAGGTTGGTCATGAAGTTGAAGATCATGAAGCCGCCGAACAGCAGCAGGGTGCGCGCCGGTTCCTCGGCATGCGCTTGGCCCAGCGCGAGCCCCAGTCCCACGGCGCAGCCGATGAAACCCAGCACCTGCAGCCGGATGCGGCCGACCCTGTCGGTCAGCAGCACGGCCGCGAGGATGCCCACGATCAGCAGCGTGTCGACCAGGGCCGCGCCCTTGGCCGCCTCGATGTCGCGGGCGATCACGCTCGCCACGGTGTGCGCGCCCGTGATCTCGTGCCCGAT
>MEMN01000156.1:3285-4274 GCA_001767945.1 Alphaproteobacteria bacterium RIFCSPHIGHO2_12_FULL_66_14 | reverse complement strand
GGGGTAGCGCGGCTCGCGTTCCAGCAATCGCTGCAGCTCGCGCTCGGCATCCTGCCGCCGGCCGCGGGCCATCAGCCACTGGCCGCTGTCGGTGATGAACAGCCGCCCGACCACCACCAGCGCCGCCGGCACGATCACCGTGGCGTACATCCAGCGCCAGGCGCCGAGCTCGGGCAGGTTGGCCAGGATCACGTAGCCCAGCGCCGTGCCGACCAGGGCGCCGATCGCCTGGAAGGCGAAGGCGCCCAGCACCAGCTTGCCGCGGTCGCGGCTGGGGATGCTCTCGGAGATCACGAGGTGGGCGGTCGGGTAGTCGCAGCCCAGCGCCACGCCGACGCCGAACAGGAAGAAGACCAGCCAGCCGAACCCGGGTGCTGCGGCAAGGCCGATCAGGAAGACCACGAAGACCAGCATCTCGACCACGAACAGGAGGCGGCGGCCGTAGATGTCGGCGAGGCCGCCGAGCGCGATGGCGCCGACCATGATGCCGGCCAGCGGCGCCGCGCCGACCACGCCCTTCTCGAGCGGCGACAGGCCGTATTCCTTGACGATCAGCGGCAGGGCGACGCCGGTCATGAAGACGACCAGTCCCTCGAAGAACTTGCCCGCGGTGGCGAGCAGCCAGATCCGCCACTGCATGCGGGTCATGGGAACCGTCGGCGTCGGGGTGCCGTCGGGCCACGACGGCGTCTGGTCGATGTAGCCCTGGACGCTCTTCGGTTCTGTCATGCCCGCGCACTTTAGCCTGCGGGCGTTGTCGCGGGATGACTTTTCAGTCCCCTCACGTGCAAAGGGAGAGGAAAATGAATCGTGAGCCGGGCGCGCCGCCGCTACCGCCGCTCCCGGTCGAGGGCGAGCAGCCGGGAATAGACTGCGGCGCCCCATACGCCCTCGATCCGGGCGATCCGCCGGATCACGCGCGCCCGTTCCGGGGAGTCGGTGCGTTGCCAGTCGGCGTGCGTCCAGGTGAGCTTGGCGCTGAAGGCAGC
>MEMN01000156.1:0-3266 GCA_001767945.1 Alphaproteobacteria bacterium RIFCSPHIGHO2_12_FULL_66_14 | reverse complement strand
CCGTAGGGCGCCGCCACGATCTCGAAGTAGCCGCGCGCGCGCCAGCAATAGCCGTCGGCCAGCACGTTCGGCGTCGGCGCCTCGCGGCAATCGGCCAGCATGCGGGCGAGCGCCTCGGCCTCGCGCCGCCCCAGGCGCCCGATCTGCTCGACGCTCGCCATCAGGATCTCGTCGCTGTCGAAGATCTCGGCGACCGACAGCCGGGCGAGGCCGTCGAGCTTGGGCGCATAGACCGACAGTGTGTTGGAAGTGGCTTCCTGCTGGGCGTGGCTGGCCGGAATCGTGGCCATCGTCGCGAGCGCGGTCCCGGCGGCGAGGCAGCTAGCAAGTACGCGCATGGCTGGTCTCCAGGCGGAGGCGGAAAGTCTCCATGGTTCCGTGTGCACAGGTTGAAAGAGTCTCTGCAAACGCTCGGCAGAGCAATCGTCCAATTCTGAACGCCCTCGCCTCAAAGGCCGATACGCCGGTCCCCGGTGGCGAGCAGCCGGTCGAGCGTCCGCACCGTGAGCGGCCGGATCCAGGGCATGGCGCGCAGGTGGAGCAGCGTGCCGCGGTGGCAGCGCCGCTTGGGCTGCTTGTCGGGATCGGTGACGCGGTTGCGGTCGAGCAGGAAGGAGAGCGTGCCGACCGGGATGCGCCCGGCGCGCGCCGCGCCGCGCAGGCTGAGGTTCAGCCGGCCCATGTCGCGCAGGATCAGGCGCTGGACGACGCAGAGCACCCGGACATAGTCGTGGAGGCGTGCGTTCGCAGCCGGCGGGCGCCGCCTGTTCCTCCGCGACGGGCGCTCTGGCATGCACGGATCGACTGGTTGATCAGTTTCATGATCCGAACTCGATGACATGGCTCTCGCGACGCGGCTCTCTGGCGAGCGCGGGGACAGATTAACTGTGTGAGTCAGCATCGGCCTACGCAGGGTTGCGTCAAGGCATTCAGTTCTGAACATGTTCGCCGGCCCACCAACCACGCGACATCCCACGCGTTCGATCATGTGTCGCAACGCGCTGGGCGCAAAGGCTCGATGTGTCGCAAATGTATGTCTTCACACAGCGACGGCAAGAAGTTTTGCGCGACGACGAACCATAATCGTCGCGATCGACCGCCGCCTCACCCTGCGAGACACGCCTCTTCGCACCGTGCCACGCGGCGAAGTAGGGTGCCTTCAAAGAACCAACAACGAGGAAACACCGTGAAGAGACGTACCCTGCTCATCGCCACGCTTGCCGCTCCGTCGATCGTCGCCGCCTCGTCGGTCCGAGCCCAGGCGGCCTGGCCCGCCAAGACCGTGCGCTTCATCTGCCCCTTCGCGCCGGGCGGCGGCACCGACACGGTGAGCCGGCTGATCTGCGACCAGCTCTCCAAGCTCCTCGGCCAGACCTTCGTGGTCGAGAACAGGGGCGGGGCCGGCGGCAACATCGGCATGGCCGAACTCGCGCGCTCCGCGCCCGACGGCTACTCGTTCGGCCTGATCTCTGTGGCCAGCCACACGCTGAACCCGATGCTCTATTCGAAGTTGCCCTACAATCCCGACAAGGACATCGTGGGCGTTTCGCGGCTGGCCACGCTCGCCAACCTCCTGGGCGTGACGCCGTCGCTGCCGGCCGACAGCGTCGCGGAGCTGATTGCGCTCTGCAAGAAAGACCCGGGCAAGTACTCCTTCGCCTCGTCGGGGCCGGGCACGTCGCTGCATCTGAGCGGAGAGCTCTTCAAGTCGATGGCCGGCGTCGACATCATCCATGTGCCCTACAAGGGCGCGGGTCCGGTCTACAACGATCTCATGGCCGGCACGGTGAACATGATGTTCGCCAACATGCCCTCGATGCTGCCGCACGTGCGGGCCAAGAAGCTGAAGGGATTGGGCGTGACGTCGGCGCAACGCTCCAGGGCCGCGCCCGAGATCCCGGCCATCGCCGAGACCCTGCCAGGCTTCGTCGCCACCTCGTGGTACGGCGTCGGTGCCCCGGCGGGCACGCCCGAACCGATCCTGGCCAGGCTCGAGGCCGCCCTCACCCAGGTGCTGGCCAGCCCCGACATCCAGAAGCGCTGGACCGACGCGCTCGGTCTCGATATGCCGCCGCCTGGCCGCAAGGGCTTCGACGAATTCCTGGCCCAGGACCGCAAGCTCTGGGCGCCGGTGGTCAAGGCCTCGGGGATCAAGCTCGACTGATTTCTGGCGTTTGACGTCGGCTTGATCCAAATCATGGGGCTTGCCCCTCAATGGTCCAAATTGCCTCCCAAGTGGGGAGGATATGGTCATGCGGGCCCTCTTGAACTTCGGACGGATTGGCCTGGCGGGCGTGTTGTCGGCGCTGCTTGTCGGCGCCGGCCCCGCTACGGCGGCCGGCAGCTGGCGCTTGGAAGAGGGCGTGAGCGCGCCGAGCTACGCCTTCGCTGAACCCGCTTCCAGCAACCTCAACATCGACGTCGTGGCGCTGGTCTGCGAGGAAGCCGGGACCGGCCGCGGCCTGCAGCTCCAGATCTACCTTTCGACGCTGGGGCCGTTGCTGCCGAACGGTGTGTTGCCGAACCTCGTGAAGGATGCGGCGCGGGCCGAGATCGTGGTCGACGGGCAGGTCTTTGCCACCGACATTCTCTTCGCCGGCGACCATGTGCTTCTGGCCGACGCAAGTCGCCAGCAGGCGCCGGTCCTGTCGGATCGCCTGGTCGATGCGATGCAGATGGGCCAGACGATGCTGCTGCGCTTCGATCTCGTGAGCGAGCACCCCGGTGCGCCCGAGGCCTTCGATGGTGAGGCCGAGATCGATCTGCGTTCCGGCGCCCGCGCCATCGCCACCGTGCGGCGCTGCGCCGAGCCGGCCGTCGATCGCCCCCACGATCACATGGCGAGCGCCACCGTCACGTCGCGGTGATTGGCTCGCTCAGATGAACTGCCGCAGCGCCGCGATCACGACCAGAGCGCCGATCGCCATGACGGCGCTGCCCAGCGAGACGATGTAGAGGGCGCGGCCGGGCGAGAGCTTGGCCATGGTGGCCGCGATCCAGAAGAACGGATCGTTGACGTGGCACACCGCCATCGACCCCGCACCCACCGCCGCGGCGGCAAGCGCCCGTCCCGAGGCACTGTCAAGACCGAGCGCCGGCAACATGGGCTCGACCATGCCGGAGGCCGTGAGCACAGCGGTCAGGGAGTTGCCCTGCATCGTCTTCACGATGGCCGCCGCCAGGAAAGGCGTCAGCACGCCGTAGCGCGGGTGCAGCGCATGCTCGGCCAGCAGCTCCGCCATGCCGGTCTCGTCGAACACGCGGCC
>MEMN01000155.1:7372-8326 GCA_001767945.1 Alphaproteobacteria bacterium RIFCSPHIGHO2_12_FULL_66_14 | reverse complement strand
TGCGCGTGAGGAAGCGCTGCGAGGCCACCAGCATCTGCGTCTGCGCCTCGGCCTTCAGTGCCGGATCCAGCGCCTCGATGTCGCTCCACAGGTCGCGCAACTTCCAGGCGTCGCGCACGACGGCGAAGGCGCGGGCGATGGCGGCGGCGGTCGCGCCGGTGCGCTGGCCGACGTCGCGCACGAAAGTCGGTCCGCAACGGTTGACCAGCGAACTCACCACCTGCAGCGCCGCGATCTCCCGGCGCAGCCGATGGGCGCCGATCGCTGGCTCGTATTTCTCCCTTAGCGCACCGGGGAAGTAGCGCAGCAGTTCGGCTGCCAATAACGGGTCGTCGGGCAGGTCGGACGCCAGGATCTCGTCGTTGAGATCGATCTTGGCGTAGGCCAGCAGCACCGAGAGTTCGGGCCGCGTCAGGTACTGGCGGCTCAATCCCCGCGCGCGCATCGCCGCCGTGTCGGGCAGGAACTCGACGGCGCGGTCGAGCCGGCCCCCTTTTGCTTCAGTGCCGCGCTCGAGCGCGCGCATGAAGCGCTCCAGCCGGTCGTGCTCCTCGCCGGCCTGGGCCTCGGCGACGCTGATCGCCTGGCTCTGCTGGTAGTTGTGGCGCAGCACGAGGGCGGCCACTTCGTCGGTCATCGAGAACAGCAGCGCGTCGCGGTCGGACCGTGCCAGCAGGCCGCGGGCGATGGCAACGCCGGTCGCGACCTTGATGTTGACCTCATGGTCCGAGGTGTCGACGCCGGCCGAGTTGTCGAGCGCATCGGTGTTGATCCGGCGTCCCGCCAGGGCCGCTTCGACCCGGCCGCGCTGGGTGAGGCCGAGATTGGCGCCTTCGCCGATGACTTTCGCCCGCAAGCCGCTGGCATCGATCCGCACGGCATCGTTGGCGCGGTCGCCGGCCTCGGCGTGGCTCTCGCTCGTGGCCTTCACATAGGTGCCGATGCCGCCGAAAT
>MEMN01000155.1:2962-7364 GCA_001767945.1 Alphaproteobacteria bacterium RIFCSPHIGHO2_12_FULL_66_14 | reverse complement strand
GCCTGCCGCGCCTCGGCCGACAGCGGGATCGACTTGGCGGCACGGTCGAAGATGCCGCTGCCGGCCGACAGCAGCGTCTTGTCGTAGTCCATCCACGACGAGCGCGGCAGGTCGAACAGCCGCTTGCGCTCGGCCCAGCCCGTGGCGGGGTCCGGCTGGGGATCGATGAAGATGTGACGGTGGTCGAAGGCGGCCACCAGCTTGATGTGCCGCGACAGCAGCATGCCGTTGCCGAACACGTCGCCCGACATGTCGCCCACGCCCGCCACCGTGAACGGCGTCGCCTGGATGTCCTGGCCGGCCTCGCGGAAGTGGCGCTTCACCGACTCCCAGGCGCCGCGCGCGGTAATGCCCATCTTCTTGTGGTCGTAGCCCGCCGACCCGCCCGAGGCGAAGGCGTCGCCCAGCCAGAAGCCGTAGTCGGCCGCCAGCGCATTGGCGATGTCGGAGAAGGTGGCGGTGCCCTTGTCGGCGGCGACCACGAGATAGGGATCGTCGCCGTCGTGGCGCACCACGTTGGCCGGCGGCACGATGCTGTCGCCGACATAGTTGTCGGTGAGGTCGAGCAGGCCGCGGATCAGCGTCTGGTAGCAGGCGATGCCCTCGGCCTGGACCTGCTCGCGCGTGCCTTCTGCCGGCGGCCTCTTCACATAGAAGCCGCCCTTGGAGCCGACCGGCACGATGACGGCGTTCTTCACCATCTGCGTCTTCATCAGGCTCAGCACTTCGGTGCGGAAATCCTCGCGCCGGTCGGACCAGCGGATGCCGCCGCGCGACACGCGCCCGCCGCGCAGATGGATGCCCTCCATGCGTGGGCTGTAGACGAAGATCTCGACCAGCGGCCGGGGTGCCGGCAGGTCGTCGATCGCCCGGCTGTCGATTTTCAGGGAGATCCAGTCCTTGGCCGCGCCGTCGGCCGTGGTCTGCCAGAAGTTGGTGCGCAAGGTGCAGCGCACGGCATTGAGGAAGCGCCGCAGGATGCGGTCCTCGTCGAGCGTGGCGACAGTCTCCAGCGCCGCGGCCAGCGTGGCCTCGATCGCCTCGCTGCGGGCCTTGCGGGCGTCGGACCCGGCCTCGCCCAGCGCCGGGTCGAAGCGGGCGAGGAAAAGATCGACCAGGCCGCGGGCGATCGCGGGATAGGCCGCCAGCGCGCGCTCCATGTAGTCCTGGCTGAAAGGGACGCCGGCCTGGCGCAGATACTTGGCGTAGGTGCGCAGCACCGCGACCTCGCGCCAGGCGAGGCCGGCGCCCAGGACGAGGCGATTGAGCCCGTCGTTTTCCAGCGCGCCGGATTGAAGCTTTTCCATCGCCTCGATGAAGCGCGGGCCGACGGCGGCGAGATCGACGGCCGACTTGTCCGCCGTCTCGACGCTCAGGACCTGCAACGCCACGGCGTCGTCGATCTTGTCGCCGGCCGGTGCCCTCAGCAGGAACGGCACTTCGCTCAGGATCCTGAGGCCGAGATTCTCCGCCAGCGGTAGGATGTCGGAGAGGGCGATCGCTTCACGGGGATGGAACAGGCGCAGCGCGAAGCGGTGCGCGGGCGCGCCGCCCTCGTGATCGAGGCGCACGCCGAACGGCCGGCCGGCCAGCGCCGCCTTCAAGGGCGCGATGTCGGCGACGGCGTGCGATGCGTCGAAGGCATCGCGATAGGCGGGTGGGAAGAAGTCACGCCAGCGTCGGGCGGTGGCCCGGCCTTCGGCGTCGCCGAGCTTGGCCTGCAGCGCGGCGCGCAGCCGGTCGTTCCACGACGTCGCCGCCTCGGCCAGCGTCTGCTCCAGTGCCGCGAGGTCGGGCGCCGGCGCGTCCGGCCGGCGCAGCTTCACCGTGTAGAGCGCCTGGGCCAGCGCCGAATCGCTGCTGATCGAGGCGGCCACGGAGGTCGCCTCGCCGTCCCAGGCGCGTTCGAGGATCGCGGCGAAGCGCTCGCTCAGCGCCGAATCGAAGCGCTCGCGCGGCGCGAAGACCAGGTTGGCGGCGAAACGGCCGACGGCGTCGCGGCGGGCGAACAGCGCCACGCGCCGGCGCTCCTGCAGTTGCAGGATGCCCAGCACCTGGTCGTAGAGCGTCGCCTCGTCGATCTGGAACAGCTCGTCGCGCGGGTAGGAATCGAGGATCGCCAGCAGTGCCTTGCCGTCGTGGCCGTCGGCGTCGATGCCGGAGCGCCGCAGGACGCCGCCGACCCGGCCGCGCAGCAGCGGCACGTCGCCCACCGTCGCATGGTAAGCGGCGGACGTGAACAGGCCCGCCAGGCGCCGCTCGCCGGTCACCCGGCCGTCGCCGTCGTAGGTCTTCACGATCACGCAATCGAGCGGCCCGCTGCGATGGACCAGCGAGGGGCGGTCGGTCTTCACGATCAGGATGTTGTCGGCGCCGCGCGCGAAGCGTGCCATCGCCTCGCCGGCGCCGAGGCCCGCCTCGAACAACCGGACCTCGTCGCGGCGCAGGATGCCGAGCGCCGAGCCCGGCATCAGGTCGTAGCGCAGGCCGCCGGCCTGCGAGGGATCGTCGGCATAGCGGTAGCGGCGGTGCCCGAGGAAAGTGAAGTGGCCGGCTTCCAGCCAGTGCAGGAAATCGGCGTACTCCTCCATCTTGGGCGAACGGCCAGGCGCGAGATCGCCGATCGCGTCGAGGCAGGCCTGGCGCATCGGCCGCCAGTCCTCGACCGCCAGCCGGACCTCGGCCAGCACGCGCGCGAGTGCCGCGGCGAGATCGTCGAGCTGCCCGGCCTCGGCCTGGCGATCGATCTCGACGTGCATCATCGATTCGGCGCGGCCACCACTGTCGGCGCCGAAGTCCAGGAGATCGCCGTCGAGGTCGCGGCGCACTGTCAGCACGGGATGGGCCAGCAGATGGACGGAGATTTCGCGGCGGTTGAGCTCGTTGGCGATCGAGTCGACCAGGAACGGCATGTCGTCGTTGACGATATGGATCACGCTGTGCCGGCTCTCGAAACCCTGGCCGGTCTCGGTCGGGTTGAATACCCGCACCTTGGCGACACCGGGCAGGCGGCGGCGGGCAAACGCCAGCAGGGCGCGGGCGATGGCGGCGCGCTGCTCGACCGGGGCGGCTGCCAGATCCTTGTCGGCGACACGCTCGAACAGCCGGCGCGCGAACTGGGCGGCTTCCTCGCCGCCGGTCCGGAGAGCCGCGGCCGAAATGGCGTCCAAGCCGTAAACCCGTGGCGCCGGTGCGATGGCCATTTTTAGCGTTTCCCTCCCATAGTCCTCATCCTGAGGAGCGCGCATGGCGCGCGTCTCGAAGGATGGGCAACAAGCACGAACTTTGGTGCCCATGCTTCGAGACGGCCACTGCGTGGCCTCCTCGGCATGAGGTATTCGCTTAAGCTTCGATTCCTCGGCCCGATGTTACGCCGCACCATGACAATCTGACGACGATCAGCTCGCGACGCCGAAAGTGCCCATCGCGTCTCGCGTTTTTTACCCTGTGCCGGCGCGGTTCAGCCGATTCGCTGGCGTTTCTGTTTCCAGCCCACGGAATCCGCGGCAAAGCGCGTTTTGTTCTCTTTCAATGCTGCACATGCGAAGGTTCGCAAGGGGTCAGAAATACAATATTTCAAAGCCTATTTTATCTAGTTTTTACAATTAGTTAACCAACCATTCCTGAGATTCACACGCGGGGAAAAAAATTGCCGATGACAGCCACCACAGGTGCCGTATCATCTATCCATAGTGGGAAGGGACAAACCCCTCCCAACATCTAGGTGTCTTCCACAGTGTGTTCTATCCACAGCTGTGGACAAAAAGAAAATGGGGGCCACAAGTGTTTGATGTTGTTCAAGTTCGCAGCGGTGCCCGCGTTGTTACCGACTCCTCCCGCGACGCCCGCCTGACCATCTTCGGCAAGGCCACTCTCACCGACCGTTATCTCCTGCCCGGCGAAAGCTATCAGGACATGTTTGCCCGCGTCGCGGCGGCCTATGCCGACGACGACGGCCATGCCCAGCGGATTTACGACTACATCAGCAATCTCTGGTTCATGCCGGCCACGCCGGTGCTGAGCAACGGCGGCACCAGCCGCGGCCTGCCGATCTCCTGCTTCCTGAACGAGGCCAACGATTCGCTCGAAGGCATCGTTGGCCTGTGGAACGAGAACGTGTGGCTGGCGGCGCGTGGCGGCGGCATCGGCTCCTACTGGGGCAATCTCCGTTCGATCGGCGAGAAGGTCGGCATGAACGGCAAGACCTCGGGCGTGGTGCCGTTCATCCGTGTGATGGACTCGCTCACCCTCGCGATCAGCCAGGGCTCGCTGCGCCGCGGCTCGGCCGCGTGCTATCTGCCGGTCAACCATCCCGAGATCGAGGAATTCATCGAAATCCGTCGCCCGACCGGCGGCGATCCCAACCGCAAGGCGCTCAACCTCCATCACGGCCTTCTCATCT
>MEMN01000155.1:0-2855 GCA_001767945.1 Alphaproteobacteria bacterium RIFCSPHIGHO2_12_FULL_66_14 | reverse complement strand
ATCCTGACGGCGCGCATCGAGACCGGCGAGCCCTATCTGATCTTCGTCGATCATGTGAACAACGCCCGGCCCCAGCACCACAAGCTGGCCGGCCTCGAGGTCAAGACCTCGAACCTGTGCAGCGAGATCACGCTGCCGACCGGCATCGACCATCACGGCAAGCAGCGCACGGCGGTGTGCTGCCTCTCGTCGCTCAATCTCGAGACCTATCTCGAGTGGCACGAGCATCCGACCTTCATCGAGGACGTGATGCGCTTCCTCGACAACGTGCTGCAGGGCTTCATCGACACGGCCGGCTCAGACTTCGCCCGCGCCACCTACGCCGCCATGCGCGAGCGCTCGGTCGGCCTCGGCGTCATGGGCTTCCACTCGTTCCTGCAGCTGAACAACATCCCGCTCGAATCGGTGATGGCCAAGGTGTGGAACAAGAAGATGTTCAAGCACATCCGCGGTCAGTGCGACGACGCCTCCAGGACGCTCGGCCGCGAGCGCGGCCCCTGCCCCGACGCCGCCGACTTCGGCTTCGAGGACCGCTTCTCCAACAAGCTCGCGATCGCGCCGACCGCGTCGATCTCGATCATCTGCGGTGGCGCCTCGCCCGGCATCGAGCCGTCGGCGGCCAACGTCTACAACCACAAGACCCTCTCGGGCTCGTTCGTGGTGCGCAACCCGTACCTCGAGAAGATCCTGGAGCAGAAGGGCCGCAACGATGAGGACACCTGGACCACCATCACCACCAGCCAGGGTTCGGTGAAGGATCTCGACTGCCTCGACGATCACGAGAAGGCGGTGTTCAAGACCGCCTTCGAGATCGATCAGCGCTGGCTGGTCGAGCATGCCGCCGACCGCACGCCCTACATCTGCCAGAGCCAGTCGCTCAACATCTTCCTGCCGGCCGACGTGCACAAGCGCGACCTGCACCAGATCCACATGATGGCCTGGAAGCGCGGCGTGAAGAGCCTCTACTACTGCCGCTCGCTCAGCATCCAGCGCGCCGAGGCCGTCTCGGGCGACGCCATGGCCGACCAGCTGGGCGACCATGCGATGGGCATCCCGACGCGGGAGGAGGGCGCGGAAGCACCGCTGCCGTTCGTCGGCAACAAGATCTCCCAGACCAACGACTACGAAGAGTGCCTTAGCTGCCAGTAGCCAGAACGACCCCGCCGCGCCCCGGCACAGCCTGCCGGGCGCGACGGGGAACCTTTCGCTTCACACCGTTTGATCGGTCCGCCCCATGTCCCTTCTCGATGCCAAGCCGATCTACAAGCCGTTCCATTATCCCTGGGCCTACGACGCCTGGCTGACGCAGCAGCGCATCCACTGGCTGCCCGAGGAAGTGCCGCTGGCCGACGACGTCAAGGACTGGCGCAACAAGCTCACCGAGAGCGAGCGCCATCTGCTGACGCAGATCTTCCGCTTCTTCACCCAGGCCGACGTCGAGGTGAACAACTGCTACATGAAGCACTATTCGCGGGTCTTCAAACCCACCGAAGTGCAGATGATGCTGGCCGCCTTCTCGGCCATGGAGACGGTGCACATCGCCGCCTACAGCCACCTGCTCGACACCATCGGCATGCCGGAAACGGAGTACTCGGTCTTCCTCACCGTCAAGGAGATGAAGGACAAGTACGACTACATGCAGGAGTTCAACGTCGATTCGAAGGCCGACATCGCCAAGACGCTGGCCGTGTTCGGCGCCTTCACCGAGGGCCTGCAGCTCTTTGCCTCCTTCGCCATGCTGATGAACTTCCCGCGCTTCAACAAGATGAAGGGCATGGGCCAGATCGTGTCGTGGTCGGTGCGCGACGAGACGCTGCACTGCAATTCGATCATTCGCCTCTTCCGCACCTTCATCCAGGAGAACCCGGAAGTCTGGACCGAGGCGCTGCAGCGCGAGCTCTACATCGCCTGCTCGACCATCGTCGACCATGAGGACGCCTTCATCGATCTCGCCTTCGAGATGGGCGGCATCGAGGGCATGACCGCGACCGACGTGAAGCGGTACATCCGCTTCATCGCCGACCGCCGCCTGCAGCAGCTCACCCTGCAGCCGATCTACCGCCAGGACGCCAAGAACCCGCTGCCGTGGATGGACCAGATGCTGGGCGCCATCGAGCACACCAACTTCTTCGAGAACCGCTCGACCGAATACTCGAAGGCTTCCACGCGCGGGACTTGGGAAGAGGCGTTCGGGTAGGGTATTGATTCTTCTCCTCCCCAGCTACGCTGGGGAGGTGTCGGCGTCTTGCGCCGACGGAGGGGTCAGAGGCCCAAGCGCGAACGAATGATTCCTGACTCAGCTTAAACGTCTGTCCAGTTCCGGCCGCCATAGTAGAAGCGAAGAATGGTCACCTCCGTATTGGAGACGGCGAAGGCAATCGCCACTCGCCGTTCGAAGCCGACAATACGTAGGCCAGCGCGGATGTCGTCGCGGCGTTGGCCGCGTTCGCCGGCGGTCTCGAAGCCAGCACAGTAAGTTTCAAGGCGCCCGATGTAGTTCAACGCCACGTCGGCACCGGCGCGCTCGGCTATCCAGTCACCCAGACGAAGAAGATTGCTTCGCGCTTCCGGCGCGAAAGCAACAGCTCGACGCCTCAACGGCGCGCCTTGCGTTTTGCCGCATATCGCGCGCGGGCTTCGGAGAAGACGGACTTTGCCGAAAGTTTGCGCCCGGGATTTGCTTTCATTGCGTCATAGACGGGTGCCACCTCGTCCTGCAGCCACCGTTCGACCGCGGCGTCGCGCTCCTGCAGGGCGCGTAGACCTGCCCTGATGACTTCGGAGCTTGTGGCATAGGCGCCGGAACCGACTTTTGCGTCGATGTACGCTGCCTGCTCGGGCGGAAGACTGAAGGT
>MEMN01000154.1:10940-35155 GCA_001767945.1 Alphaproteobacteria bacterium RIFCSPHIGHO2_12_FULL_66_14 | reverse complement strand
CCGATTTCGTCACCGTCACGAAAGAGGCGAGCCGCGACTGGCAGATTCTCAAGCCATCCATCCTGGGCGGCATTATGGAACACTACACGTCGGGCGATCCGGTGGTGGCTGATAGCGCCGATGCGGGCGCGGCCGCGGCGGAAGACGACGAGATCGTCGCCCAGATCAAAGAGTTGCTCGATACGCGCGTCCGTCCGGCAGTGGCCCAGGATGGCGGCGATATCGTGTTTCAGGATTTCCGAGACGGCGTGGTCTATCTCCACATGCAGGGGTCGTGCTCCGGCTGCCCCAGCTCGACTGCGACGCTCAAGATGGGAATCGAGAATCTTCTGAAGCACTACGTGCCAGAAGTGGTGGAAGTCCAGGCGGCCCAGTAGGTCGCTTCCGCTCAAGCGTACAGCGTCGATACTGAACCGCGGTCCGTGGGGGGCCGCGTGCGGTGGGTCGTTCGTTCGAGCCAAACGAAACGAAGAGTGTGGCATGCAGTTGTCAATCCGGCCCGCGGTCGAACGCGGGCGACGTTATGCATTTCCGGCGGCGTGGGCCGCCATGGTCGCTACGGGCGTGGGACTGAGTGAACCGCTGCCGACAATCGATGTCGCTCCGTATCTGTCTTTTACGGCGATCGGGATGGCGGGGGCTGCATCGCCGGAGCAGCCGGCGTTTCTCAACATGGACGCTCGACCCGCGGCTTTGACGTTCGTGCGCCACGACGTGAACGAGACCGGTGACTGGCCTTATCCCGCCACCCGCGAGGTCAACCTCGGGCACGGACGCTTCGCGGCGCCCGGCAACGCCGTGCGCCGGCAGGTCAAGTTGCGGCCGATCAGCCCGCGCACCGCCGACGAGCTTGCCGGTTTTTTCCGCGATGTCTCCTACACTCTGACCGACGTTCGATTGGGTGAAGCCGTTCCGCCGATCAAGGTCGATCGCGTGCCAGGCGATCTCAACACCAAGGACGGCGCCGAGCGCAAGGCGCTGTTCATCACCGCCATTCTACCGGTGGTGCTCGAGGTCAATCAACGCGTGCTCGCCGATCGCGAGCAACTCCTCTATCTGCGCGACAAGATCGCGACGGTGCCGACGCGCGTCACGTTGACCGAGCGCATCTGGCTCGAGGATCTCGCCGATCGTTACGATACGGAGATCGAGAAGTTTGACGAACTGGTGCGCCGCGTCGATATCGTGCCACCTTCGATGGCGATTGCCCAAGGTGGTGTCGAATCGGGCTGGGGCACCTCGTTCGCGGCGCGCAACGGCAACGCCCTGTTCGGGCAGATCCAGTCGGTAGGGCGTCACAGCGTTTCCGTTCCCTGGAAGCCGGGTGCCGGCATGCCGCAGCCTTTCACGGATGTCGGCGAGGCGACCGACGCCTACATCACCAATCTCAACACCCATCCCGCCTATGCCGGCTTCCGTGCCGAGCGTGCGGCGATGCGCGCGCGAGGCGAGCATCCCGAGGGCTACCGCCTGATCGGCACGCTGCTGCGCTATTCCGAGCGCGGTCAGGGTTACGTGCAGTTCGTACGCCAGATCATGCGCGAGAACGAGCTCGGCGATTTCGACAAGGCGCGGCTCTCGAGCTTCTGAGCTACATCATCGGGCGCGGCAGATCGGCGTCGCAGACCAGCGGATAGCGTCGAGCGTCGAAGAGCTGATAGTGCCACCACTCGTTGCGGTAGAAATCCCAGCCGGCGGTGGTCATCAGTCCCATCAGCAACAGCCGATTGCGCAGGGCCTCGGGGGAGACGTTGGTGCGTCCATGATGCGACAACGGCGTGAAGGCGTCGAATGCGGTCCCCATGTCGAGTTCCCGGCCGCCATCGTCGAGCAAGCTGAGATCGACCGCCACGCCGCGCGAGTGAGGCGAGCCGCGGCGCGGGTCGGCCAGAAATTCCGGATCGGGGTTGACGTTCCACAGTGCCCACTGCGCTTCGACGGGTCGCAGCGCATCGAAAATGCGCAACCGCAGACCAAGCGGCCGGGCAAGCACCGTGGCCGCTGCCAGCTTTTCCGCCGCGTCGCGATGCAGCCAGCATTCGGCATTCCGATAGAGCGGTCGTCCCGTTAGATTGGCCTCCGTCGCATAGGCAAGCGTCACGTCGACATCGAAGTCGGGTGGGGCAATCGCAATCAGATCGAGTTTCATGAGCCAAGAATGCCCAGCCACCCGAGCGAGCGCCAGAGGCCGGCGGCTCGAACGATCATGAACCTTGTGCTCGCTCTCGATTGCGCGGTCGGCGGCCTTGGCGTGGCGGTGGTGCGTGATGGCGCATGTCTGGCGTCCCTGCGCGAGGAGGGCCGTGATCAGGCGGCCCGGCTCCTGCCGGCGGTGAAGTCGGTGCTTCGCGATGCCGGAGTCGGGCGGCGCGAACTGTCGTTGATTGCCGTGACCATCGGCCCGGGGAGTTTCACCGGCGTGCGGGTGGGCCTTGCCGCCGCGCGCGGTCTCGCTGTCGGGCTCGACGTGCCGCTCGCCGGCTTTTCCACGACATCGGTCTTGATGGCCCAGGCCGCGACGCCCGGCCGCCTCGTCGTTGCCGCCGTCGACAGTCGGCTCGGTGACTGGTTCTGTGCGATCGGCGAGGAGGCGGAAGAGCCCTTCGCCACGACCGCAGCCGAGCTGGTCGATCGCCTGCGCGACAGGTCATGCATCGTCGTCGGGGCCGAGGTTGGCCCGCTTGTCGAGCAACTGGTAGCGGCTGGCGTAGATGCCGAGGCAGAAGTGGCGCATGTGGATCCCATCGTGATCGCGCGCTTGGCACTTGCCTCCGGTCTAGAAGCCTGGCGCGCGCGGAACGCACGCGAGGGTTTGCCGAGGCCACTATATCTGCGCGGCGTCAGCATCACCTTGCCGAATGGCGCGCGCCGCACCGTCGACTGAATGACCGACACGACCTTCCTGCGTCCTCTGGGCGGCCTCGATCTCGATCGGGCAGCCGCACTGCATTGCGAATCCTTTGTGCCCTTCGGTGAGCGCGGTTGGACGCGACAGGACATGGCAGAATTGCTCGGATCCCCGGGCGTTGCAGGCCTGCTGCTTCAGACCGACGACGCAGATGTCGGTATGGCCATTTGCCGGGTGGCGGCCGACGAGTCTGAACTCATCACCCTTGCGGTTCGCCCGGCCCGTCGGCGTCGTGGCGCCGGCCGACGCCTGCTGGCCGCCGCCACCGACCATGTTCGGGCGATGGGCGCCCGGACATTGTTCCTCGAGGTTGCAGCCGACAATTCGGCGGCACGGGCGCTCTATGAATCGGCCGGCTTTCGCGTCTCTGGCCGCCGGCCCGCCTATTTCCGGCGCGGCGATCGTCCACCGGTGGACGCGTTTGTCATGGTTCTCGACCTGGATTGATCAGGCCCGGCGAATTGTCACGATATGGGTGTCGCCGAGGTTCTCGATCCCCAAAATGGTGTGGCCCTCGTCGCGAGCGGCTCGGGGAACATTCCGGAGTGGCTCGTCGCCTCGCAGCCGGACGCTCAGAATCTCGCCAGAATGCATCCGTTCGAGCCTGAGTTTGGTGCGCACGAAGGTCATCGGACAGACTTCGCCGGTAATGTCGATGTCATGGTCGGGCTGTATAGGGCTTGGGTGTATGGACATGTCCCCAACTATACCCCGAACGCCGACCGGTGTAGGGTGTTGTGTCATGCCTGAACGCAAAGCCAAGCTTGAAGTCCTCTGCGCCGAACGCGGCCTCAAGATGACCGACCAGCGTCGCGTCATCGCCCGCGTCCTTTCCGATTCGTCCGACCATCCGGATGTCGAGGCAGTCCACCGCCGCGCCACCGCGATCGACCCGAACATTTCCATTGCGACCGTCTACCGTACGGTTCGGCTGTTCGAGGAGGCGGGTATTCTTGCGAAGCACGATTTCGGCGATGGCCGGGCGCGCTACGAGGAGACGCCCGACGAGCACCATGACCATCTGATCGATATCCAGACCGGCAAGGTTGTCGAGTTCCACAATGGCGAGATCGAAGAGCTGCAGCGCAAGATTGCGGAAAAGGCCGGCTACCGGCTGGTTGGCCACCGACTCGAATTGTATGGCGTGCCTTTGGGCAGCAAGACCGAGCGTCAAAAATGAGTGGACGGAACCATTGCCACCCCGATAATGGGCGAATGATTGGGGCGGCTCCCTGCGGATGAAGCATGCGCATCGACCGCGTTGACAGTGAAGCCGAACTTCTTGGGGCTCCCGCATCGAGCGCGGAGATCGTCAAAGTTGTTGCCGGCGATTTCGAAGTCCGACTCGCCGAGAACGCCGCTGAAATCAACGCGGCCCAGGCGCTCCGCTACCGGGTGTTCTACGACGAGATGAAGGCCCGGCCGACAGCGGAGATTGCTGCCACGCGCCGCGACTTCGATCCGTTCGATGAAGTTTGCGATCATCTGCTCGTGCTCGACCGGCGCCGGGGCGAGGGGCCCCAGGGCATCGTCGGAACCTACCGTCTGATCCGCCGGCCGGCGGCGGCCAAGATCGGTCGCTTCTATTCGTCCGCCGAGTACGATATCCAGCCGATGATCGACTATCCGGGCGAAGTCCTGGAACTCGGCCGCTCCTGCATCGAAAAGGATGCGCGCAACACCGCGACCATGCAGATGCTGTGGCGCGGCATAGCGCTCTATGCATTCCACTACAATATTCAGGTAATGTTCGGTTGCGCCAGCCTGCCGGGAACCGATCCGGCGCAGCACGCGCTACCGCTCAGCTATCTCTATCACCATCATCTTGCACCGCCGGATATCCGGGTGCGCGCGCTGGCCAGCCGCTACGTCAAGATGGATACGCTGGCGCCGGGAACCTACGACGAGCGCAAGGCGATGGCGCGCGTGCCGCCGCTCATCAAAGGCTACCTGCGGCTGGGCGGCTTCGTCGGCGACGGTGCTGTGATCGATCCCGAGTTCAACACCACCGACGTCTTCATCATCGTCAAGACCGAACTGGTGACGGAGAAGTACATCCGGCACTACGAACGCGGAATTCGTGACCGGGACGATTGACGCGCCCGCGGCGACAATGTGGATTGGGTCTCCCCTGCGCGGCGCGTTTCGGCTGCTGAGCTACCTGCTGCTCACGCTGGCGCTGCTGCCCTTCCATCTGCTGGCACAGGCGCTGCGAATAACGCCGGTCGTGCGCTGGCTGCCGGTCGTCTACCACCGCATCGTCTGCGTCATCCTGGGCATTCGCGTGCGCGTCCACGGCAAGCGCTCGGAGGTGACGCCCACGCTCTATGTCTGCAATCACGTGTCCTATCTCGACATCGAGCTGCTGGGCGGCCTGGTTCCCGGCAGTTTCGTCGCCAAGGCCGAGGTCGCGACCTGGCCATTCTTCAGCACGCTCGCCAAGGCGCAGGGCACCATCTTCGTCGACCGGCGCTCGAGCAAGGCCAGCACCAGTCGCGACGAGATGCTGAGGCGCCTCAACACCGGCGACAACCTCATGCTGTTTCCCGAAGGCACCAGCAGCGACGGCACCCGTGTCCTGCCTTTCCGCAGTGCCTTGTTTGCCGTGGCCCAGCTGCGTCGCGACGGCAAGCCGATCACCGTGCAGCCGGTGGCGATCACCTACACCCGCCTCGACGGTATTCCGCTCGGCCGCTACTGGCGGCCGCTGTTCGCCTGGTTCGGCGACCTCGATCTGGTGCCGCATCTTTGGCAAATGGTCTGCCTAGGCGAGACCGAGGCGGTCGTGACGTTTTTTCCGACCATCGACATCGACCGTCTCGGCGACCGCAAGAAACTTGCCGAATATTGCTTCCGACAGGTGTCGTTTGGCGTGCAATCGGCGAATTCCGGCCGCACCGAGCTGCTGCCGCCGCCGGTGGGTGCCATCTAGCGGCCCTCGACCCTGACCGTGCCCGATGTTAAGAACTGCTTGTTCCAGCAACGGAGACAGATGAAAGACGTCCGCACCGGCACCCGGAGCCAGTGGCAGCGCAAGCGCGTGTTCATTCGCACTTACGGGTGCCAGATGAACGTCTACGATTCAGACCGCATGGCCGATGTCCTGCGGCCGCTCGGCTATGCCCTGTCGGAAAATCCCGAGCAGGCCGACCTCGTCGTCCTCAATACCTGCCACATCCGGGAGAAGGCCTCGGAAAAGGTCTATTCCGAACTCGGCCGGCTGCGCGACCTCAAGGCCGAGCGTCGCCGCGTCGGGGCCGACCTCGTCATCGCCGTGGCGGGTTGCGTGGCGCAGGCCGAGGGCGAGGAGATCATCCGGCGCCAGCCCGCGGTCGATATCGTCGTCGGCCCGCAGGCCTATCATCGCCTGCCCGAGCTGCTGGCGCGGGCCGCGCGCGCGACCGACGCACGGCGCGCCGATGGCCGACGCCGGCCCGGCCCCGGCGTGCTCGACACCGAATTTCCCGCCGAGAGCAAGTTCGACCACCTGCCGGCGCCATCCGACGTACGGGCGGGCTCCGCCTTCGTTTCCATCCAGGAGGGCTGCGACAAGTTCTGCACCTTCTGCGTCGTGCCCTACACACGGGGCGCGGAATATTCGCGGCCGGCGACGTCGATCCTGCAGGAGGCCCGTGCCTTGGCGGCGGCGGGAGCGATCGAGATCACGCTGCTCGGGCAGAACGTCAACGCCTATCACGGCGAGGCGCCCGCCACTGCCGGCTCGACCTGGACGCTGGCGCGTCTGATCCGGGCGCTCGCCGAGATCGATGGCCTGGCGCGGATCCGCTACACCACCTCACATCCGCGCGACATGGACGACGATCTCATCGCCGCGCATGGCGATGTGCCGCAACTCATGCCCTACTTGCACCTGCCGGTGCAGTCGGGGTCGGATCGCGTCCTCGAGGCCATGAACCGTGGCCATGGCCGCGACCACTTCCGCCGGCTGGTCGATCGTCTGCGCCATATCAGCCCGGACATCGCCCTGTCGTCCGACTTCATCGTCGGCTTTCCGGGAGAGAGCGATGCCGACTTCGACGACACGATGCGACTGGTCGAGGAGGTCGGCTTCGCGTCGGCCTTCTCCTTCAAGTACAGCCGTCGGCCCGGGACTCCGGGAGCGGCGCTGGACGATCAGGTCGCCGAAAGCACCAAGACGGCGCGTCTCGCCGCGCTGCAATCCCTGCTCGGGCGTCAGCAGCGCGACTTCAATGCCTCCAAGATCGGCGCCACCGTGCCGGTGCTGTTTGCCGGGGCGGGCCGCAGGCCGGGCCAGATCCTGGGCAAGAGCCCGTGGCTGCAGTCCGTTTTCGTGGAAGGGAATGCCGACATGATCGGACGCCTCGCGACCGTGCGGCTGCTGGCGGCCCATCCCCTCAGCCTGGCGGGTGAAATCGCGACGGGTGGGTTGCCGGCCCGGGCGGGCGGGCCGTTCGGGGTCGCCGCATGAGCGCAGTGCCGGTGGGCGCCGGCGTGCGCGCCGCCGACGTGCGTCGCATGACCTTCGATGACAACGCCCTGGTGGCGGCGCTCTACGGCAACCACGATCGGCACCTGGTGCGCCTCGAGCAGCTTGCGAACGTCCAGCTGAGCGCGCGCGGCAACCAGCTTGCGATCGCCGGCACGCCGGACGACGCGACGATCGTGCACAAGGCCCTGGCCGCGCTCTACGAACGGTTGAAGCGCGGCCTGTCGATCGAGATGGCCGACATCGATGCCGCCGTCCGTTTCGCGCGGACGGGCGCCGAGCGCGGCGACGAGGACGGAATCCGTACGCGTCGCCGCACCGTGCAGGCGCGCTCGCCCGGACAGCGCGACTATCTGGCGGCGCTGCGCGAGCGCGACATGGTGTTCGCGCTGGGCCCCGCCGGCAGCGGCAAGACCTATCTTGCGGTCGCCATGGGTGTCTCGCTGCTGCTCGCCGGCAAGGTCGAGCGCATCGTGCTGTCGCGTCCGGCGGTCGAGGCCGGCGAGCGTCTGGGTTTTCTGCCCGGCGACATGAAGGAAAAAATCGATCCCTACCTGCGGCCGCTCTACGACGCCTTGCACGACATGATGCCGGCCGAGCTGATCGCCAATCGCATGGAGTCGGGCGAGATCGAGATTGCGCCGCTCGCCTTCATGCGTGGTCGTACGCTCGCCCACTGCTTCGTCATTCTCGACGAAGCCCAGAACACCACGCCGATGCAGATGCGCATGTTCCTGACGCGCCTGGGCGAAGGCTCGCGCATGGTGATCACCGGCGATCCCAGCCAGACCGATTTGCCGGGTGGCCAGAAATCGGGTCTGAACGACGCGGTCGACACGTTGAAGGACGTCGAGGGCGTGCGCTTCGTGCGGCTGACCTCCAAGGACGTCGTCCGCCACGATCTCGTGACCCGCATCGTCGAGGCCTATGACACGCGCGACAAGAAGACCAAGGGCTAAGCCCTCGGTCGTTTGCACGGTCGTCGTCCTCGATGCGGGATGGGCCAGGGCGTTGCCCGATGCCGCGAAACTGGCAAGGCGTGCGGTACGTGCGGCGTTCGCCGGCGCGAGACGCAGCGGCCGCCGCTCGCTCAACGTCGCGCTGGCCGACGACAGGGGCGTGCGCCTGCTGAACGCGCGCGACCGCAATAAGGACAAGCCGACCAACGTTCTGTCCTACCCTTCGGGCGAGCGCGACTTTCTGGGCGACATCGTGCTGGCGCGTCAGACCGTATGGCGTGAGGCGCGCGCCCAGAAGAAGACGCCGGCCGACCATCTCACGCATCTGGTGGTGCATGGAACGTTGCACCTGCTGGGCTACGACCATGAGACCAGCGATGCCGACGCCGAACGCATGGAAGCGCTCGAACGCCGCATCGTCGCCCGGTTCGGCATCGCCGATCCCTATGAGGCGCGCTAGGTCCTTCCAGCGACGTCAGGGCTCGGTCGAACGGAAAGGGTGCTCGTCAGCCAGCTTCCTGGTCAGTGCCCGCAGGCGTGGCATCCGCACCTCCGTGTCCACGCCGAGGCCGCGTGCGAGGCGCTCGGCGACGAACGCGGTCACGTCCGCCTGTGTCAGGCGTCCGAACAGCAGATAGGGCTCATGCCCAGCCATCGTGGAGTCGATGGTGGCAAGCGCGTTCGTCATCTGCGCCATGCAGTCATCGATCCAGGGCTGGTGCAACTTCTCCGGCGGACAATGGTTGCGGTGGTAGGCGGCCTGAAGTCCCTTGTCGCAGGCGCCCATCATGATCGCAGCAACCCTCAGGACGGCGCGCCGGTCGATGCCGGAGACCGGTGTCAGGGCGCGGTCGCGACCATGGGCCTCATCGAGATGGTCGACGATGGCGCCGCTGTCGACCAGCGTCTCGCCGCTGTCGAGCACCAGTGCGGGAATGCGGCCGAGGGGATTGCGGGCCCTCACCTCGGCACGGTTCGCAAAGCCGGAAAGCGGTCGTTGCTCGAAGGGCATGCCATAGGCTTCGAGGGTGATGGCGACGCGGCGCGTGTACGGCGAACGGTTCACCCCGATCAACAGCATCGCGAGTCCGATCCTTGTATGTGCCTAGAGCATTTCGAGCGGCTGTTTGCCCTTGGGGGGCGGGAAGGCGCGATCGAGTTCGGCCAGGATCTGTGGCGAGAGGCTGAGCTCGAGCGCGCCGAGATTTTCCTTCACGCGCTCGCGGCTCGCCGACTTGGGAATGGTGACGACGCCGGGCTGGGCGAGCAGCCAGGCGAGCGCGAGTTGCGCCGGCGTGCAGCCGATGCCCTGGGCAAGGCTCTTGAGCGCGGCCTTGCGCAGCAGCGCACCCTGGTCAAGCGGCGAGTAGGCCATCAGGGGGATCGAGCGTTTGCGCATCCACGGCAGCAGGTCGAATTCCGGGCCGCGCCGCGAGAGACAGTAGAGTACCTGGTTGCTGGCATTGAAGCCCTTGTCGAGGCGGCAGGCGTCCTCCATGTCGCTGAGGTCGAAGTTGCTCACTCCGAAATCGCCGATCTTTCCCGCCTCGCGCAGGCGAAGGAACGCGTCGAAGGTCTCCTCGATGCGCGCCCCGCCCCGCCAGTGCAGCAGATAGAGGTCGATCCGCTCGATCCGCATGCGCTTGAGGCTGCGTTCGCAGGCCGCGATCGTGCCGGCGCGGGAGGCATTGTGCGGATAGACCTTGCTCACGATGAAGGGGCGCCCGCTGCGACCGGCGATCGCCTCGCCCACGATCTCCTCGGCGCTGCCGTCGCCGTACATTTCGGCGGTGTCGATCAGCGGATAGCCGAGGTCGAGCCCGTATTTCAGCGAATCCAGCTCCTCGGCCCGCCGTCGCGGGCTCTCGCCCATCCGCCAGGTGCCGAGGCCGAGGACCGGTATCGCCGCGCCGGAGGGTAATTTGCAGGAACGCATCAGGAACTTCCGCGATTGCAACGCCGGGCCGATAGCCTATCTTAGGAACCATGCCCGATTCCACAGCGCACAGTACGCGGCCGGGCGAGATCGGCCCGGCTTCGACCAGAGAACCCCTTGAGGAGCCGGCGCCTTGGCCAGTTCCCGAGGCTCCGTCGACGGGTGGCTTGTTGCGCGCCATTCTGCGCCGCCTGCGCCGCCGCGAGAAGAACGAGGCGGTCCGCGAGGCCATCGAGGAACTGATCGAGGAAACGCCCGAGAGCGATACGCCGATCAGCGAGGACCAGCGGGTCCTTCTCGCCAACATCCTGAAGCTGCGCGACAAGACGGTGGCCGACGTCATGGTGCCGCGAGTCGACATCGTCGCCATCGCCGCCGACACGCCTCTCGACGAGGTCGTGCGGATGATCCAGACCGAGGCCCACTCGCGCTATCCGGTCTATCGCGAGGCGCTCGACGACGTGATTGGCATGATCCACATCAAGGACGTGCTGGCCTACTGGGGCACGGCAAAGAAATTCAATCTTCGCGACATCCTGCGCCGGGTCGTCTTCGTGGCGCCGACGCTGCCGGTGCTCGACATGCTGCTCGACATGCGCCGCTCGCGTACGCACATGGCGCTGGTGGTCGACGAGTTCGGCGGCACCGACGGCCTGCTCACCATCGAGGACCTGGTCGAGGAGATCGTGGGCGAGATCGAGGACGAGCATGACGTCGCCGAAACGCCGACGGTCGCCCGCCGCGTCGACGGTACCATCGACGTCAATGGCCGCACGCCCATCGAGCTTCTCGAGCAGGAGATCGGCCGCGTGCTGTCGGAGGATGAACGGCGCGAGATCGATACCGTGGGCGGCCTGATCTTCTCCCTGCTCGGCCGCATCCCCGAGCGTGGCGAGGTGGTCCGCCATCCCTCCGGCGTGGAGTTCGAAGTGCTCGATGTCGATCCGCGGCGCATCCGTCGTCTGCGCGTGCGGCAACCGACATCGTCCCGGTCCGCCGCCTGATCGCCGCGCTCCTGCGATGAAGCTGCGGGGATGGCGCGCCGGCGGCGCGGCTTTTCTGGCCGGTGCGCTCGCGGCCTTGGCGATGCCGCCGCTCTATTGGCTGCCGCTGGCCGTCGTGGGCATGGTCGTCTTCGTCTGGCTCTGGGAGACGGCCTCCGGGCCGCGAAGCGCGCTGCTGCGCGGCTGGGCCTGGGGCATCGGTCATTTCGCCGTCGGCTCCTACTGGATCCTCGAGGCCTTCTCCGTTCCACCGGCCGACTACGAGCTGTTGGGGCTGCCCATCGTCGCCGGCCTGTCGGCGATCCTGGGTTTCTTTCCGGGCCTTGCTGCCGGGACGGCAAGCTGGGCCGTGCTGCGTTGGCCTCGGCTGGCGGGCCGCTATCGCCGTCTCATTCTGCTGGCGATCGCCTGGACCGTCGCCGAGTGGCTGCGTGGCCACGTCTTCACCGGCTATCCGTGGAATCCGCTCGGCCATGTCTGGGCATTCGCCACGCCGTTGCTGCAAGGGGCAGCACTGTTCGGCGTGTACGGCCTCGGTGCCTTCACCTTTCTCGCCCTGGCGGCGCCAACGGCGGGATGGCGGGCATCGGTTGCGGCTCTGGTCGCGATCGGCCTTGCCGGTGCCGCCGGGCAAGCCATCGTGACGCCGGCTGGCGATGGCGGGCCGTTGATCCGCATCGTTCAGCCCAACATCCCGCAATCCGAGAAGTGGCGGCCGGATACCAGAGCCCGGCACCTTGCCAAGCTGGTCGAAATGAGCCGCCGTGATGGCTTCGATCGTCTCGCCGCCGTCATCTGGCCTGAGACTGCGCCGCCTTTCGTCATCGATCCGGCATCCCCGGCGTTGGAGATCATGGCAACTGCGGTGCCGCCCGGCGGCTACCTTCTGACCGGCGCGGCACGCGGCACGGAACGGCGGCAGGACGGCGTGTGGAATTCGCTGCTCGTCATCGATGGCGCCGGCGCCATCGTCGCGCACTACGACAAGGTTCATCTGGTGCCGCTGGGCGAGTACATCCCGTTTCACAAGCAGCTCGCGCCGGTGTCCGGTTTCATCGGCCGCGGCTCGTTCGAAGAGGGCGAGCAGCGCATGACCCTCGGGGTTCCGAACCTGCCGTCCTTCTCGCCGGTGATCTGCTACGAGGTGATCTTTCCGGCGGCGGTGACCGGCCCCGGCGAGCGACCGCGCTGGCTTCTGAACATCACCAACGACGCCTGGTTCGGTCTCTCCAGTGGCCCTTATCAACATCTGACCAGTGCCCGCCTGCGGGCTGTGGAAGAAGGGCTGCCCATGATCCGCGCGGCCAACACCGGCGTGTCCGCCGTGATCGATGCCTACGGCCGGGTCCTGGCGTCTCTCGACATGATGGAGGAGGGCATCATCGACCACCGTCTTCCACAGGCGCGAGAGCCCACACCCTACGGTCGTTGGGGAGACGGGATCCTGTTGGCCGTCCTGGCGCTTCTGGCGGGCGGCATGTTGGTGGGACGGGCATCGAACAACCGACTCCGGCGATAAACTATTCCGAGATTTCAAAGCCCTGAGGTTCAGCTTGCATTCTCTGCAAGAGGGGCTAATGTCATATGCAGCTTAGGCGTGTAGATATGCATTTTTGCACCGGTGGTTTTGCCGACCCCTCGCACTTTTGACGTGTTTTTCACTCCGTTGTCACAGCCTTTTCCCTACGAAGTTGTCACAGCTCTTTCCCTTACGAAATCGTATCAAGAGGAATCTGGACCGATGGCAAGATCACATCCGGTTGACGTTCATGTTGGGGCACGCATGCGGCAGCGGCGTACGCTTCTTGGCATGAGCCAGGAGAAACTCGGAACGGCCGTCGGGCTGACGTTTCAGCAAATCCAGAAGTACGAGCGCGGGTCCAACCGCATTGGCTCGAGCCGGCTGTTCGAGTTCGCCAAGGTTCTGGACGTGCCGGTGTCGTATTTCTTCGACGAGATGCCGGCCAATGCGCTGGCGGGCCGGCCGATGTCGGGTCGCGGGCGCAAGGGCTTCGGCGAGACCGGCACGCCGTTCGAGCAGGAGAAGGACCCGCTGATCAAGCGCGAGACCCTCGAACTGGTGCGCGCCTACTACAAAATCCGCGAAGCCCGGGTGCGCAAGCGCATCTTCGAGATGGTCAAGGCCGTGGGTGCGGCAAGCCATGCCGAGGCCCTGGGCGGTCGCAAGGGCCGTTGATGGCTCCTGCGTCGACCGGGACCCCGTGGAGGGGGGGAGACGGTAGGGCGCAGGTGACCTCTCTGTGAACCTCTTGATTTCTACCGATAATTGGAGTTTTTAGCGGCGCGGCCTCGATGGTCGATGCCGCCGCGGACGGATTTGGACGACTTGCCACCGCGCAAATAAAGGCTAAGCCGGACGTTGGCGGCCCTGCCGCCCTGCCCGGAGTCCAGTGTGAACCGTGGGAGGGCATTATGGCGCTCAAAGACTATCTCTTCACAAGCGAGTCGGTTTCCGAAGGTCATCCGGACAAGGTCTGTGACCAGATCTCGGATGCCATCCTCGACGCCTTCATCGCCAATGACGTGAAGCTCGGCCATGCCGACGACAGCCATGCCAACACGCGCTTGGGTTGCGAGACGCTGGCCACGACCAACAAGATCATAATCGCCGGCGAAGGTCGCGCCTCCGAGCCGTACATGAAGAAGTACGGCAGTCAGACCATCGTCAACCGCGAGGCCATCAGCGAGATCGCTCGCAACGTGGTGCGCGAGATCGGCTACGACCAGAACGGCTTCAGCTTCCATGGTGCCGATGTCGACGTCCTGTTGCACGGCCAGTCACCCGACATCGCCATGGGTGTCGACGCCAAGAAGAAGGGCGGCAATCTCGGCGACCAGGAAGGCGCCGGCGACCAGGGCCTGATGTTCGGCTTCGCCTGCCGCGACAGCGAGGAATACGAGAAGGGCTCGTTCATGCCGGCCCCGATCTATTTTTCGCATCGTATTCTCGAAGCCTTGAGCAAGGCGCGCCGCTCCGGCGAACTGCCCGATCTGCAGCCCGACGCCAAGAGCCAGGTGACGGTTCGTTATGTGGACGGCAAGGCCGTTGGCGCCGCCAAGGTCGTGGTTTCGACGCAGCACCGCGAGACCAATGCCAAGGGCAAGAAATACAACTCCGGCCTGATCCGCGAGATGATCGCGGGCCATGTCGAGAAGTCGCTGCCCAAGGGCTGGATGCCCAGGAAGGCGGCCGACTTCTTCGTCAATCCGACCGGCAACTTCGTCGTCGGCGGTCCCGACGGCGATTGCGGCCTGACCGGCCGCAAGATCATCGTCGACACCTACGGCGGCTTCGCGCCGCACGGCGGCGGCGCCTTCTCGGGCAAGGACCCGACCAAGGTCGACCGCTCGGCGGCCTATGCCGCCCGCTATCTCGCCAAGAACGTGGTGGCCGCGGGCCTCGCCGACCGTTGCCTGATCCAGGTGGCCTATGCGATCGGCGTCGCCGATCCGATGTCGCTCTATGTCGACACGCAGGGCACCGGCAAGGTCGACGAGCGCAAGCTGGAGAAGATCCTCTCCGACATCTTCCCGCTGCGCCCGACCAACATTCGCCGTGGCCTGCAGCTCAACAAGCCGATCTACCAACGCACGGCAGCCTACGGACATTTCGGCCGCAAGCCCGAACGTGACGGCGGCTTTTCTTGGGAACGCACGGATCTCGTGCCCGAGCTGAAGCGGGCGTTTGGTGCACGCTGAGCCCACAATTCGGCGATAGCGAAGGGCGCGCGGAGTTCTGCTCCGTGCGTCTCCTTTGCGTTAGGAATTTATCCTAAATTATTGATTCTACGCAGAATTTTGGTATTCTCGCGAGGGATGGCTCCTCGGGAGAATGGCGGCTTCCAAGAATCGGTATGGGACGGTGAACACCGCCGGCCGATCGATTCCCTCATGCGGGCGTTGCTCTACATCGTGCAACAGGTCGGCCGGCCGGTCAGCGAAGCCGACATACGGCGGCTTGCCGCCATCCCCGTTTCAGGTCTCGACGAAGGCGCATTCCTGACGGCGGGCACGCGACTTGGGCTGGAGGCCTATGCCGTCGATCTCGGAGCAAGGCGACTGGATGGCCTTCCCATGCCGTTTGCCCTGGTCGGCGCGGCCGATCAGCCCGCCTACGTCGTGGTGGCCGGCGCCGGGGGCCAATGGACGGTGCTCGATGTCGTCGAAGGCCGTGTCTGGCGTCTGGCGACCGACGAGGTGATGGCACTGGGCGCGCGGGCGCTCGTGATCTGCGATGCGGGCGTCCACGAACGACGCCAGGAATGGTACGCGCCGCTGTGGGCCCGCGTTCGGCCAGTCGTCCTGAAGCTCGCCGCGTTGTCGTTCCTCATCAATGTCCTCGGTCTCGCGACGCCGCTTTTCATGATGGTGGTGTTCAACGCGGTGATCGGCGGCGACCGGCGGGCGGACGTCGCCTCGATCATGGCCATGCTCTGCGTCGGCATGCTGGTTGCCTATGCCCTCGACTTCGCGCTGCGCGTGGCGCGCGGCTGGCTCTCGGCGCGAACCGGTGCCAGCCTCGACACGATGCTGAGCGGCGAGGTGCTGCATCACCTGGTGCAGCTTCCCTACCGCCACTTCGAGCGCACGCCGTCGGGCGTCATCGCCGAGCGGCTGCGCCAGCTCGATGTGCTGCGCGGCTTCTTCACCGGGCAGATGCCGGTCCTTGCCATCGACATCGCCTTCGTCGCGCTCTTCCTGGCCGCCACCTTCGCCATCAGTGCCACGCTGGGCATGGTCACGGCGTTGGCCATTCCGGTGTTGATCGGCGTATCGTTGGCCACCCATCGCACCCAGCGCCGTCTCGCCGAGGAGAACTTCCAGGCCCTTGCGGCCAAGAGCTCGACATTGACCGAGACGGTGACCAATGCCGCCACGATCAAGGCGCTCGGACTCGAGGCCGAGGTCGAAAAGCGCTGGCAGGCGCGTGTCGAGCAGTCGGCCTCGACCAGCTTTCGCGCCAACAATCTGGCCAACATTGCCGCCAGCGCCTCGGGGGCCTTGCAGCTCATGGCAGTGCTGGCCATCGTCGCGATCGGCGTTCGCGAGATCGTCGATCATCGCATGACGGTGGGTGCGCTGATCGCCGTCAACATGCTGGCCTCGCGCGCCTTGCAGCCGATGCGCCAGCTGGTGGCGGCCTGGCATCAACTTCAGGCGGTCGCCGCCGCCTTCAGGCGCATCGACGGGCTGATGCACGAAGCCGTCGAGAGTCCTGCCGGAGCACTGGCGCCGATGCCGCCGCTCGTGGGCGACATCGCCTTGGAGCGCGTCACCTATCGTCCCGACGATCATGCCCCCGCGGTCCTGCTGGATGCCGACCTCGACATCGCCGCCGGCGAAATCCTGGGAATCGTGGGGCCATCGGGATCGGGCAAGACCACGATCGCCAATCTCGTCCAGGGATTGTTCCGGCCGTCGGGTGGTCGGGTGCTGGTCGACGGCAGCGACATTGCCCATATCTCGCCGGCGCAGCTTCGCGCCCAGATCGGTTGCGTGCCCCAGGAGCTACAACTCTTCACCGGTTCGGTGCGGGAGAATATCGCCATGGGCGTCGTCAACAAGGATCCCGGCCGTGTCGTGGCTGTGGCCAAGTTCGTCGGCGCGCACGATTTCATCCAGCGTCTGCCGCAGGGCTACAACACGGTGCTGGGCGAACGCGGCCAGGGTCTGTCGATGGGGCAGCGGCAGCTTCTCTGCATCGCCCGCGCCCTGATCCGCAATCCGCGCATCCTCATTCTCGACGAGGCGACCAGCGCCCTCGATCCCGCCACCGAGGAGCAGCTCCTGCGCCAGCTCAAGGCCAACACCCGCGGCCGCACCGTCATCATGATCACCCACCGTCTGGCACCGCTCGCCATCGCCGACCGGGTGGCGCTGGTGATGGACGGCCGCATCGAGCGTGTCGGCCCGCCGACCGAAATCATGGCCTATGCCCGCATCCGCATGGCCGAGGCGAGCCGCGGCCGGAGCGCGCCGGGCTCGGCGGCAGCGCAGTCCGTGGCCCGCGCGATGCTTTCTTAGGGTTGGGAGTCGCTAGGCCAGGTCACCGAAGTCCGGGTCCTCGATGCGGGCCAGCCGTTCCGAGGCCAGCCGCGCGCAGTCGATCAGCAGCGATTTGCGGCGGGCGGCGGCGACCGGCCGGCGCGGCGGCCGGCGCAGGATCTCGCCGCCGTAGGCGTCGGCCACGATCAGGCCGATCTCGTCGGGAATGAGGGCCTGGGGGAAATCGACGGGGACGGCGACGTAGAGCTGGTCGCACCAGTCGAGGTAGTCGGGCCATTTGCCGTCGACGCGCCAATCCTCGATCGACGATTTCACTTCGACGATGACGAGTTCGCCGCCGCGGCTGACGGCGAAGATGTCGGCGCGCCGTCCGTCGGGCAGCGGCAATTCGAGCAGCACCGAATGGCCGGCCTGGCGCATCAGCCGGCAGGCGCCGCGGCAGACGGCGACGGTGACTTCGGGGCGCGCCTGCCGTGCTGCCGGCGATGAGGCGGCAAATGGGATGGGCGGTGTGTCCATGGCGGCGAAACCTAGCGTTTCCCGCGTCGTCTGGCGATTGCGGCCATGCTAACAACAAATCATGTCGTCCCGGGATCTTGCCGACCTCGAAGCCCGCGTGCGGCGCGACCTGGCGTTGATCTCCTATCCCGAGCTGCGCTGGCTGCAGCCGGTCCGCGGACCCGACGGCGAGAAGGTTCTCGACGTGTTGATCGTGGGCGGTGGCCAGGGCGGTCAGGCGTTGTCGTTCAAGCTCAAGCTTGAACGCATCGACAATCACCTGGTGATCGATCGCGGGCCGGCCGGCGCCGAGGGTCCGTGGCGGACGTTCGGCCGCATGAAGACGCTGCGCACCTGGAAGACCGTGACCGGTCCCGATCTGGGCATTCCGAGTCTCACCTACCAGAGCTGGTTCGAGGCGCAGCACGGCAGCGAGGCCTTCGCGCACCTGAACAAGATCGCGCGCGAGAGCTGGAGCGATTACCTGCACTGGCTGCGGCGCGTGCTGGCCCTGCCGATCGAGGTCGGAACGGAATTCCTCGGCGTCGAGCCGTACGGCGCTGTGCTCCGGGTGCGGGTAAAGGATGCCGCGGGCGAGCGAGAGATCCTGGCTCGCCATGTCGTGCTGGCGCACGGCATCGAGGCGAGCGGGCAGTGGACGATGCCGGCGTTCGTCGAGCGCCTGCCGGCCGGTGTGCGCGCCCACTCAGCCGATGCCATCGACTTTGCGGCTCTTGGCGGCCGGCGCGTGGCCGTGCTCGGCGCCGGCGCGTCGGCCTTCGACAATGCCGCGACGGCGCTGGAGGCGGGGGCCGAGGTCCATCTGTTCTGCCGCCGTCCCGAACTGCAGCGGGTCCAGCCCTATAAATGGCTGTCGTTCCCGGCGTTCTTCCGGCACCTGGGCGACCTCGACGACGCCACGCGCTGGAAGTTCATGAATTACGTACTGTCGTTGCGCGAGGCCCTGCCGGCCGAGACCTGGGACCGCGTGACCTCGCACGCTGCCTTCCATCTGCATACCGGTGCGCCGTGGCTCGATGCGCGAAGCGACGGTGCGGCTGCGATCGTCGTCACTCCCGGTGGCGAGCATCGTTTCGATTTCCTGATCTGCGGGACCGGATTCGACGTCGATCTCGGCCTGAGATCGGAACTGGCGGCTGTCGCCCCGCACGTCCGGACCTGGCGCGACGCCTATGCACCGCCGGCCGGGCAGGGCAACGCTCGCCTCGAGCGTTATCCCTATCTTGGGTCGGGCTTCGAGCTGCTGGAGCGCGCGCCGGGTACGGCGCCGTGGCTCGGCCGCATCCGGCTGTTCAATTTCGGCTCGACGCTCAGCTTCGGTCCCAGCGGCTCGTCGATCAACGGTATGAAGTTCGCCGTGCCCCGACTGGTGGAGAGCCTGACCCGCGACCTCTTCCGCGCCGAGGCCGACCGCTTGTGGCAGGGCCTCACAACCTACGACACGCCGGAATTCCCGACGCGCTTGGCGCGCGATCGCTAGGGCCGGATCGTCAGGGTTTCGGCGGGTTGAGGCGGGGTGGCGTGGTATCGACCGGTACCTCCGGCGTCGGCGCGAAGCGCTGGGCCAGCGCCTCGGCGCGGCTGCGATCACGATCCGGCATCTGCTCGGTGGTCTTCTCCCGGATCGCGCGGGATTCAGGGTGTCCGCCGCGTTCGGCGAGCAGGAGCCATTTGTAGCCTTCGACCGGGTCGGAGACGCCCGCCACGCCGCCAACCAGCATGATGCCCAGGGCATTCTGCGCTTCGGTCAACCCCTGCTGCGCCGCACGGCCATACCAGAGCTGGGCTTGCGAAAGGTCGCGGGTGACACCGGCTCCGGCGGCATAGGCGTTGGCCAGCTTGAACTGCGCGGATGCAACGCCGGCCTGCGCGGCGACTTCGAACCAGGAGATTGCCGATTGCAGGATTTTCGCGTTCAACGCCTTGTCGCGCGAGGCGGGGGTACGCACCGCCATGTCACCCAGGGCGAGAGCGGCCTCGGGAACGCCGCTCTCCCGGGCGTGCACCAGCCAGCGCTGGGCGGCGACGAGGTCACGCTTGACGCCGCTGCCGTCGGCAAGCGCCAGGCCAAAGCGCAGCGCGGCGAACGGGTGGCCCTTCTCCGCCGCCTGTCGATAGAGGTTCGCCGCCCGCACCGGGTCGGCATTGGCCGGCCCCATGCTCTCCGACATGGCTCGACCAAGCGCATAGAGGGCGTAGGGGTCACCGCCGGCAGCTGCCTTCTCGAGCCACGCCCGCGCCTGGATGAGGTCTCGTGGGACGCCCTGGCCGCGCAGGTACAGCGTGCCGAGATTGAGCTGGGCGCGGCGGTGGCCTTTTTCCGAGGCACGCTCGAACAATTCGACTGCCCGAGCCTCGTTGCGCGGCGTGCCACCGTCGCCGTGAGCGAAGACCAGCGCCAGCCGGTGGGCGCCTTCGGCCGAGCCGGCGTCGGCGGACTGCTGGATCAGCCGCAGGCCGTCGCGCTGGGCGCCCCGTTCCAACAGGATCGCGCCCAGCCACGCCGCAGCGTCGGCATCGGCTGGCGCCAGCGCTCGCAACGACGTTTCGGCGCCGACCAGATCGCCCGCCCGATAGGCTGCCACCGCCGAACGCAGGGCGGGCGAGACATCGGTCGCTTCGTTCGATTGGGCGTGCGCGACAGTACCGGCGGCGAGAAGTGCCGCGAGCGGCACTGCCCGCCTCGCGATCATTTGGTCTTGAAGGTGTAGGCCTGTGCCGCGGCCTTGGCCTTTTCCAGCTCGTCGGGCTTCAGCGCGCGCGCGGCCTGCTCGATCGCGAGATTGGCGTTGGGTACGTTCCACCGCTCGGCGATCGCCACCCACTTGTAGGCTTCGGCGGCGCTCTTCGGCACGCCCTTGCCCTCGGCATAGCCGCCGGCCAGCGGGATCATCGCCGGCAGGTAGCCGCGCTCGGCGGCGTCGAGCAGCAACGGCGTGGCCTTGCTCACGTCGTAGAGCTTCGACTCGGGATTGCCGTAGACGTAGAGGCCGAGGAGAAACTGGGCGCGTGGATCGCGCTCCTTGGCGAGGGGTTGGAGCTCCTTTTCGGCCGCCGGCATGTCGCCGGCCTGCAGGGCTTTGAGGGCTTCATCGAGCCCGGCGGCGGCGGGCTGCGCCACGAACGCCAGCATCAGGGCCGCGGCGGGAACGCAGAAAAAGGCTCGCAGAGAACGGACGACTCGCACGGACGCAGACTCCCGATAACGGTGGCCGTTGTATGCGGCCAGTATTGGTGGAACGCAGATCGTCTAGCATGGAAATGGGGCCGAAACACGAAGCGAGGATGTTTGCAAACGCGGGAGCAACCCGCATCGGTAGCCCGACATCGAGATCTTCGCGCATTTCCAAATCGCGACGAGCCATCGTGCAGCGGGCTCGCCGAAGTGACGGCGCGAACCGGCTTTGGTCGCCGGCCGATGAGGGAGAAATACGGCTCGGATCCCGCCACTGCCCTTGCCGCATTCCCGAGACGTTCGATGGTGTTGCCGGGCGATCCTCACCCTTTCGCGCAGGCTGACATCAATTTGCATCGGAATTGCTGTCATGAATCAATAATTGGCCAGATAAAATATTGATATAGAACGATAATTATCGAAAATTGACTAAAGATGAAGCAAGCTAGAGTCACCCTTTTTGACTATCTGATGCTTGGAGCATGCACAAATAACTAGGATTCAATAGGGGTAGTCAAAACCAGATATGCAATTTTGCAGGTGACGAACGGCGAGGTCATTTGTTAAGTTGCTTTCATTAGAGGCATAGGTCTCACGTCGTAATTCATTTCTGAAAGGCATTTCACCCAGTTTGGCAGCGCTTCCCAGCCAAGCGCGCCCGCACCCAGCAAAGTTCCACCTAGCCCGCCAGCGGCCCCCAAGCCGCTCATCGAAGTCCCCCTTCCCACACACCCAAGGGCTTCGATAACCCCACACCCAGGCGGGCTCCTAAGGAAGGCCGGTCGTTCCCCAAGCGACCGGCCTTTCGTATTTTCGGCGGTGAACCGTCCACAGACGGTTGCTGCGCCGGCATTGACCCCCGAACGAATTTGAGGAAAAGCGCTACTTGCGTTGTCGGATCGCATGGTAATTGCAGGTTAAATGCAATGTCAGACTTCCCAAAAGCGTCTATCTCAGAAAAAAAATGCAACAAAATCAGGCCTCACAACGGCCGAGATATGCATTTTTGCAAGTTACACTGAAATCGGCTCATGTTAAGGTAGAGCCATTAAAGCAATTCTTATTCTATTGGTTTCAATATGAAAATTGTCGGCTTTCCCGTTGACGTTTCGCGTTCGCAAGACGGTCGCATCGTGCGCGGCCTGCGAACCCGTCAAGCCCTGATCCAGTCGACCTTGGATCTCATCCAGGCCGGCGATGTCGAGCCGACCTCGGCGGCGATCGCGACCATCGCCGGAGTGTCCAGCCGGGCACTCTTCCAGCACTTCACCAGCCTCGCCGATCTCTATGCGGCGGCGTTCGACCTCGCCGTCAGCCGCGCGTTCGACGGCAACGGGCCTGTGGACACCGCGGCGCCGCTCTCCAATCGCATCGAATTGCTGGTGTCGGACCGGGCCCAGCTCTTCGAGGAGTGGCTTCCGGTGTGGCATTTCGCCGAACGCGTGCGCAGCGTGGCACCGGCGGTTGGTCTGGGCGTCGCCCAGTTGCGCCGGCTGTTGCGCGAGCGTCTGGCCGTCTGGTTCGCAACTGAACTCGGCAATCTCCATCCCGGTGCCCGCGACATGGTGCTCGATTCGCTCGATGTCGCTTTCGGCCTCGATAGTTGGATGAACATGCGCGAGCAGCTTCGGCTGTCTCCGATCCATGCGTCACGCACCTGGCGGTTCACCGCCGAGGCCATCGTGCAGCAGGCCCTTACAGTTCCCAACCAGCCCGTGGCGGTGGCCTAACCAGCCACACGACGAAGCCCCCTTCCCACACCCCAAGGCTTCGTCTTTCACCCAACCCCACCCCAGCCACGGGCCCCACAGGAGGCCGGTCGTTTCCCCAAGCGACCGGCCTTTCCTTTTGCGGACAAAGAAAAAGGCGCCGATTCGGGCGCCTTTCTCCCTGTCGTCAGAGCGAAATCAGGTCTTCGGCTTGACGCGGAACTTCTCGTGGCAGGCACCGCACGCCTTGCCGGTCGCTCCGAACGCCGCGGTCAGGGCGGCCATGTCGCCCGAGCCCGCCGCCACGGCGAGCTTGTCGTAGGCCGCGTCGGCCGCCTTGCTGGCGGCGTCGAAGCCCGCACGGTCACTCCACACCGTCGGCAGTGCCTTGGTCTCGCCCTTGTCGGAGCCGGCCGGGAACAGCTTGACGAAGGCCAATTCGAGCGTCTTGAGCTTGGCAGCCTGCTCGACGGCGCCGCTGGTGGCGCCCTTGGCGTCGATGATGCCCTTGATCGCGCGCATCGCTGCGGCGGTCTGCTTGCGGTTTTCCTTGCGTTGGGCGATCACGTCGCCCTGCGCCAGCGCCATCGTCGCGCCACCAACCATTGCGCCGGCGACGAGCGCGCCGATCACGGCCAAAGCCAGAGTCTTTCTCATGAAGCCATCCCCTTTGAGTTCAATCGGCCGACGGGCCCTTTGGACCTCGACGACCCAGCATTTGTTGCAGAGGTTGGCGTCAAAACGAACAGGATTGGTGGGTCCTCCACCATCACGACTGCGTGTGGTGGGCTCCTTGGGGGCCAAGCCGGCCGGGGATTGTCAGCGTTCCCGAGGGAGTCGATAACGGCGCATGACCGACAAGACTGAACGCAAGATCCGGGTCTGGGATCTGCCCGTCCGACTGTTCCACTGGGCCCTCGTCATCCTGATGGTGGTCTCTTATTTCACTGCTCGGGCCGGCGGGGAGTGGATGAAGTTCCATTTCTGGTCGGGCTACGCGATTCTCACCCTCGTGCTGTTTCGCATCGCCTGGGGTTTCGTCGGCAGCACGACCGCCCGCTTCGCCGATTTCGTGAAAGGCCCGTCGGCGGCCTTTGCGCATTTGCGTGACTTGATGGGACGCGGGCGTCCGCGCGAGGCCGGCCACAATCCCGTCGGCGGGGCGATGGTGATCGTGTTGCTGCTCGCGGTCCTCGCCCAGGTCACCGCGGGACTGTTCTCGGCGGATACCGACACGGGAATGGTCAATGGCCCGCTTGCACTCGTGGTCGCCGACAAGTGGGTCGACAGGGCGACGGCGTTCCACCGCACCTGGATCAACGTTCTTCTGGTGCTGGTGGCGCTTCATGTGTTGGCGGCCGTCGTCTATCTCGTCTGGAAGCGACAGAACCTGATCGGCGCCATGGTCACCGGCCGCAAGCCGCTCGATGACGTGGTGCCGCCGGGCGAACCGGCGCCAAGGCTGATTTTCGCGTCGGGCCGGCTGGCGGTGTCGTTGCTGCTCGCGGCC
>MEMN01000154.1:10166-10931 GCA_001767945.1 Alphaproteobacteria bacterium RIFCSPHIGHO2_12_FULL_66_14 | reverse complement strand
GTCTATTTCATCGTGCGGGCGGGCGGTTGAACTGCACCACTGGCCTGCACCCCCGGTCTTGCTGGCTGGAGGGCCCGCCTCTAGGGTGCCCGTCACTCCCGTGAACTTGGATTTTGCATCATGAAATTTACCGGTACCGACTCCTATGTGGCCAGCGACGACCTGCGCGTGGCGGTGAATGCGGCCATCGCTTTGCAGCGTCCGCTGCTGATCAAGGGCGAGCCGGGCACCGGCAAGACCGTGCTGGCGCATGAAGTCGCCAAGGCGCTCAAGGCGCCGATCATCGAGTGGCACATCAAGTCGACGACCAAGGCGCAGCAGGGCCTCTACGAGTACGACGCCGTGTCCCGCCTGCGCGACAGCCAGCTCGGCGACGAACGCGTCAAGGACATCGCCAACTACATCAAGCGCGGCAAGCTGTGGGACGGCTTCACGGCCCCCGAGCGTCCGGTCCTGCTGATCGACGAGATCGACAAGGCCGACATCGAGTTCCCCAACGACCTGCTGCTCGAGCTCGATCGCATGGAGTTCTACGTCTACGAGACGCAGCAGGTCATCAAGGCCGAGCAGCGCCCGATCGTCATGATCACCTCGAACAACGAGAAGGAGCTGCCCGACGCCTTCCTGCGCCGCTGCTTCTTCCACTACATCCGCTTCCCCGACCGCGAGACGATGACCCAGATCGTCGACGTCCATTTCCCCGACCTGCAGCGCAACCTGCTGCGCGAGGCCTTGAACATCTTCTATGACATCCGCGAAGTCCCC
>MEMN01000154.1:0-10124 GCA_001767945.1 Alphaproteobacteria bacterium RIFCSPHIGHO2_12_FULL_66_14 | reverse complement strand
CTGAAGTTGCTGATGGTCGAGGACATGTCGCCGGATGCGTTGCGCTCCAAGGACTCCAAGCAGCTCATTCCGCCGCTGCACGGCGCGCTGCTCAAGAACGAGCAGGACGTCCATCTGTTCGAGCGACTCGCCTTCATGGCACGGAGAGAGCAGCGCCAGTAACGCCCCCGGTGACCAAAGGGAGATCGCGATGTTCGTGAACTTCTTCCTCGAACTCCGCCAGGCCAAGGTGCCGGTCTCCATCAAGGAGTACCTGGCGCTGATGGAGGCCATGGACAAGGACGTCGCAGAGTCGAGCGTCGACGATTTCTACTACCTGTCGCGCGCCATCCTGGTGAAGGACGAGCGCAACCTCGACAAGTTCGATCGCGTGTTCGGCCACATCTTCAAGGGACTTGAAGCGGCACCCGGCGAAGGCATCACGGCCGAGATTCCCGAGGAGTGGCTGCGCAAGCTCGCCGAGAAGCTGCTGACCGACGAGGAGAAGGCGCAGATCGAGGCGCTGGGCGGCTGGGACAAGATCATGGAGACGCTGAAGAAGCGTCTCGAGGAGCAGCAGAAGCGCCACCAGGGCGGCAGCAAGTGGATCGGTACGGCGAGGACCTCGCCGTTCGGTGCCCACGGCTTCAATCCCGAGGGGGTGCGCATCGGCCAGGACAAGAACCGCGAGGGCCGCGCGGTCAAGGTCTGGGACAAGCGCGAGTACAAGAACCTCGATGACACCGTCGAGATCGGCACGCGCAATATCAAGCTGGCACTCCGACGCTTGCGCAAGTTCGCGCGCGAGGGCGCCGAGGTCGAGCTCGACATGCCGGACACGATCCGCAGCACGGCGCGCAACGCCGGCTACCTCGACATCAAGATGATCCCGGAGCGGCGCAACAAGGTGAAGCTGCTGCTGCTGCTGTTCGACATCGGCGGCTCGATGGACGCCCACATCCGCGTCTGCGAGGAGCTGTTCTCGGCGGCGCGCACGGAGTTCAAGCATCTCGAGTTCTTCTACTTCCACAACTGTCTCTACGAGAAGCTGTGGAAGGACAATCGCCGCCGCCACGTCGACACCTTCTCGACGGCGCAACTCCTTCACACCTATCCGCCCGACTACAAGATCATCTTCGTCGGCGACGCCTCGATGAGCCCCTACGAAATCGCCTACCCCGGCGGCTCGGTGGAGCACTGGAACGAGGAGGCGGGCCAGGTCTGGATCCAGCGCATGGCCGAGACCTATCGCAGCATGGTGTGGCTCAACCCGGTGCCGGAGCGGCACTGGAGTTACACGCCGTCGATCCAGCTCCTGCAGCAACTCAGCAGCAACCGCATGTTCCCGCTCACGCTGGGCGGTCTCGACAGCGCGATGAAGGAACTGAACAAATAATTTCGAGGTAACGCAGATGAAGACCGGTCCGGCGATCGCCGAAATCCTGAAGAAAGAGGGCGTGGAGTATCTCTTCGCCTACCCGGTCAACCATCTGATCGAGGCCTGCGCCGCCGTCGACATCCGGCCGATCATCGTGCGTCAGGAGCGTATCGGCCTGCATATGGCCGACGCCATGTCGCGGTTGACCAAGGGGCGCAAGATGGGCGTCTTTTGCATGCAGAGCGGCCCCGGCTCGGAGAACGCCTATGGCGGCGTGGCCCAGGCCTTCGGTGAATCGATCCCGCTGCTGGTGATCCCGCAGGGTTATCCGCGCCGCATCGCGCATGTGCCACCCAACTTCAATTCGACGCTCGCCATGGCGCATGTCGCCAAACATGCCGAGCCGGTCACGAATGGCAGGGAAATCGCCAACATCATGCGCCGGGCCTTCAGCCTGCTGCGCAACGGCCGTGGCTCGCCCGTCATCGTCGAATTGCCGGCCGATGCCTACGGCGAGGACGCCCCCGATCCGCTGGTCTACGAGCCCGTCGTCGTCACCAGGTATGGCCCCGATCCGGCGGCCGTGCGCGAGGCGGCCAAGGTCCTGATGGCCGCCAAGCGTCCGGTGATCTATGCCGGCCAGGGCGTGCACTGGGCCGAGGCCTATGCCGAACTGAAGGAACTGGCCGAATTGCTGGCGATCCCGGTCTGCACCAGCCTCGAGGGCAAGAGCAGCTTCGACGAGACCCATCCGTTGGCGCTGGGCTCGGGCGGCCGCGCGTACCCGAAGGCGGTGCGCAGCTTCCTCGACCGCTCCGACGTCATCCTGGGCATCGGTTGCTCGTTCACCGAGACCAATTTCGGCATCTCGATGCCGGCCGGCAAGACGATCATCCATGCCACGCTGGATCCCGCCCATCTCAACAAGGACGTGCCGATCAAGTACGGGCTGGTGGGTGACGCCAAGCTCACGCTCGCGGCGCTGGTCGAGGCCTGCAAGGCGCTGGGCGCCACCAAGCGCAATCCAGCGACGGTCACGGCCGAGATCAAGTCGATCGCGGACGAGTGGCTGAAGGAGTGGATGCCCAAGCTCACCAACAACGAGGCGCCGCTCAACCCTTACCGCGTGCTGTGGGACCTGCAGCACACCATCGATGTCGCCAACACCATCATCACTCACGATGCCGGCAGTCCGCGCGACCAGCTTTCGCCGTTCTGGAAGACGACGGCGCCGCACACCTACATCGGCTGGGGCAAGACCACGCAGTTGGGCTATGGCCTCGGCCTCGCCATGGGCGCCAAGCTCGCCTGCCCGGACAAGCTCTGCATCAACGTCTGGGGCGATGCCGCGATCGGCTTCACCGGCATGGACTTCGAGACCGCGGTGCGCGAGCGCATTCCCATCATGTCGATCCTGCTCAACAATTTCTCGATGGCGATCGAGCTTCACATCATGAAGGTCTCGACCGAGAAATACCGCTCGACCGACATCTCGGGCGACTACGCGGCGATGGCGCGCGCTTTCGGCGGCTACGGCGAGCGCGTGACCAAGCCCGAGGACATCGTGCCCGCGATCAAGCGCGGCATCGAGCAGACCCGGAAGGGCGTGCCGGTGCTGCTCGAATTCATCACTTCCAAGGAAGTGACGATCTCGGTGCCGAAGTGACGAAGGTTCTCACGCCCACGGCCGAACACGAGGTCGCCGCGCGGGACGGACTCTGGATGAGTCCGGCCGACGCGGCGATGATCACCGGCTGGAGCCTGAAGCCCGAGGGCATGTGCCGCGCCGAGCTTTGTGTGCCGCTGCCGGCCTCGGCGGTGGGGGCCAACGAAGTCGACGTCCAGGCGTTCTGGCAGAAGTTGGGCGGGCCGGTGGTCGTGAGCGAGGCGCGCGACGTCTGGGCACTGGGTGCGCCGGCCGGTGAGCGCAACGCCGCCCTCGAGGGCCTGCAGGCGCCGGAGTTCACCCTGCCGGACGTCGACGGCACGCCGCGTTCGCTCTCCGAGCTGGGGGGCAAGAAGGTCTTCCTTGCCACCTGGGCCAGTTGGTGAGGCTGCCGCTTTGACTTGCCCGTGTGGCAGACCCTCTACGACGAGCTGAAGGACAAGAACTTCATGGTGGTGGCCGTGGCCGAGGAAAGCCGCGGTGCCGCTCATGCACGTCCCTGGATCGAGCAGGCCCAGGCAAGCGGCAAGTCCTCGTACTGGCAGCTCATCGACACCGAGCACCGCCTCGAGGATCTCTACAACCTCGTGAACGTGCCGCAGGCGATCTGGATCGACGAGCAGGGCAGGATCGTGCGTCCGCCCGAGACCGCGGGCTCGACCGATCACTTCCGCCGCATGGATCTCAAGACCAGGACGATGACACCGGAGGACCAGGCCGAGCGGCTGGCTGCGCGCCAAGCCTATCTCGATGCCGTGCGCGGCTGGGTGACGACCGGCAAGCATGCCCTGCCGGCCGACGCCGCCCGTGCCGCGCTGCCCAAGGTGACGCCCGAAATCGCCGAGGCGCGGGCGCGGTTCCGGCTCGGCGTTTGGCTGCGTGCGAACGGTCGTGCCGCCGAGGGCGATGGCCAGCTCGCGACGGCGAGCCGCCTGCATCCGCAATCATGGAGCATGTGGCGTCAGGCGGCGGATCTCGACGAGGTCGGCAAGGCGTCCGGCCCCGACTTCTGGAAGCGCGTGCAGGCGCTGGGCGACCAGCCGTACTACTCGCCGCCAAAACTCTAGGGCATCCTCCAGGTCATGCGTCTTTCCTGGCATGACCTCGGCAAACCCCGCGCTGACAAGGCCGACGGCAAGTCCATCGAGATCGTGGGCTTTCCACTCGCCGCGCTGCCGACCGTGAGCGCCGACCATTTCCTGATGATGGCCGAGCCCGGCTGCTGCCAGGGCTGCGTGCCAGCTAATCGAATGGCGGTGGTCGAGGTTTTCGCCGACCAGCCGTTGAAGTTCGGCAACGGCACGCTGCGGCTGAGCGGCACCTGGCACGTGTCGTCCGATCCAGAGGGGTGGCGCTACCAACTGCACGGCGCCGAAGTGACACCCGGAGTCACGCGCCGGGCGATGCTGGCCGCAAGCCCGTTGTTCTGTCTCCCGGTACCGGCGATGGCCCAGGCCGCCGACGGCATGGCCGTCGACATCCATAGCCATTCCGGCAACCTGATCCGACTTAGCTTCGGCCGAGGCCAGTCCGTGCCCATCGCCGAGCCGATGCGCCAGGGCGGGATGTCGGCGATCTGTCTCGCCGTCGTGTCGGACGCGCCGATCATCAAGCTTACCGGCGGCCGGCTGCGTCCGAGCCGAGATCCCAAGCCCGGAGAGCTCTACGACTTCACGCAACGCGCCTTCGCGGCCCTCCACACGCTCGCGCACGAACAGGGAATGCCGATCCTTAAAACGGCGGCGGAACTGCGCGGGGCGCGGGCCGACCGGCCATCCCTCATCGTCTCGTCGGAAGGTGCGGACTTCCTCGAGGGCAGGATCGAGCGTCTCGATGAGGCGTACCAACGTTGGGCGCTGCGCCACCTCCAGCTCACGCACTACAGGCCGAACGAACTGGGCGACATCCAGACCGAGCAGAGCGTTCATGGCGGCCTGACGGCATTCGGCGCCGAGGTCATCCGTCGCAGCAACCGGCTGGGCATCGTCGTCGACGTGGCGCACGGCACCTATGAGCTGGTCAAGAAAGCGGCATCGGTGACCACCAAGCCGCTGGTGCTGTCGCACACCTCGCTCACCGAGCGGCCGCTCGCCTGGACGCGGCGCATCCTGCCCGACCATGCCCGCGTCATCGCCTCGACCGGCGGCGTCATCGGCATCTGGCCGGTCACGGCCTTTTACCCGAACGTCGTGGCCTATGCCGAGGGCATCGCAAAAATGGCCGGAGTGGTCGGTGTCGACCACGTCGGCCTCGGCACCGACCATCTCGGCCTGGTCGGCGCCAGTGCGCTGCCGAATTATACCGACCTGCCGCAGCTCGCCGCCGCGTTGCGGACCCGCTTCAATGCCGAGGAGACGGCAAAACTCCTCGGCGGCAACTACCGCAGGGTCTTCGACGCCAGCCTCGGCTAGGCGGCCGGCAGGAAATCCTTGACAATTTCCTACGGAGTCCTATTTTTCCGTCCATTCGATCGATCGCGGCGAACGGCTCTGCCGCAAGAGAGGGAAGAGAAGCAAAAATGTCCCACTCGGCTTCCCATTCCCGTCGCGAACAATCGATGAAAATCAAGGGTTTGAGGCCGAATCGGCCGCGCAAGATAGGAAAGCATTTCCGCGACGTCGCCTCCTGTGGCCGTGTCAGCTTCATGACGCTCCGACCGATCTGCGTCCCCGAGGGGCCGAAGGCCTTTCCAAGACCATCACACCTCCGTGAATGCGGGCGCGGTCACAGGCGTCGACTCGTTCGCTCGGCTAGGCTCCCGCCATACTCAAAACTCCATACAACAGGAGACCGGGATGGCTGTCCTCAACGTCAACGGCAAGGCGCTCAACCACAACGCCGATCCGCGCACGCCGCTGCTCTGGGTCCTGCGCGAGCAACTGGCCCTCACCGGCACAAAGTACGGCTGCGGCATCGCCCAGTGCGGCGCCTGCACCGTCCACATCGACGGCGTGGCGACCCGCTCCTGTCAGGTGCCGGTCAATTCGGTTGGCAACCGCAAGATCGTCACCATCGAAGGGTTGGCCACCAACGGCACCCTGACCAAGATCCAGAAGGCCTGGGTCGAGGCCGATGTCCCGCAATGCGGCTACTGTCAGAGCGGCATGGTCATGGCGGCCACGGCGTTGCTCGCGGCCAAGCCCAAACCGACCGATGCCGACATCGATGCGGCCATGACCAACATCTGTCGCTGCGGCACCTACCAGCAGGTGCGTGAAGCGATCCACGCCGCGGCCAAGGCCTGAGGGGAGGACGCATCATGACCATCCATCAGACCTCTCTTCGTCGCCCCTCTCTTCGTCGTAGGGGATTTTTGGTCAGTGGCGCCGCCGTCGCCGGCGGCTTTTCGTTGGGCTTCCATATCCCCTTCGAGGATGGCGCGGCGCATGCCCAGACCGTCAAGGAACTGAACGCATGGGTGGTGATCCACCCCGACGACAAGGTGGTGATCCGCATCGCCCGCTCCGAGATGGGTCAGGGCACGCTCACCGGCCTCTGCCAGCTCGTCGCCGAAGAGCTCGAGTGCGACTGGAACAAGGTCGCCTGGGAGTATCCGACTCCGGCCGAGAACGTCGCGCGCAACCGCGTCTGGAAGAACTTCTCGACCGGCGGCAGCCGCGGCATCCGCGAGAGCAACCAGTATGTCCGCGAGGGCGGCGCCATGGCGCGCGAGATGCTGATCGCGGCGGCGGCTGCGCAGCTCAAGGCACCGGCCGCCGAGCTCACCGCATCCAACAGCGTCATCACCCATAAGGCGTCGGGCAAGACGGTAACCTACGGCGCGGTCGCGGCGGCGGCGGCCCAGCTCGAGCCGCCCAGGCAGGTCAAGCTCAAGGATCCCAAGGACTGGAAGATCGCGGGCAAGCCGCTGAAGCGGCTGGACACGGTCGACAAGGTCACAGGCAAGCAGATCTATGGCATCGACTTCACCATGCCCGGCATGCTGGTCGCCACCGTGCGTGCCTGTCCGGTGATCGGCGGCAAGCTCAAGAGCTTCGATGCTGCCAAGGTCGCGAAGATGCCGGGCGTGAAGAAGGTGGTGGCGATCGACGGCAATGCCGTCGTGGTCGTGGCCGACACCTACTGGAACGCCCGCACCGCGCTCGCCGCTCTCCCCACCGATTGGGACATCGGCAAGCTCGGCGAGGTCTCGAGCGACACCATCTCCGCCATGCTGAAGGAAGGTCTCGATGCCGAGCAGGCTTTCGTCGGCAACAAGACAGGCGATGCCAAGGCTGCCATCGCGGGTGCGGTCAAGAAGGTCGAGGCAACCTACAGCTTCCCCTATCAGCACCATGTCACCATGGAGCCGATGAACGCCACCGCGCGCGTCACCGCCGACAAGTGCGAGGTCTGGTGCGGCACGCAGAACGGCGAGGCGGCACTTGCTGCCGCCTCCGAGGCGTCCGGTCTGCCGGTCGCCAAGTGCGATGTCTTCAAGCAGTTGCTGGGCGGCGGCTTCGGGCGGCGCGGCCGCTCCGACTATGTCCGCCAGGCCGTACTGGTTGCCAAGGAAATGCCGGGCACGCCGGTCAAGCTGATCTGGTCGCGCGAAGAGGACATGACGCACTGCCAGTACCATCCGATCACGATGGCCAAGCTGACCGGTGGTCTCGATGCCCAGGGCAACCTGGTCGGCCTACACATGCGCATCTCCGGCCAGTCGATCCTGGCGTCGCTGCTGCCGGGCAACCTGCAGAACGGCATGGACCCCGTCGTCTTCCAGGGCCTCGCGGCGAGCGGCGTCGAGGCGGCCTACGGCTACAACGTGCCGAACCTGCTGATCGACCACGCCATGCGCAATCCGCACGTCACGGCGGGCTTCTGGCGTGGCGTCAACACCAACCAGAACGCCGTCTACATGGAAAGCTTCATGGACGAGCTGGCCGACGCGGCGGGCCAGGACCCGCTCGCCTTTCGCCTGAAGCTGCTGAAGCCCAAGTGGGCGGCGGTGCTCAAGGCGGCGGCCGACAAGGCGGGCTATGGCAAGCCGCTTCCGGCCGGCCACTTCCATGGCCTCGCCCAGGTCATGGGCTACGGCAGCTATGTCGCGGGCGTCGCCGAAGTTGCGGTGAACCCCGACGGCCAGCTCAAGATCCACAAGATCACTGCCGCGACCAATTGCGGACACGTGGTCAATCCGGCGCAGATCGAGCGCCAGGTCGCGGGCTCGTTCGCCTATGGCCTGTCGGCGGCCCTCTACGGCGAGATCACGGTCAAGGACGGCGCCGTCGAGCAGACCAATTTCGACAGCTACAACCTGATGCGCATCGACGAGATGCCGAAGGTCGAGACCGTGCTGGTCCCGACCGGCGACTTCTGGGGCGGAGTCGGCGAGCCGACCATCGCCGTGGCCGCCCCCTCGGTGCTGAATGCGATTGCCCGCGCCACGGGCAAGCGCGTACGCGACCTGCCACTGATGCATCACGAGCTGAAGAAAGGCGTTTAGATGCGTCGCATTCTGCTGGCGGTGCTGGCCTCGGCGTTGCTGCTGGCCGGCCCGGCGCAGGCGGCCGATGCTCCACCTGGTGCCAGCTCATGCACCGGCTGCCATGCCACCACGAAGATCGCCGGTTCGGTGATCCCGCGCATCGCCGGCCGCAAGGCTGCCGACATCATGACGTTCATGCGTGAGTACCGAAGCGGTACTTGGCCTTCGAGTGTGATGGGCCGCATCGCCAAGGGCTTCGATGGCCAGCAGACCGATGCCATCGCGGCGTGGTTCGCTGCGCAGCCGGAGTAGGTGGCCATGTCGACGCGCCGCCACTTCCTGAAGCTCACGGCCGCGGCGGGCCTGGCACCCGCCATCGCCTCGGCGCAGGGCGCCGGTCGCGTCGTCGTGATCGGCGGTGGCTATGGCGGCGCCACGGCGACGCGCACGCTGAAGGCGCTCGAACCGAAACTCGACGTCACCCTGGTCGAGCCCAGCCCGGTCTATACGTCCTGTCCGTTCAGCAACTCCGTGCTCGCCAACCTGCGCGAGATCTCGCAACAGGAATTCCGCTACGACGGCCTCAAGCGCGCCGGCGTGACGGTGGCCGCAACGAGCGCCACGGCGGTCGATGCCGCAACCAAGACCGTGACGCTCGCCGACGGCAACCGCCTGTCGTACGACCGGCTGGTGATGTCGCCCGGCATCGACTTCAACTGGGGCGCCTTGCTCGGCTACGACGAGGCTGCCGCCCAGAAGATGCCGCATGCCTGGAAGGCCGGTGCCCAGACCATGCTGCTGCGGAGCCAGCTCCAGGCGATGGAGGATGGCGGCCTGGTCGTGATGTCGGCGCCGGCCAATCCGTTCCGCTGCCCGCCCGGGCCCTACGAGCGCGCCAGCCTGATCGCCTACTGGCTGAAAATCTGGAAGCCGAAGTCGAAGCTGCTGCTGCTCGACGCCAAGGATGCCTTCTCCAAGCAGCGCCTGTTCCAGAACGCCTGGGCCGAGCTCTATCCCGGCCTGATCGAATGGGTGCCCTTGTCCAAGGGCGGCAAGGTGATCTCGGTCGATCCCGCGACGCTCACCTTCACTACAGAGTTCGCCAGCCACAAGGCGGCCGTCGGCAACGTCATCCCGCCGCAGCGGGCCGGCGCCATCGCGGGCCAGGCCGGTGTCGCCGACCGCACCGGCTGGTGCCCGGTCGAACCGGTGGCGTTCGAATCGACGTTGCGCCCCAGCATCCACGTGCTGGGCGATGCGGCGATCATGGGCGGCATGCCCAAGTCGGCCTTCGCCGCCAATGCCCAGGCCAAGGTCTGTGCCGCCGCGATCGTCGCGCTGCTGGCCGGTCGCAAGCCGCAGGACCCGATCCTGATCAACACCTGCTACAGCCTGGTGGCCGCCGACTACGGCATCTCGATCGCCGGCGTCTACCGCCCAGCCAAGGGCCAGCTCACCGAGATACCCGGGGCGGGCGGCGTCAGCCCGCTCGAGGCTGTGGGCGGCCTGCGCGGCCAGGAAGCGCTCTATGCCGCGAGCTGGTTCCGCACCATCACCGCCGAGACCTTCGGTTGACGTCATGATGCGCGCCGGCCTGCTCGCTGCCGCCGTGGCGTTCATCGCGCCGGATGCCGTCGCGCAACAGGTCGTGGGCGACGCGATCCCGGCCT
>MEMN01000153.1:5221-22853 GCA_001767945.1 Alphaproteobacteria bacterium RIFCSPHIGHO2_12_FULL_66_14 | reverse complement strand
TCCATGGGAATCCCGTCACACTTGTAACTCCCGCTACACGACGTCCGATCCTAACTTACCTCACGACCAACACAGGAGATCAACCATGCAGAACAAGATCGTCTCGCACGAGGAATGGCTGAAGGCGCGCCTCGACCTGCTCGCCGCCGAGAAGGAATTCACGCGCCAGCGTGATCAGCTGACGCGCCGCCGGACGGCGATGCCGTGGGAGCGCGTGGAAAAAACCTACAAGTTCGAGGGGCCGACCGGCGTGCTCACGCTTGCCGATCTGTTCGACGGGCGTTCGCAGCTCATCGTCTATCACTTCATGCTCGGTCCCGACTGGGAGGAAGGGTGCAAGTCGTGCTCCTTCTGGGCCGACAATTTCAACGGCATCCCGGTCCATCTCAACCATCGCGACGTGACCTTCACCGCCATTTCGCGCGCGCCGCTGGCCAGGATCGAGGCCTACAAGAAGCGCATGGGCTGGAGCTTCCCGTGGGTGTCGTCCCACGGCAGTGACTTCAACTTCGACTATCACGTGTCGTTCACGCCCGAGCAGATGGCCGAGGGCAAGGCGTACTTCAACTATGAGGTCCGGCCCAACACGGGGTCGGAAACGGTGGGCATCAGCGCCTTCGCCAGGAACGAGGAGAGCGAGGTGTTCCACACCTACTCCTGCTACGCGCGCGGCGTCGACATGATGAATGGCGCCTACCACTACCTCGACCTCGCGCCGAAAGGCCGCGACGAGGGCGGTCTCAAATACACCATGGAGTGGCTCCGCCGCCACGATCAGTACTGAGCGCTGTTCCGTGTCCAGCTTCCTGTCCCTCGCGGCTGCGCCGACCTTCGCGATCATGGCATTGCTGACGGCTGTCCTCGGCGGTGGTCCGTTGGACGCACTCTGTGCGGCGTCGCCGCTCAACGGAATGGCCGCGATGTACCTGCTGATGGGCGTCTTCCATCTGGCACCGTGGCTGAAACTGATCACCGCCACTACAGGAGAAAAATCATGACTGAGGCCTATACCGGCGGCTGCGCCTGCGGCGCGATCCGTTACGAAATCCCGAGCGAACCGTTGGTGCAGGGCGACTGCCAGTGCCGCGACTGCCAGCGCAAGAGCGGCACCGGGCACGGGTCCTACCTGACCTTCCCGGACAGACGGCGCGTGAAACTCGAAGGCAAGGCAACGCATTGGGACATCGTTGGCGACAGCGGCAACGCGAAGACTCGCGCCTTCTGCCCGACCTGCGGGTCGCCGGTCTATCTGACGTTCTCGGCCATGCCTGATCTCTTCACCGTGCACGCCGCGAGCCTCGACGATCCAGGCCGGTACAAGCCACAAATGGTGTTCTATGGCGTGCGCGGTCACGCCTGGGATCATCTCGATCCTGCCCTGCCGAAATTCGACAAGATGCCGCCGGGGTGAAATCAAGCAGGGAACAAGGGCTCCTCGCCTCAGATCAGCGCGACCTCGCCGGCCGCCACGTCGTGGATGCCAGGCTTCCCAGGGCTGGCCCGCTGGCGGCGCTCTGCTCCGGCGCGCGCGGGGTCACGCCAGGTCGCGGCGGTCGCCGCCCGAACTTCATCTGGCGACGACGCAAGGCGTTCACGCTATGCTGGCCCCATGTCCGATTCGCCCGATCTCGTCGCTCTACGCAAGTCCCTCGCCGCCGCCGCCGAAGGGGTTACCCCGGAGACCGGGAAGCAAATGGCACAGGCGGCACTCCGCCAGATTCTCGACGCCATCGAAAGTGGCGTCTGCCCGCTGGGCGATTGGGAACGACGGTGTCTGGCAGCGGCGATCACCAGTCTGCGCGGCGGCAAATCCAACGAGGCACGCTCGCGGGCGCGCCAGGCGTTGTGGCCGGCGGAAAACAGGCGAAACGCAGCGGTCGCCAAGTTTCCGCCGAGGCCGGGAATGTTGACCCTCGACGAGCTCAAGCGTGAATTCGCGGCCGCCCTTGCCATGCCGGGACGCGGACATGGCGGCGGGGGTGGACGAGGCGACAAGACCGCCTAGACACCATCGGCACTGGCAAATGGCGCCAGGACTGCCAATACTTCGGACATGCCCGTCCAGTGGACCATCGAGCCCGATCGAGACCTGGTGACCGTGGTCGCGGAGGGCGAGGTCACCTACAGCCAGCTCGTCGCCATGATCGATGGGCTGCGCGCCGGCGATGCCCATGGCTATCGGAAATTGTATGACGGCGCCCGCAGCCTCATGCGCATGACGCCCGAGGAAGTCCTGATGCTCGGGGCGCACATGCGCGTCGAGCACGAGAGGACTCCGATGGGGCCGATGGCGGCGATCCTGCCGGAAGTCGACGCCGAGATCCTCGCCCGCCTGCTCGGCATGGTCGCCCTCGCCGACCGTCCGTTGCGGATTTTCGTCAACCGCGAGCGGGCCCTCAAATGGCTTCTCGCCCTGCCGAGTGCGCCGCGTTCCCTTGAGTTCGTGGGATAACTCACTCGATGTATGTGCTCTACCACGCCTGGAGATCCTCGGCGTCGCGCCGCGTGCGGCTCTGCCTCGCCGAGAAAGGCCTCGCCTTCGAGAGCAGGCTGATCGACCTCGCCAGGATGGAGCATCACGCGCCCGCATTCCTCAAGCTCAATCCCAACGGCGTCATTCCGCTGCTGGTGCTGGCGGACGGCCGCTCGCTCTACGAGAGCGGCACGATCTGCGAATATATCGACGAGACCCATCCCGAGCCGCCGCTCAGGCCGGCCGACGCCTTCGGCCGCGCGGCGATGCGCAACTGGATCCGGCACGTCGACGGACTGATCGGCAACCTCATCGTCTTCAACTGGGCGCACTCGATGGCGAAGGTGGCCACGCAATGGTCCGACGCGGAGCTCGCCGAGAAGCTCAAGAACGTCCCCAGCAAGGAGCGGCGCGAGGCGTGGCTCAGGACCGCACGCAAACCCTACACCGAGGAGGAGCGCGCCGAGGCGCGGGACAAGCTCACGGTCGGGCTGCTCGACCGCATGGAGGCGATGCTGGCGGCGGGCGCGAGGGGCCATGGCGCACGGGATGAGGGTGTGTGGCTCCTGGGCGCGCGCTATTCGATCGCCGACATCGCCGCCGTACCGTTCATCAAGCGCCTCGACGAGGAGATCGCGCCGCACGAGATAACGGCGGCGAAGCATCCGCGCGTCCACGCCTGGTGGCAGGCGATCCAGGCGCGGCCGGCGTTCGCGGCGGCGCGGATCGGCCCGTTCAGCGAGACCTGACCCCCTCCGCCCTGCGGGCACCTCCCCCAAGCGTGCCCATGAAGGCATGCCTGGGGGAGGAGATCCTTATTTCGGGACCAGGCGATAGCCGCAAGGCTGGCTCTGCTGCCGCGTGGTGATCGGGCGCGGGCCGGTGCCGGCGGGAACCGTGATGCGCGCGCCGTTCGAATCGGCATAGCTCGGCACCACCGCATCGAAGCTGCCGTCCGGCGCAGGCTTCACCGTCCAGATCGGCTGCGGGAAGGACGCGAACCTGAGCGACAGGGCGCCATCCGTGACCCGGATCATCGGATCGCCGGTGCCGGGCGCGCAGGTCGAGGCGTTGCCCGGCGCATGTTCGATGACGACAGGCCATTCCAGGGAAGCTTGAGCGAGAGCCGTTCCCGCGGCGAGCAAGAGGATCACCGCGACGGCGCGGACTTTCATGGCCTCCCCCCTTCCTATGACGCCGGCAACGGTGGCAGGCGGGCCGAAGCGGGTCAAACGGACGGCAGCCCAGGCTGGGCAAGTACAGAGCAAATTTTGATCATTTATGCGGCAACGCGCTGCCATCGTGGCGCGTTGAGGTTTGGTCTGCCTCTTACAAGGAGCCGAGACATGCTGAAACCTATTGTCCTCGCGGCCTTCCTGACCTGCGGTGCGATGGCCGCCTATGCCCAGACCGCCCCGACGTCGCCGTCGCCCAGCGGCGCTCCGGCGCCGGCGACCGCCCCCGCCGAGCGCACGGTGTCGACCGGTGACTTCAACGTCAGCGGCGACATGGCCGCCAGCGCGCTGCTCGGCACCCGGGTCCGCAACGCGAACAAGGAATCGATCGGCAAGATCGACGACATCTACATCGACAAGGACGCCAACATCAAAGTCGTCATCATTTCCGTCGGCGGCTTCCTCGGCGTCGGGTCCAAGGATGTCGCGGTGAAATGGAGCGACCTCACCTTCGGCCAGGACGAGACGTCGGTGGCGCTCACGACCTCGCTCTCCAAGGACGCGCTGATGGCCCTGCCGGACTACACCAAGGCCGAGCGCCGCAAGGTCGTCCCGGCAGAAACGGCCACCGCTCCGCCGGCCCGGCCCGCGACCCGCTAGATCGGCTTATCGACAGTCGTGACGAATCGGGCGTCCCCCGAGCGAAGGGGCGCCCGAGGGTGGTTGGGTGCTGACCAATTTTGGGTGCGTCGACGTCGTCGCTGGCGCCCGAGCGGCCGGGCTGACAAGGTTGCGGCCGCCATGCCGTTTCATTGGACGATCGATCCGCAACAGAGACTGGTCACCGTGGTTGCCAAGGGCGACGTCACGCGGGCCGAGGTCGAGGCCTATCTCGACGCCATCGGCCAGGCCGGTGCCTACGACTATCGCAAGCTGTTGGATGCCAAGCACGCCCGCACGAGCATGGCGTCCGAGGAGTTGCTGGGGCTGGGTGCGCGCATGCGCGCCCTGCACGAGGCCGGCCACCCGATGGGCGCGCTAGCCGCGGTCGTGCCGGACGAGCATTCGGAGGCGGCAGGCCGCGTGCTCGGCATGCTGGCCGCCGCCGACCGGCCGATGCGCGTCTTCCACCAGGTCGGGCCGGCGCGCAAATGGCTGAGGGGCCTGCCGGCATAGCCTGTCGGCATAGCTGGCGATTCTCACATCTGGACAGAAGCTCCCGCACCGGTAGGGTCCATCCCCGACGAAGATCACCCGGGGGAGCGTGGCATGCCGAACAATCCAAAGGTCCTGATCGCCGGCGCCGGGCCGGTCGGGTTGACGCTCGCCAACGAGCTGGTGCGGCACGGCATCGCCGTGCGCATCGTCGACAAGAACGCCGAGCGCACCGACAAGTCGAAGGCGCTGGTGCTGTGGAGTCGCACGCTCGAGCTGTTCGACGATGCGGGCTACGCCAACGAGTTCATCCCGGCCGGCTTCGCCGCGCACGGTGCGCAGATCTCGACCGGCAAGGAGATCGTGGCCAAGGTCACGCTCGACTCGATCAACAGCCGCTTCAACTACGCGCTGATGATCCCGCAAAGCGAGACCGAACGCGTGCTGGAGGAGCGGTTGGCGGCGCAGGGCGTCAAGGTCGAGCGACAGGTCGAGCTGGCGGGCTTCGCCGACAAGGGCTCCGCCGTCGAGGCGACACTGAAGAAGACGACCGGCGAGACCGTGACACTCGTGGCCGACTGGCTGGTGGGCTGCGACGGCGCCCATTCGGCGGTGCGGCACGGGCTCGGCTTCGCCTTCGAGGGCTCGACGCTCGAGAGCCACTGGGCGCTGGCCGACGGCTACGTCACCGGGCTCGAGCCGAAGGACCGGCTGCACATTTTCTGGCACCGCGACGGCATCCTGGCCTTCTTCCCGATCGTCGGCGACCGCTGGCGGGTGATCGCCGACCTCGGGCCGGCGACGGGCAGCGAGAAGCATCCCGATCCGACGCTCGACGAGATCAACGCACTGATGGCCCATCGCGGTTCGCCAGGAATCGTGATGAAGGATCCGTTCTGGCTGGCGGCGTTCCGCATCAACGAGCGCAAGGTGAAAGACTACGCCAGGGGCCGCGTGTTCCTGGCCGGCGACGCCGCGCACATCCACAGCCCGGCCGGCGGCCAGGGCATGAACACCGGCATGCAGGACGCCTTCAATCTCGCCTGGAAGCTGGCGCTGGTGATCGAGGGCACGGCGAAGCCCAGCCTGCTCGACAGCTATTCGCCCGAGCGCAGCACCGTCGGCGAGATGGTCCTGCGCAACGCCGGCCGACTCACGGAGGCCGCAACCTTGCGCAACCCGATCGCCCAGGGTCTGCGCAACGCGGTGGTGAGGTTCGCGGCGGGCTTCCCCGCGCTCCAACACAAGGTCGCCGGCCAACTCGCCGAAATGGACATCCATTATCCCGACAGCCCGCTCACGGCGCGCGGCGCCTACAGCGTCGGCGGGCCGGCGGCCGGCGAGCGCTGGCCCGACCGGCTTCCGGCCGGGGCCGGCGGCACCAGGTTCACGGCGGTCGGCCCGGCCGACGTCGTGGCGGCGCTGGCGGCGACCTTTCCGAAGCTGGTGCAGGCCGCACCCGCGAGCGGCGAGCATGCGAAGGCGCTGCGGCTGATCCGCCCCGACGGCTATGTCGGCTTCGCCGGCGCGGCGTCGGAGCAGGTCGATGCCGAGGCCTATCTCGCGGCGATCGCCGCCCAGGGGGCCGGCGGCTAGCGGTCGCCGACGCGCTCCAGGCCCTTGATGGCGAGCGGCGCCTTGCCGGACTTCGCCGCGACCTCGCGATCCTGCGCCTCGAGGATCGCGCGGGCGGAATGGCCGGTGTCGTCGCCCGCGACGGCGTCGAGCGGCACGCGGCGGTTGGAGCGCTGGCTGCCGTCCTCGTAGGTGACGTTGAACAGGACGTATTCCATCCGCTTGCCGGGTTTCTGCGCCATGGCGGCCTCCTGCTGTGGGTTGGGTCGGTCGACCGTGCGGCGCTTATACGCCTTTCCCGCCGGCAACGGTGCAGTGGTTTGACGGCACGCCGGCGCCGCAGGGCTGCGTCGTTGGCGATGCTGGCACGACGCGGTAAAGACCGTCACAGTGCGCGACCTGCCCGCGCCGATCCGGAGTCCTTTCAGAGATGGTCGATGATCCTGTCGTGACCGCACCGGCGCCCAGGCGCCGCCGGGTCGACGGCCGCCGCCTGCGGAGCGAGCGGACCAAGCAGCTGATCATCGAGGCCTACCTCGATCTCCTTCGCGAAAGCCCGCAGGTGCCGACGTCGGCCCAGATCGCCGAGCGCGCCGGCTACTCCGTGCGATCGGTGTTCGAGCGCTTCGCCGACTTGCTGACCTTGAGCCTTGCCGCCGCCAACTATGCCTTTGTCCAGGGCATGGCCCTGGCGGTGGCCCGGCATGTCGACGCCGACCGGCAGACCCGGCTCAGGTCCCACGTCGAGACGCGCGCCGACGTGTGCGAACGATGGCTGCCGCTGTGGCGCGTGCTGCTGCACCACGTGCGCGAATCGGACCTGTTGGGGGTCCAGATCGAGCGCATCCGCGACGCGTTCATCGCGCGCCTGCAGCTGATGTACCGGCCGGAGCTCTCGACCCTGCCGGAGGCGGAACGCAGACAGCTCCTGATCGCCCTCGAGGCGCTGATCGATTTCGAAAGCTGGGGGCGGATGCGCGAGCGCCACGGCCTGTCGGTCGAAGCCGCGCGCGAGGTCTGGATCCGGGCCATCGACCGGATGTTGCCGCCGACGCCACCGGCGGCCTGATCCGGGCTATTTCTGCATCGACACGCCGGCGCGCGCAGCGGGCTCGAGATTGTTGTCGGGCTGCAGATAGAGCGTCAGGCAGACGACGGCGACGGCCACCGCGCCCCAGACCAGCCATCGCCCCGCCGCCAGGGAGCCGGTCTTCGAGGCATCGACCCTAGACGAGGACACGGGTGAGGACATGGGCAAGGGCACGGCCGGGGCGCTCCGTCCCGGCAGCCAGTCCACGAGGCGGGTGGCGATCACGCCCGAGTCCGATGCTTTCCAGTCACCTTCGGGCGAGGTCGCGATCGTGGCGGCCAGCGCCCGAGCCGCGGTTTCCCTGGGCAGATCCGAGAGCCGGGCGGCCTCCTGCCACGGGTCGAGACCGAGGCGGGTGAGCGCGGTGAGAACCGTGAGCGACAGGCCATTACCCTCCTCGCCGACCGAGGCGAAGAGGAACGCGTTGTACCGGGAGTGACCGAGCGCATATTCCGGACGCAGCGTCATGGCGCTCCCCTGCGGTGTGGTGTGGGACGGGTGCTAGAAGCCCATCCCGCCGCCCATGCCGCCACCCATACCGCCCATGCCACCGCCGCCCATGCCACCAGGCATTCCGCCGGCGTTGCCGTCGGGAATTTCGGCCACCATCGCCTCGGTGGTGATGAGGAGGCCGGCCACCGACACCGCGCCCTGCAGCGCGGCGCGGACGACCTTGGTCGGATCGATGACGCCGGCCTTGATCATGTTCACGTACTCGGCCTTCTGGGCGTCGAAGCCGAAGTTGACGTCCTTCTGCTCGAGCATGCGTCCCGCGACCACGGCGCCGTCGAAGCCGGCGTTCTCGGCGATCTGGCGCACCGGCGCCTGCAATGCGCGGCGCACGATGTCGATGCCGACCTGCTGGTCGTGGTTGCCGCCGCGCTTGCCGTCGAGCACGCGGGTCGCATAGAGGAGTGCTGCGCCGCCACCGGCGACGACGCCCTCCTCGACCGCGGCCTTGGTGGCGTGCATGGCGTCATCGACGCGGTCCTTCTTCTCCTTGACCTCGATCTCGGTGGCGCCGCCGACCTTGATGATGGCGACGCCGCCGGCGAGCTTGGCCAGCCGCTCCTGCAGCTTCTCGCGGTCGTAGTCGGAAGTCGTTTCCTCGACCTGTTTCTTGATCTGCGAGATGCGGGCCTCGATGTCCTTCTTCTTGCCGGCGCCGTCGATCACCGTCGTGTTGTCCTTGTCGATGCGCACCCGCTTGGCGGTGCCCAGCATGGCCAAGGTCACGTTCTCGAGCTTGGTGCCGAGATCCTCGGTGATCACCTGGCCGCCGGTCAGGACAGCGAGGTCCTCCAGCATCTCCTTGCGGCGGTCGCCGAAGCCCGGCGCCTTGACGGCCGCGACCTTGAGGCCGCCGCGCAGCTTGTTCACCACCAGGGTGGCCAGCACCTCGCCCTCGATGTCCTCGGCGATGATCAGCAGCGGCCGGCTCGACTGCACGATCGATTCGAGCAGCGGCAGCACGGCCTGCAGGCTGGCGAGCTTCTTCTCGTGGATCAGGATGTAGGGCGCCTCGAGCTCGCAGACCATCTTCTCGGCATTGGTGATGAAGTACGGCGAGAGATAGCCGCGGTCGAACTGCATGCCCTCGACGACGTCGAGCTCGGTGTCGAGGCTCTTGGCCTCTTCGACCGTGATCACGCCCTCGTTGCCGACGCGCTTCATCGCCTCGGCGATCATCTTGCCGATCGACTTGTCGCCGTTGGCCGAGATGGTGCCGACCTGGGCGATCTCCTCGCTGGTCGACACTTTCTTCGAGCGGCTCTTGAGGTCCTCCATCACCCATTCGCAGGCGATGTCGATGCCGCGCTTGAGGTCCATCGGGTTCATGCCGGCGGCCACCGACTTGGCGCCCTCGCGCACGATCGCCTGGGCGAGCACGGTGGCCGTGGTGGTGCCGTCGCCGGCGGTGTCGGAGGTCCGGGTCGCCACTTCGCGCACCAGCTGGGCGCCCATGTTCTCGAACTTGTCGCCGAGCTCGATTTCCTTGGCGACGGTGACGCCATCCTTGGTGATGCGCGGCGCGCCGTAGGACTTGTCGAGCACGACGTTGCGGCCCTTGGGGCCGAGCGTGACCTTGACCGAGTCAGCGAGGATGTCCACGCCGCGGATCATGCGGGCCCGGGCGTCGGCGCCGAAACGTACTTCTTTCGCTGACATGATTGCTTTTCCCTGTTTGAAATGTTTCCGGAGCGCGGATCGAGGTCAGGCCGCCTTCTTCCTGGCGATGCCCGTACCTTCGACGACGCCCATGATGTCGGACTCGGCCATGACGAGGAGATCCTCGCCGTCGAGCTTGATCTCGGTGCCCGACCACTTGCCGAACAGGATGCGGTCGCCCTTCCGCACGTCGAGAGGCACCAGAGCGCCCGCCTCATTGCGGGCACCGGGGCCGACGGCCACGACCTCGCCTTCCATCGGCTTCTCCCGGGCGGTGTCGGGAATCAGGATGCCGCCCTTGGTCTTGTCCTCTTCCTCGACCCGGCGAATCACCACGCGATCGTGCAGCGGCCTGAATTTCATGGCGTTTCTCTCGATTGTCGGGTTTCAGGGGCGCACGCGGAGGGCACGCGCGGAAGTGGTGACCAAGAGATGGTGATCTTCAGCCGGCGAACAAGCAATATATGCCGGCGATCATCAAAAGAACCGAGCCCGAGGCGGGTGCGCCTAGCGACGACCGGCGCGGTTGACCGGGCCGCCGCGGTTCACGCCGGCACCGGCGCCGGGCGCCACGCCGACACCGGGGGCGCCCACGCCTGCTCCCGGCGCAACACCGACGCCCGGAGCGCCGACGCCCACGCCCGGAGCAACCCCCACGCCGCGGGCGCCGACGCCGGGCGTGGCGACACCGGGGCGCACCACGCAGCCCTTCGGCACGCCGACCGACGTGCAATAGACCTCGGCGCTTGCCGGGGCAGCGGCCGCGGTCAGCACCAGGCAAAACGACACCAGACCAAGTCGACGAACCATGGCGAACTCCTGCGTTACCGGCATCACCCTAGCAGGTGATGATGGGTTTTGCCGGGGTTCTCTTTAAGGTGGCCGCTTCGCCGCCGGAGGTCGACAGCACACCATGGATTTCGCCTTTACCGCCGAGCAGGAAGACCTGCGCCGCACGGTGCGAAAGTTCGCCGAAAGCGAGCTTGCACCCCTGGTCCATGCCGCCGAGGACAACGAAACCTTCCCACGCCACATGTTCAAGCGTTTCGGCGAACTCGGCCTGATCGGGGTGCGCTACCCGGAGGCCGATGGCGGCTCCGGTTTCGACAAGGTGTCCGATTGCATCGTCCGCGAGGAGATGTCCCGCGTCTGCCAGGCGTTCTCCTCGTCGTGGTCGGCGCACAGCCATCTCGGCATCTGGCCGATCTGGAAGGCCGGAACGGAGGCGCAGAAAGCCGGCTTCTTCCGCCCCGCCCTCGCCGGCGAACGGATCGCGGGTTTCGCCCTTTCCGAACCGGACGGCGGCTCCGACATCCGCGCGCTCCGCACCAGGGCCGAGAAGGTTCCCGGCGGCTGGCGGCTGAACGGTTCGAAGCTCTACATCACCAACGCACCGATTGCCGATTTCCTCACCCTGGCGGCGCGCACCGAGCCCGAGTTGACGCCCGCCGCCATCAGCCTGTTCCTGGTCGAGTTGCCCAATCCCGGCATCGTCGTCACCCGCCTGAAGAAGGAAGGCATCCGCGCCTCCGACACCGGGCTGGTCCATATCAGCGACGCCTTCGTGCCCGACGCCTGCCTGCTGGGCGGGCGCACCGGCACCTATCCGATCATTCTCGACAGCCTTTCGGAGAACCGTGTCGGCGTTGCCGCCAACGCGCTCGGCATGGCCCAGGGCGCACTCGATGCGGCGCTCGGCTTCGCGAAGGTGCGCAAGGTGCGCGGCAAGACGATCGGACAGTACCAGGCGATCGCGCACAAGCTCGCGGACATGGCGGCGGAGATCGAGGCGGCACGCTGGCTCGTCGCCTACGGCGCCTGGCGCGTCGACCAGGGCACGCTGGACGCAGCGACGGCTGCCAAGGTGAAGCTGATCGCCTCGGAATGCGCGGTCCGCGTCTCGGAGGCGGCCGTGCGCATCCATGGCGGCGCCGGGATCATGAGCGACTATCCCGTCGGTCGCATTCATCGCGACGCGCTGGTCTATGTCATCGGCGAGGGCACTTCCGAGATCCAGCGAAACCTCATCGCCCGCGGGCTCGGCCTCTAGAGCGGGCTGACGATGTCGGCTCTCCGCACGCCGGAGAGTCGATGTCCTGATCGCGTGTCACACCCCGCCTGTCACACCAAGTTGTGACAAATGTTGTGACAGTGACAGGCCCGGAGTCCGGGCCGAGCCCGGTTTCACGGGCTTTTACGACGTCGTTTCTTCTTCGCGTGTCACCAGCCCAGCGCGCCTGTGACAGGCAGCGCCATGTGTCCGTTCCGACTCTTATCGGTGCTCGGTGGGGACGGGTTAAAACCGGACTCAGACGGCCTGGCGTGACGTACCATCCGTGGCGAGCTCCACCCTCGCTGATGCGTAAACTCGCGGCGTGCGCGGGCGGGTCATGCTCATTTAGGAGAACTGGCGCGGTCCAACCGCCAGCCTATGAGGAATATAGTCTATTTCCTGCTGAACCTGCAACTCTGATCCGCTCACATCTGCTTGAGCGTATGCTGGCAGTGCAAGCGCGCGGGGGCCGCTGGCGTATCGCGGCGAAAGCCTCCACAGTATGCGAATTGCCCGGCCTGCTTTCCGATGCTCGGTGCGAGCGTCCGGAGAGATGCCGGCAGACACCGACGATCTCGAAGCCCCGGTCCGGAGCCCTTTCAGAGATGACCCAAGCCCCTGTCCTGGCTGCCCCTCCGGCGCGGAGTCGCCGCTTCGACGGTCGCCGCCTGCGGAGCGAACGGACCCGGCAACTGATCATCGAGGCGTATCTCGAGCTGCTGGCCCGGAACGTGCGGGCCCCGACGGCGTCGCAGATCGCGAAGCAGGCGGGATATTCGGTGCGGTCCATCTTCGAGCGCTTTGCCGACCTCGGAGCGCTCGGCCTCGCGGCGGCGGATCACGCGATTGCCGCCGCCCAGTCGGAAGCGGCGGCGCGCGACGTCGACGCCGACCGGCCGACCCGGATCGGGTCGCATGTGAAGATTCGCGCCCAGGCCTGCGAGAAGTGGCTGCCGCTGTGGCGGGCCATGATCGACACCCAGGCGCAGATCGCCGACCTGAAAGCCCGGGTGGTGCTGGTCCGCCGGGCCAACCTCGAACGGCTCAGGCTGATGTACCGGCCGGAGCTTTCGACGCTGCCGGAGCCGGAGCGCGAGCAGCTGGTGATGGCCATGGGCGCCATGACCAGCTTCGAGAGCTGGGACCAGATGCGCTACGGCTACGACCTCACCATGGATGCCGCCCAAGCCGTCTGGCGAACCGCGATCGACCGGATGCTGCCGGCCACGCCACACCCGGCCTAGCCACCACAACTTCCAGTTCAGGCGCCTCACGCGCTGGTGCAGCGCGAACGGCAGGGCCAGGCCCGACCCTCTACTGACGCCAACCGAGCCGGGCACTGAGATTTTGCGCCAGATGCGCCGGCGCGAGAGGCACCTCGTTCCAGCACTCCTCGGACGTGAAGACGACCCTGCCGCCGATCCGGAAGAGCGTGTCGCGGCCGTGCCTACCGCAGGCCGTCGCGGCGGCCGTCTCGCGGGCGTCGATCTCGAAGACGATGCCCTCGTCGGCGGCTTCGAACGCCGCCTGCGCCGTGATGCCCGGAAGTGACTGCCAAGCGTCGCGAAATTGCGCATAGGCACGGCCGGCGCCGGCGATGTCCGCGCCGTAGTCGGCAATCGACACTCCCCAGATCTCGGCGGAGCGATCCGGGCAGCCGCCGCCTGCGGACCGGGTGCTGGTCCGGACGTACATGAGCGTACGGTGGTCGGTGCCGGCGTGATAAATCAATCGACCAGGATCGGGTTCGAAGACCACCAGTCGCTGCAGCTCGGCCGGCAGCACAATGTCATCTTCGCCGGCGAAAACCGGCTGCCCGCCCGAGGCCGCCACCACGACCGCCATCAACACCAGCCAGATCGAGCGGACCATTGGCAGAAGCCCTTGAGAGAGAGTCGCAAAGAGAATGGCTTGCAAGTAAAATTTGCGCGGTTGGTGCGACCTTGGTCAATGAGAGCGCTGGGGATTCCCCTTGCGGCGTGGGGTCGCGGCGGAATCGCGCAATTTCAGCGCCAACCCGGCATCAACTCGATGTCGGCGAGCACGCTTGCCGGCCTTGCCCCAGGAATGATCTCGCGACAGCCTTCGCCGATGAAAGCCCTGCTCCTCGCCCTGCTCCTGCTGGCTGTGGCCGGCACCGCCCAGGCCCAGCAGCGCCGCCCTCCGGAGGCTGAAAAGCCACCCGATTGCGCGGCGACGATGGGCGCACTGCCCAAGGACTGGACCGGCGAGGCCTATGCCATCGACGGCAATACCCTGGGCGGCACCGGCCTCAAGCCGCAGCTCAGGCTATGGGGCGTGCAGGCGGCCGAATTGCGCGGCAAGCCGAACGGCGAGGAGACGGTCGCCGGCATGCGGGCCCGCGCCGCTCTCGAGGACGTGCTCGACAAGGGCGGGCACAAGGTGAAGTGCCGGGTGGCGCGTTGGAACCGCGAGTGCCGCGTCGTGGCACAGTGCACGGTTGATGCCGCACCGGCGCCGCTCGATCTCGGCGGCTACATGCTCGCGAGCGGCCTGGCCTACGGCTTCCACCTCGAGGAGGGGTTGCCGTGGGAACAGCGCGCCGGCCAGCGCTATGCCGGCGCGGAGGCCGAAGCGCGCAAGGCCAAGCGCGGCCTATGGCCGGTCTGGCTGGGGGAGAAATAGGCCGGTCCCCGGAGCGCGAAGAAGAAGGCCATCGCCGACTGTCGAACCGGGACAGCGGATCTCATCCGCCCAGAGTGCGCCCGACCCAGCTCTCGATGGCGTTGGCGTCCATGACGCCGGACTGCCGGGCGATTTCCCTCCCGTGCCGGAAGAGGATCATGGTCGGAATGCCGCGGATGGCGAAGCGACCGGCCAACTCCTGCTCCTCGTCGGTGTTGACCTTGGCCAGGCGCACGGCGGGCTCGAGACGGCCAGCCGCCTTCTCGAACTGAGGCGCCATCGCCTTGCACGGGCCACACCATGGCGCCCAGAAATCGACCAGCAGCGGAATGTCGCTCTTGATGGCATGCGGCCCGAAGCCGGCAGCGCCGAGCGCGACGGGATGGCCGTCGAACAGCGGCGCGCCGCAGTTGCCGCACTTGCCGCCGGGCCCGGCCGCGAGCTTGTCGCGCGGGGCACGGTTCAGCGTGTTGCAGGACGGGCAGGCCACAATCAGGGGATCAGTCATCGCAACCCTCCTAGGATGATGCATGTGCCGGCTGGCCGTCGTCGCGCAGCCAGACGTAGATCGCCGGGATCACCAGCACCGTGAGCGCCGTCGAGGACGCCAGCCCGAACACCATCGAGATCGCCAACCCCTGGAAGATCGGGTCGGTGAGGATGAAGGCGGCGCCGATCATGGCCGCGGCAGCGGTCAGGAAGATCGGCTTGAAGCGGATGGCGCCCGCTTCGAGCAGCGCATCGCGCAACGCGGCGCCCTCGGCGCGGCGGTGCTGGATGAAGTCGACCAGCAGGATCGAGTTGCGCACGATGATGCCGGCAAGCGCGATGAAGCCGATCATCGACGTGGCCGTGAACGGCGCCCCGAACATCCAGTGACCGAGCACGATGCCGATCAGGGTGAGCGGCACCGGGGTCAGGATCACCAGCGGCAGGCGGTAGGAGCCGAACTGGGCGACGACCAGCAGGTAGATGCCGAGGATCGCCACGCCGAAGGCGGCGCCCATGTCGCGGAATGTGACGTACGTCACCTCCCACTCGCCGTCCCACAGCAACGCTGGCTTGGATTCATCGGCCGGCTGGCCGTGATAGAGGATTTTGGGCGGTCCGGCCTTGCCCCAGTCGAGCTTGGCGATCTCGCCCTCGACCGCCAGCATGCCGTAGATCGGCGCCTCGAACCGACCCGCAACCTCCGCCTGCACCATCTCGGCAAAGCGGCCGTCGCGCCGGAACAGGGTGTAGGAGGCGGGCTCGCGCTTGACCGTGACGACGTCGCCCAGCTCGACGTTGGCGCCCTGGCGTCGCGTGCCGCCGGCCGGCAGCGGCGTCGACAGGATGCGCTCGCCCAGCCATTCGGCGCTGCGCGGCAGCTTGACCACGATCTCGATCGGCTTGGCGTTGTGGCTGCGCTGGGAGTAGCCGACCTTCACGCCGCCGATGATGGCGGCAATGGTGTCGTACACCGCCTGCTCCTCGACGCCATAGAATTCGAGGTTCTCCTGGTTGATCGAGAAGCGCAGGCGCTCGCCCGGCGGGCGGAAGGTATCGTCGAGGTCGACCACGAACGGCACCTTCTCGAAGGCCTCGCGCACCTTCATCGCCGTCTCGCGGCGCGTCTTCTCGTCAGGGCCGTAGATTTCGGCCAGCAGGGTGGCGAGCACCGGTGGTCCCGGCGGCACTTCGACCACCTTCACCACGCTGCCGGCGGGGCGCTCGAGCCCCTGCAGGCGCTGGCGCACGTCGAGGGCGATGGCATGGCTGGCGCGGCTGCGCTCGCCCTTGGGGCGGAGGTTGATCTGGAGGTCGCCCTGCTGCGGCGAGACCCTGAGATAGGAATGGCGGACCAGGCCGTTGAAGTTGAACGGCGCCGCCGTGCCGGCATGGACCTGGATCGAGGTCATCTCGGGCAGGTCCTTGAGCCTCCCGGCCGCCGCCATCAGGAAACGGTCGGTCTCCTCGAGTGTCGTGCCCTGCGGCAGATCGACGACGACCTGGAGCTCGGACTTGTTGTCGAACGGCAGCAGCTTCACCGCGACGTCGCGGGTGAAGAACAGGACACAGACTGCCAGCGTCGCGACGCCGACGCCCAGCAGGAAGCGGCCGGCACGCCGGCGGCCCGTGAGCAGCGGGCGAGCGACCCTGAGATAGAGTCGGCCGAGGCGTCCGCCGTCGCCGTGGCCGGCTCCCGCTGCGGCCGGTGGGGCCTTGGCGAAATGGCGGCCGGCGACGCGGTAGAGCAGCCAGGGCGTGATCACGACGGCGACGAAGAACGAGAAGATCATTGCCATCGAGGCGTTGGCCGGGATCGGGCTCATGTAGGGCCCCATCAGGCCGCTCACGAACATCATGGGCAGCAGCGCCACGATGATGGTGAGCGTGGCGACGATGGTGGGGTTGCCGACCTCGGCCACGGCCTCGATCGCGGTGGTCTTGAGATCGGCGCCGCCGCGTGCCTGCCAGTGGCGCACGATGTTCTCGACCACGACGATGGCGTCGTCGACCAGGATGCCGATCGAGAAGATCAGGGCGAACAGGCTGACGCGGTTGATGGTGTAGCCCATCAGCCACGAGGCGAAGAGAGTGAGCAGGATCGTGGTCGGGATCACCACCAGCACCACGACACCCTCGCGCCAGCCGACGGTGAGGGCGATCAGCAGCACGATCGACACGGTGGCGAGGGCGAGGTGAAACAGCAGTTCGTCGGCCTTTTCGGTGGCGGTCTCGCCGTAGTTCCGGCTGACGGTCACGGTGACGTCGTCGGGCACCAGGGCGCCCTGCACTGTCTTCAGCCGCGCCAGGATCTCGTCGGCGACGATCACGGCGTTGGCGCCGCTACGCTTGGCGAAGGCCAGCGTCACCATCGGCCGGGGCTCCAGTTCGCCGGAGGCGCCGCGGGCCAGCGTCCAGGTGCGGTGGCCGGGCTCGGCCGCGCCGACCACGATGGTGGCGACATCCTTGACGTAGACCGGGCGGCCATCGCGCGAAGTGAGGAGCAGGAGGCCGACGTCGGGCACGCCCTGCAGGGTCTGGCCGACCACCACCGGAACGCTGCGGTTGAGCTGGCGGAAGGCGCCGACCACGAAGGAGCGATTGGCATTGGCCAGCTTGTCGACGAACTGGTTGAGGGTGATGCCGTAGAGGGCCAGCCGCTCCGGGTCGGGCTCGACGCGGATCTGGTTGGCGCTGCCGCCGACGATGTAGCTCAACCCGACATTGTCGACCTTGACCAGTTCGTGCCGCAGTTCGTCGGCGATCTGATAGAGGCCGTTGTCGGTCCACCGCGCCGCGGCGGCGGG
>MEMN01000153.1:1267-5191 GCA_001767945.1 Alphaproteobacteria bacterium RIFCSPHIGHO2_12_FULL_66_14 | reverse complement strand
GCAGCAGGGCGGCGTCCTCCGACGTGCCCACGAAGAAGCGCGCGGTCACCAGCACCGCATCGTCCTGGGTGAAGGAGTAGACGTGCTCGACGCCGTTGATCGCCTTGACGATGTCTTCCAGCGGCTTGGTGATCAGTTCAATGGCGTCGCCGGCCTTGTAGCCGTTGGCAGTCACCAGGATGTCGACCATCGGCACGCTGATCTGCGGTTCCTCCTCGCGCGGCAGCGAAAGCAATGCCAGCGCCCCCACGAGCACCGCCGCCACCAGGAAGAGCGGCGTCAGCGGCGAGGAGATCGAGGCTTTGGTCAGCGCGCCGGAAATGCCGAGCTTCATGGCCGGACCACCACGTCGCCCTCATTGAGGCCCGACAGCACCTCGACGCCGCCGTCGACCGGCAGACCGGGCTGGACCACGACCTCGGTGCCGTCCTTCAGTTTCACGTAGCTGACGCCGTAGCGCCGGTAGACGACGTCGGCCGGGACGACCAGCGCGTCGCGCTTGCCGGTGGCGACATAGACCCGAGTCCGTTCGCCGACGAAGAAATCACCCAGCCCGTCGACCTCGGCGTCGGCGATCACCCGGCCCTGATCGATCTGCGGGTAGACAAGCCGCACGCGGCCCTGCCGCAGCGTCTCCTGGTCCTGCGGCTGCAGGCCGCGGGCCCCCACCAGGATCGTGTCGCCCGCCTTCATGAAGCGCGCGTGCCGCTCGGGAAGCTGCAGGCGCAGGATGTAATTGTCGGTGGCTAGGGTGGCGATCGTCTCCCCGGCCAGCACGACGCTGCCGACCGACACGGGGACCTTGAGGACACGACCCGCCGCTGGCGCCAGCACGGCGCCCTCCGTCGATTGCTGCTCGACGACCTCGCGGTCGGAACGCAGGGCCTCGAAAGTTCGTACGGCGACGTCAAGGCGGGTACGCACCTGATCGAGCTGTGCCTGGGAAACGGTGCCCGACCCGCGGAGCTGCTGCATGCGATTGAAGTCGATCTGGGCCTGCTCGCGCGCGGCATTCTGCGCCTGGATGCGCGACTCGAGCGCCTGGATCTGCAGCGCGAGCTTGGGATCGACTACCAGGGCGATGCGGTCGCCGGCGGCGACCTGATCGCCCTCGCGCACACTGAGCGCCACGATGGTGCCGCCGATCCGGGCGCGGGCCGGCAGCTCGCGCACCGGCTCGACCGTGGCGATGACGGCCTTGCGGTCGTCGACCTGCTGGCGGGTGACCGCCTGCTGGGCGGCGGCGGGCTGGAGGACGCCGGCCATCAGAAGCAGGGCGGCGGCGGCATTGCGAATCATTCCGTGTTCCCTCGGGTGGCGGGCCCCTGTGTCGCGAGCTTGACAGATATATTAGCGATTACTAAATTAGCAAGTATGAATGTAGATGAACTTCGATCCCGGTCCGGCGAAGCGGCTTCCTTCCTGAAGTCGATCGCCAACGACCGGCGTCTGATCATCCTGTGCGAACTCGTGAAGGGTGAACGCTCGGTCGGCGAACTCGAGGCCGTCGCGGACCTCAGCCAGTCGGCGCTGTCGCAGCATCTCGCCAAGCTGCGCGAGGCCAGACTGGTGAAGACCCGCCGGGAGTCGCAGACGATCCACTACTCGCTGGCCGATGCCGGTGTGAGCAGGATCATTGGCGTTCTGCACGATGTCTATTGTCGGCCGGCGCGTCGCCGGTGACGTGAAGAGGAGAGAACCATGTCGATCGACCGCGCCGTGATGGCCTTCGCAGGCGTCATGATCCTGGCCAGCCTGGTGCTGAGCCAGCTCCACAGCCCCTACTGGCTGCTGTTCACCGCCTTCGTCGGGCTCAATCTGGTGCAGGCCTCGTTCACCGGATTCTGTCCGGCGGCGATGGTCTTCAAGCGCCTCGGCTGCAAGGCGGGTACCGCCTTCTCCTGAGTCGTCGATTGGTTGGGTCCGCATCATCAGAACAGCATGACCGCGGACCGCACGGGCTCCTTGATGCATCTCAAGGCCCGGCGTTCGTGAACGTGGAATGTTTACTTTTTGAAGATCGGAGGATGCCATGCCGAAGATCGTCGTCCTCGGTGCCGGAATCGGCGGAATCTCGATGGCCTACGAGTTGCGGACAGCCGTCGGTCGTCAGGTGGACATCGTCGTCGTTTCCGAGTCCGAATGGTTCCACTTCGTGCCATCGAACCCCTGGGTCGCGCTGCGCTGGCGCAAGCCCGAGGACATCAAGGTCCATCTGCCCGAGGTGCTGGCGAAGCTGGGTATCGGCTTCGACGCCACCGGCGCGAAGCGCGTGCTTCCGGCCGAGAACGTCCTCGAGCTCAACGATGGCCGCCGGCTTTCCTACGATTACCTGGTGATCGCGACCGGGCCGGCGCTCGCCTTCGACGAGATCCCCGGCCTCGGCCCCGATGCCAACAGCCTTTCGATCTGCCACGTCGATCATGCCGGCAAGGCAGCGGACCGGTGGGAGCGCTTCTGCCAGGATCCCGGCCCGATCGTGGTCGGCGCGGTGCAGGGCGCGTCCTGCTTCGGCCCGGCCTACGAGTTCGCGCTGATGATGAGCACCGACCTGCGCCGCCGCAAAATCCGCGACCGCGTGCCGATCACCTTCGTTACCTCGGAACCCTATGTCGGTCATCTCGGGTTGGGCGGTGTCGGCGACACCAAGGGCCTGCTCGAGTCGGTACTGCGCGATCACGACATCAAGTGGGTGACCAGTGCCCGGGTCGACCGGGTGGCGCCGGATGCAGTCGAGTGCACGGAGATCGTGGCCGACGGCAAGCCCGGCCCGCAGCATCGCTTCCCGGCCAAGCTCGCCATGCTGATCCCGGCGTTCCGCGGTGTTCCCTGCCTGATGGGCGATGACGGCAAGGGCCTGCCGGGGCTCGCCAATCCGCGCGGCTTCGTGGTGGTCGACAAGCACCAGCGCAACCCGACCTACGGCAACGTCTTCGCCGTCGGCGTCTGCATCGCCATCCCGCCCTACGAGCAGACGCCGGTGCCGGTGGGCGTTCCCAAGACCGGTTACATGATCGAATCGATGGTGGCGGCCGTCGCCGAGAACATCTCGGCCCTGATCGCCGGCCGGCCGCCGGCGCGCGAGCCGACCTGGAACGCCGTCTGCCTCGCCGACTTCGGCAACGACGGCGTGGCCTTCGTGGCGCTGCCCCAGATCCCGCCGCGCAACGTCAACTGGTCGAGCCGCGGCTACTGGGTGCACGCGGCCAAGGTCGGCTTCGAGAAATACTTCCTGCGCAAGGTCCGCACCGGCGCCAGCGAGCCGGGCTATGAGCGCCTCGCCATGAAGCTGCTGGGCATCAACCGGCTGCGCCCCGAAAAGCCCGAAATCCCGCCGCCCGAGCAGGCGGCCTGAAAGGAAACACGACATGACCTACTACATGAGCAAGACCCTCGCGCCGGGCTTCGACGAGGCGGTCCGGCGCACGACGGAGGCCCTCAAGGAAGAGGGCTTCGGCGTGCTCACCGAGATCGACGTCAAGGACACGCTGAAGAAGAAGATCGGCGTCGACTTCCGCCGCTACCGGATCCTGGGCGCGTGCAACCCCAAGCTCGCCCACGAGGCGCTGCAGCTCGAGGGCAACATCGGCACCATGCTGCCGTGCAACGTCGTGGTGCAGGAAGCGGCGGACGGCAAGGTCGAGGTCGCGGCGATCGATCCCGTGGCCTCGATGATGGCGGTCGACAATCCGCGCCTCAAGGAAGCCGCCGGCCAGGTCCGCGACAAGCTCCAGCGCGCGATCGATCGGCTCTAGGCCAAAGCACTATCGGGCCGGTCGCTTTCGGCGCGTCGCCCGGGCGCACGGCTGCTTGCGGCCGACCGTCGGCGGAACACGAACGTCGCGCTGGAGGTTGTCGTGCTTGTCGTCCATGCGGCGGTAGTCGATCGTCAGCTCCTCTCCCGCCGGAATATTCCGCACGGCG
>MEMN01000153.1:0-1115 GCA_001767945.1 Alphaproteobacteria bacterium RIFCSPHIGHO2_12_FULL_66_14 | reverse complement strand
GGCGTTGACCTGCCGGGTCGAGACCCAGCGGCTATCCTCGCCGTCCCAGATTCGGACGATCTCGCCCTTCTTGATGTCCATGTCGGCGAAGCAGCCGATGCCGTGGACGCCGGAGCGGCCGAGATAGACGAACGCCCTGCTGGTCTTGCGCTTCATGAAGAACTCTTACTCGTGATCGTCGACGCCGTGCGGCCCGCGTGCTTACCCCGTCGCCCGCTGCTCTTCAATCGCGCCGACGTGCCCTTCCGGAGGCGGCTGGCAACGCCGGCGGAAGGGCGCTAGGTTTCCCTGCTTTCAAGAGAGGAGAGACCGAGCACAAAGGCCTGGGCCGCGCGCCGCAAGCCGCAGCAGAACCGGACAGCGCGCCGCCCGTTACGGTCACACGTCACTGGGAGGACACACCATGAGAAGCCGAACCGATTGCTTTGCTTTGGCGTGTTTTGCGTTTGTAAGCGTGGTGGCACTGACAGTTGGGATGGCGGGCACCGGCTGGGCGCAAAAGGCCGGCGGCGTTCTCAAGATCCAGCACATGGATACGCCGCCCAGCGCCTCGATCCACGAGGAGGCGACCGTGTCGACCGCCGTGCCGTTCATGTCGGTCTACAACAATCTCGTGATGTTCGATCAGCACGTCGCCAAGAACAGCTTCGAATCGATCGTGCCGGATCTTGCCACCAGCTGGTCGTGGAGTGCCGACGGCAGGAAGCTCGCCTTCAAGCTGCGCCAGGGCGTCAAGTGGCACGATGGCAAACCCTTCACGGCCAAGGACGTGCAGTGCACGTTCGACCTGCTGCTCGGCAGTGGCAAGCTCCGGCGCAACCCGCGCAAGGCCTGGTACAGCAATGTCGAGAAGGCAACGGCCGACGGCGATTTCGACGCCACCATCCATCTCAAGAACCCGCAGCCCGCGCTGCTGGCGCTGCTGGCGTCCGGCTACTCGCCGATTTACCCCTGCCATGTGCCGACGGCGGAGATGCGCCGGCGGCCGATCGGCACCGGCCCCTTCAAGCTCGCCGAGTTCAAGATGAACGAGGGCATCAAGCTGGTGAAGAACCAGGACTATTGGAAGAAGGGGCGGCCCTATCTCGACGCCATCGAGTTCACCGTCATCCCCG
>MEMN01000152.1:27383-28424 GCA_001767945.1 Alphaproteobacteria bacterium RIFCSPHIGHO2_12_FULL_66_14 | reverse complement strand
TGGGAACCCGCTTCGTCAGCGCCGCCGAGAGCCCGGTGCATCGGAACTACAAGCAGGCGATCGTCGATGCCGACGACACCGGCACGGTGATGCTCAACCGCAAGTCCAGCCCCTGCGTGCGGGCGCTCAAGACCGAGCGCGCCAAAGAGATCGATCGTGCCGGCTCGTTCGACCGGTCCCTGTTCGGCAACGTCCGCGACGTCTATTTCGGCGGCGACATGGAGGCTTCGCTGGCGCTGGCCGGCCAGACCGTGGGCTTGATCCACGAGGTGCTGCCCGTGGCCGACATCATCGGACGCACCGTCGAGGGCTTCCACGCCATCCGCAAGCGGCAGGGCGAGCGCTCGCAGGCTGGTGGATTCTGAACGCTATCTTAGGAACTCGGGCGAGATGAAGCTCGGCAGCGTGAGCGAAACCGCGGGCCACACGATCACCAGCACCAGTACCAACAGCATGGGAATCAGCATGATCAAGGTGTCCTTGATCGCATCGCGCATTCGCATGCCGGCGATCGAGCAGGCGATCATGAGACAAAGCCCGTAGGGCGGGGTCACCAGGCCGAACGCGAGCGAGACGATGCCGACCATGGCGAAGTGCACGGGATCCATGTGCACGCCCTTGGCCAGCGGTTCGAGGATCGGTCCGCAGATGATGATGGCCGGGATGGCGTCGAGGAAGCAGCCGACCACGAGGAACACGCAGGCGATGAAGAACCCGGTGGCATAGAAGCCCATGCCCCAGGAACTGACGTCCGCCAGGATCGCCTGCGGGATCTTGTAGTAGGCCAGCAGCCAGCCGAAGCAGCTCGCGGTACCGACGCAGAACAGGGCGATGCCGGCCAGCTTGCCGGTGTCGAGCAGGGCGTTGAAAAGGCCCTTGGCGTCCATCTCGCGGTAGACGATCAACGACAAGGTGGCGGCGTAGAGAACGGCGATCGCAGCCGATTCGGTGGCCGTGAACCAGCCGAAGATTTTGCCGCCGATGATGATGCCCGGCGTCAGCAGCGCCAGGAACGCCTTGGCCGCGGCGCAGGCGAACTGG
>MEMN01000152.1:11512-27343 GCA_001767945.1 Alphaproteobacteria bacterium RIFCSPHIGHO2_12_FULL_66_14 | reverse complement strand
CGGAATAGACATGGACCGTGGCCATCTGGGAGAGCCCGATCAGGAGGCCCGGGATGATGCCTGCCAGGAACAGCGCGCCGATCGAGGTCGTCAGGATGCCGCCCCACACGATCATCAGGATCGAGGGCGGCACGATCACGGCAAGCACCGCCGAGACCGCGGTGATCGCCACCGAGAAGGAAAGGTCGTAGCCCTCCTTGGTCTGGGCCTCGATGAAGATCTTGCTCTGGCTGGCGGCATCGGCCGTCGAGGAGCCGGAAATCCCGGCGAAGAAGATCGACAGCACGACGTTGATTTGCGCCAGCCCGCCGGGGAAATGGCCCACCATGGTGCGGGCGAGCGTCATCAGGCGGTCGGTGATGCCGCCCACGTTCATGAGATTGGCGGTCAGAAGGAAGAAGGGGACCGCGAGCAGGATGAACGAGTTGTAGGCGTTGAATGTCTCCTGCGTGAGCGACACGGTGTCGAGGCGCGGCTCGATGGCCAGGATCGGCAGGCAGGCGAGGCCCAGCGCGAACGCCACCGGCACCCGCAGGAACATCAGGAGAAAGAACAGGCCGAACAGGATGAGGGCGGCCGTGCCCGGCGAAAGGACGGTTCCCGTCATGACGCACTCCCGCCGATCGCCCGCAGGTCGTCGTAGACCTGCTCGCCGAGGAAGATGAGCCAGGTGACCCCGGTGACCGGCCACGCGACATGGATCAGCCACAGCGGCAGCTCGGCAAGCTCCGAAATGCGATTGAGCGCGAACTGGGTGAACTTGATTCCGGCAAAGACGAAGACAAGCGCGAGCGCGAGAATGCCGAGGCGCCCGAGCAGGCGGGCCAGGGCGGCCACGCGTGGGCCGGTTCGCGGCCAGACGTCGACCTCGAAGTGCGTCGACTCCCTGACGCCGATCATGGCGCCGATCATGATCGTCCAGATGAACAGGAAGCGCGCCATCTCCTCGGTCCAGATGTAGTGCGGGATCAGCGAGGTGAAGCGCGAGAAGATCTGCATGGCGACGGGAATCACCAGGATTCCAACGGAGACAGCCAGCAGGATCGAAAGAAGACCGGCGTAGGCGGCGGTCAGCCGCCGCCACAGGGCGCGCGGCGGGCTTTGGGAGATCGACATCTATGCCGGGATGCTGTTGTTGGGGAACCAAGCGCGGCGGGACTGGGCCCCGCCGCGCGGAAAGTACAAGCCGAGGTCAGTTCGTTGCCGCGATCTTGGCGAAGATGGCGTCGGCGCCGATTTCCTTGGCGTAGGCCGCCATCACCGGATCGACCATCTTCTTCATCTCGGCGCGATCCTTGAACGGGATGCGCTTCAGTTTGCCGGCCTTCTCCAGCGCAACGAGCTTCTGCTCATCCTCGGAGCTTTCGATCTGGCGGCCGTAGGCACCGGCTTCCTTACCCGCCTTGATGATCGCAGCCTGCAGGTCCTTCGGGAGGTTCTTGAAGGTCTTGCCCGAGAAGCAGATCGGCCGGATCGTGATGGCGTGCTCGGTCATCGTGAGGTTTGGCGCCACCTCGTAGAACTTCATCGCTTCGACGCCGGCCGCCTCGTTCTCGCCGGCGGAAATGACGTTGTTCTGGATGGCGTTGTAGACCTCGCTGTAGGCGATCACGGTCGGCGACATGCCGGCCGCCTGGAACGTCTTGGACCAGATCGGCGCGCCCTGGACGCGGACCTTGAGGCCCTTGATCTCGGCCAGGCTCGACACCGGCTTGTTGACGAAGATGTTGCGTGTGCCGCCGCCGGCGTAGCCGATCAGCATGACGTCGGCCTTGGTAGCGATCTCGTCGGCCACCGGTTTCAGGAGGTCGGCATCGAGCACCTTGTTCCAGTGCGCGAGGTCGCGGAACAGGAACGGCGCGTCGATGAAGGGTGCTGCCTTGGAGAAGGTCGACATGTGGGCCGGCGAGACGATGCCGTAGTCGACAGCCTTGCCCTGCGCCATGTACTCGAAATACTGCTTCTCGAGGCCGAGCGCCGAATTGCGGTGCAGGACGAAATTGATCGGCTTGCCGTAGTACTTCTTCACCAGTTCTTCGAATTTGAGCAGCGCCTTGTTGAAGGCGTGGTCATCGTTGAATTGAACGGCACCGTTGAGCGTGATTGGTGCCTGGGCGCCGGCCGTGCTGACGAACGGGGCGGCGACGACCGCAGCGGCGAGGCCGCGAACCAGAGTTCTGCGTTGCATCGATTTTCCTCCGGAGGCCTCGTTTGCTGGCTACTGCCATCGGCCCTTGGTAAGGACTATGCATGGGAACGGCAGGTCGGGCCAGAAAGTGAAAAGGAGCAGGGGCCGGCGATCGCCGGCCCCTGAGACGTTACGGCGCTAGATTGGACACAAAAATCTAGTAGTATTGCAATTCTACAATGGGGTACCGAGGCAGCCGTGCCGGAACTGTACGTGTCAGGTGCCGCGTTAGGGGCATTGGCTGTCGCCGCGGCTGTCGCGACGCTGGTCCGCGGTCCGGCGCTGGCGTTCGTTTATCCGCTCACTGCGCTGGCGGCCATGGCGCTGGGCATTGTCGATCTCCGGGTGCTGCTGGGCGGCGGCGAATTGACGGTGTGGCTGCCGATCGGCCTGCCGGACATCGGCCTTCATCTGCGTCTGGACGCTCTGTCGGCGTTCTTTGGCATCGTGATCAACGGCGGCGTGCTGGCCGCCAGTGTTTACGGGATGGGCTTCGACCGCGCCAAGGAGCTGACACCGCGGGTCGAGCCCCTATTCCCGCTCTTTGCCGCCACGATGAATCTCGTTCTGATCGCCGATGACGCCTACGCTTTCCTGTTCTCGTGGGAATTGATGTCGCTGGCGTCCTGGGCGCTGGTCGTGGCCCGTCATACCGATCCGGAAAGTCGGCGAGCGGGTTACCTCTACCTGATCATGGCAGCCATCGGCACGTCGGCACTGCTGTTCTCCTTCGGCGGACTCGCCGGTCCGGCGGGTGGCTACGGGTTCGACACGATCCGCGCCCATCCGCCCGGACCGCTGGTGGCCGCCTTGGTGCTGGCGGCCGCCCTGGTCGGCTGCGGGTCCAAGGGCGGACTCATCCCCCTTCATGCCTGGCTGCCGCTCGCCCACCCGGCGGCGCCCAGCCACGTGTCGGCGCTGATGAGCGGCGTGATGACCAAGGTCGCCATCTACGGCTTCGTGCGCATCGCCTTCGACCTGCTCGGTCCGCCGGCATGGTGGTGGGCGCTGCCACCGATCGTGCTCGGGGCGGTGACGGCGGTGCTGGGGCTGCTCTACGCCGTATTCGACCGCGATCTCAAGCGCGTGCTCGCCTATTCGACGATCGAGAACGTCGGCGTGATCTTCGTGGCGCTGGGCCTCGCCCTCGCCTTTCGCGCCAACGGCCAGGAAGGCGCGGCGGCGGTGGCGATGGCGGCGGCGCTGCTACACGTGCTCAATCACTCGTGGTTCAAGTCGTTGCTGTTCCTGGGCGCCGGTGCCGTCCTGCACGCCACCGGCCGGCGCGATCTCGAGGGGTTGGGCGGGCTCATCCACCGCATGCCGCGGACGGCCGCGTTCTTCCTCGTGGGGGCGCTCGCCATCTCGGCGCTGCCGCCACTCAATGGCTTCGTGTCGGAATGGCTGCTGTTCCAGGCAGTGATCGCAGCGCCCGCCCTGCCGCAGGCGGCGCTGCACTTTGCCTCGCCGGCGATCGGCGCCATGCTGGCGCTGGCGGCGGCGCTGGCGGCGGCCTGCTTCGTGCGTGTCTACGGCATCGCGTTTCTCGGCCGGCCCCGCAGCATCGAGGCCGCGCGAGCGCATGAGGTCCCGATGGTGCAGCAGATCGCCATGGGTGGGCTGGCGCTTCTGTGCATCGCGGGCGGCCTGTTCGGTAGCGTGCTTGCCGCGATGATCGCGCCGGTCCTGCGTGATCTCGTCGGCAGCGTGTTGCCGAATTCGGGCAGTGGTCCCACGGCGTTCTCGTTGATCGCTTTCGATCCGGAACGCAGCATCTACGATGCCCCGGTCATCGCTTTCTTTGTCGCGATCGCCTCGCTCACGACCCTGCTCGTCGTCCACCGCCTGTCGGCGCGTCGCACCCGCCTTGGACCGGCATGGGACTGCGGCTTTCCCGATCCGTCGCCGGCGACCCAGTACACCGCCTCGAGCTTTGCCCAGCCGTTACGCCGCGTCTACGGCGCGGTGGTCTTCGCCGCCCGGGAAACTGTCGTGATGCCGCCGCCCGGCGATGCGCGTCCGGCGCAATTCTCGGTCGTCCTGATCGACTACGCCTGGCGCGTCCTGTACGCGGCGCCGAGCCGCGCCGTGGTTCGGCTCTCGGAGCGCCTGAATGCGCTGCAGTTCCTGTCCATCCGGCGCTATCTCGTGCTGATGTTCGCGGCCCTCGTCATCCTGCTGTCGATCGCGGTGGTGACGATATGACCGGCGACCTGGTCGTACAGTTCCTGGCGCAGGGCGCCCAGATGTTCATGGTGCTGCTGATCGCGCCGCTTGCCGTCGGCGTGGTGCGCCGGGTCAAGGCGCGGCTGATGCGCCGGCAGGGCGCACCGCTGCTGCAGGGCTACCGCGACCTCGCCAAGCTCCTGCGCAAGGAATCGGTGGTCGCCGAGAACGCGTCCTGGCTGTTCCGGTCCGCGCCCTCCCTGATCTTCGCCCTCACCTGGGTGGCGGCGGCCCTGGTGCCGAGCTTCGCGTCGGGCCTGATGTTCAACTGGGCGGCCGATGTCGTGGCGCTGGTTGCGTTGCTGGGCGCGGCGCGCGCCCTGCTGGCGCTGGCCGGCATGGACGTCGGCACCAGCTTCGGCGGCATCGGCTCCTCGCGCGAGATGATGATCGCCACGCTGGCCGAGCCCGCGATGATGCTGATCGTGCTCACGCTCGCCATCGCCGCCGGCACGACGAGGCTGGCAGGTGTTGCCGACTTCTTCATCGCCGAGCCGCTCGCCGTACGGGTGTCGCTGGCCTTGTCGCTGGTGGCGTTGATCATCGTGGCGCTTGCCGAGAACGCGCGGATCCCGGTCGACAATCCGGTCACCCATCTGGAACTCACCATGGTCCACGAGGCCATGATTCTCGAATACTCCGGCCGGCATCTCGCCCTGATCGAGGCGGCGAGCTACCTCAAGCTGGTGCTCTACCTGTCGCTGCTGATCTGTCTGTTCGCGCCCTTCGGCATGGCGCCGGCGAACGCCGGTGTCGGCGGCTGGGCGATCGGGCTGCTGGCCTGGAGTGCAAAGCTGCTGGCGGGCGCGGCGCTGCTCGGCGTGTGGGAGGTCAGCATTGCCAAGATGCGCGTCTTCCGCCTGCCCGATTTCGTCGGCATCGCCTTCGTCTTCGGCTTTCTCGCCATTCTGCTGGCGTTCCTGACGCGCGGGGCGCTCGAGTGAACCACGCCTACGAGATTTCCCATCTGCTCGCCGGCGTCATGCTGGTGACCAGCTTCGCGCTGCTCTACCAGCAGCGCGTCGCCGCGGTGCTCAACACCTTTGCCGCCCAGTCGATCGCCCTGGCGCTCGCCGTCGCCTGGGCGGCGTGGTCGCAGGATCGGCCGGACCTGTTCATCACTGCGCTGATCGCCCTGACGCTGAAAGGCATCGTGATTCCCGTGGCGCTCCACCGCACCGTGGCCCGGCTCGGCATCCATCGCGAGGTCGAGAAGGTCGTGGGCGTCGGCGTCGCGCTGATGGTGGGCCTCGCCCTCACGGGCCTCGCGCAGGCGCTGCTCTTCAAGGTCACGCACGGCACGGCGAGCCACGCGCGCGAGGAGCTGGCGCTGGCACTCTCCATCATCCTGATGGGCTTCCTGATGATGATCGTGCGGCGCAACGCGGTCACCCAGATCGTCGGCTTCATGTCGATGGAGAACGGCCTGATCCTCGCCGCGACCGGCGCCCGCGGCATGCCGCTCGTCGTCGAGGTCAGCGTCGCCTTCTCGGTGCTGATCGCGCTGTTCGTGTTCGCGGTCTTCGTGTTTCGCATTCGTGAGCGCTTCGATACGATCGACATCGAGGCGCTCGACCGCATGCGCGGGGATCGCCGATGATCCATGCCTATCAGGTCGTCGTCGTCGCGCCCTACGTTGCCGCGCTCGTGCTCCTGGTGATCCCGGGCTATCGGCTGGGCGCGATCACCAACGTGGTGGCATCGGCGCTGACCTTCGCCGCCGGCCTGTGGCTGGTGGTGAGCGAGCGCGTCGTCAGCGACTATGCCATCGTCGACGAATTCAACATCGTCTTCATCGCCATCAACACACTGGTCGGCTTCACGACCGCCTTGTTCAGTGCCTCCTACATCGGGCACGAGATCGAGACCGGCCGACTCACGCCGACTTTGCTGCGATTCTATCACGCCATGTTCCAGGCGATGATGGGTTCGATGAACCTCGCCCTGATCGCCAACAATATCGGGCTGATGTGGGTCGGGCTCGAGCTGGCGACGCTGATCACCGTGGTGATGGTCGGCCTCTACCGCACGCCACAGGCGATCGAGGCGGCGTGGAAATACTTCATCCTGGCCAGCGTCGGCATATCGCTCGCCTTCTTCGGCACCATCCTGATCTATCTCGCGGGCCAGCCGGCGCTGGGCGAGGGCGTGCCGGCAATGACCTGGAATCTCCTGCAGGCGGCCGCCTCGCGCATGGATCCGGCGATCCTCGACCTCGCCTTCATCTTCCTGCTGATCGGCTACGGCACCAAGGTCGGGTTGGCGCCACTGCATGCCTGGCTGCCGGACGCCCATGCCGAGGGTCCGACGCCGATTTCGGCCGTGCTGTCGGGCCTGCTGCTGAACGTGGCGCTCTATGCGCTGCTCAGGTTCAAGATGGTCGTGGCCGGCCAGCCGGCGGCGCTCGACCCGGGCCCGATCATGATCGTGATGGGGCTGGTGTCCCTGATCTTCGCCGCCTTCATGCTGTACCAGCGGCGCGACATCAAACGGCTGTTCGCCTATTCGTCGATCGAGCACATGGGCCTGATGGTGTTCGCCTTCGGCATGGGCGGGCCGCTCGCCAACTTCGCGGGCCTGCTGCATATGACGATGCACAGCCTCACCAAGTCCGGCATCTTCTTCGCCGTCGGCCACATCGCGCAGGCCAAGGGCTCCCAGCGCATCGCCGACATCAAGGGGCTGAGCGTCACCCACCCGCGCCTCGCCGTCGCATTCGCCCTGGCGGTGTTCGCCATCTCGGGCCTGCCGCCGTTCGGGGTGTTCACCAGCGAGTTCCTGATCCTGACCACGACTTTCGCGCGCGAACCGTGGCTCGCCCTGTTGCCGGCCTTCGGTCTGCTGATCGGCTTTGGCGCTCTGCTGATGCGCCTGCAGGACACGATTTTCGGCGAGCCGGTGGGGCCGGCCCATCGCGTCGATGCCTCGTCGGTGCCCCTGGTGCTGCACCTGCTCCTGGTGCTCACGGCGGGCATCTACCTGCCGCCGGTGCTGGTCGCCTGGTTCCAGCGGGCCGCGGAGCTGCTCGGATGAGCGCGGCGGGCTCCCTGGCCGAGCTCGTCGTCGGCCACCCTGCCGGTGCCGACGGCTACGTGCGACTGGACGTCGATGCCGACGTCTGGACGGCACTGGCGCAAGGCTGCGCCGCGGGGGCGCACGATCTCAGTGCGCTGTGGGCCGATGGCGGGCTCGATGGGGGCTGGATGCGCATGGCCCTGTGCTGCGAGGGCCTGCGCGCCATCGTCTCCCTGAGGACGGAGGCCGGAGCCTATCCCTCGGTTGCCGCCCATCATGCGCCGGCGATGCGCCTGGAACGTGCAATGCGCGACCTCTACGGCGTGCGCCCGGCAGGTTTGCCCGATTCGCGACCCTGGCTCGACCACGGTCGCTGGCCCGGCCGGCAAAGCGACGCGCGCTACGAATTCCTGACGGCCGAAGGCGAGGGGCTGCATCAGATCGCGGTCGGACCGGTTCATGCCGGCATCATCGAACCGGGCCATTTCCGCTTCACCGCCAACGGCGAGACGGTGGTGCGGCTCGAGGAGCGGCTGGGCTACGTGCACAAAGGCGTCGAAGGCCTGCTCGCCGGCGCCGACATTTCGCGTGGTGCCGCGATCGTCGGCCGCATCTCCGGCGACAGCACGGTCGCCTATGCCTGGGCATTCGCCCGCGCGGTCGAGGCGGCGCTGGGCTGGACCGTACCGCAGCGGGCCGCGCTGCTGCGCGGCATCATGGCCGAGCTGGAGCGGCTTGCGCATCACATCAACGACGTCGGTGCGATCTGCAACGACGCCAGCGTGCTGACGATCAACGCCCGCTGCACCCTGCAGCGCGAGGACGTGCTGGCGGTGGTCGCCGCCTGCTTCGGTCATCGCCTGATGATGGATCGCATCGTGCCGGGCGGCGTGGCGGCCGACCTGACCGCCGACGGCGCCGGGCGGATTCGCGGGCTTCTGGCGCGGCTCGAGGAGACCCGCGCGGAAGTCCTGCGGGTCTACGATTCGATGCCGTCGCTGCAGGATCGCACGATCACCACCGGGATCGCCTCGCCCGCCCTCGTGCGCCAGTATGCCGCCGGCGGCTTCGTCGGCCGTGCGTCGGGCCGCGTCTTCGACGCCCGCAAGAACTTCCCCTACGCGCCCTACGACCAGCTGCCCTTCGACCTCAAGACGCGGACCACCAGCGACGTCGATGCGCGCCTGCTGGTGCGCATGGACGAAATCGTCGAAAGCCTCAAGATCGTGGGCCTGATGCTCGACCGCCTGGCGCCTGGCGACATCAGAAATGACGGTCCGGCCCCGGCGGCTGGCGAGGGAGCGGCCCTGGTCGAGGCTTTCCGCGGCGACGTGTTCATGAGTGTGAGGATCGCGGCGGACGGGCGGCTCGCCCACGTGCACGCGCGCGACGCGAGCTGGTTCCAGTGGCCGCTCCTGGAGGCCGCCGTCGAGGGCAACATCGTTGCGGACTTCCCGCTCTGCAACAAGTCGTTCAACTGCTCCTATTCGGGCCACGATCTATGAGGCAACCGCGATGAGATCGTTCCTGATCGACGCGCTGCTCAAGGGCAAGGCCACGATCGCGCCGCCTGTCGCGGGGACGGCCGCGCTCGAGGAAGTGACGCGGGCGCTGGGCGAGCGCGCCCGCCAGCGGCTCGGCCGCTCGCTGTCGATCCGCGAGATCGATGCCGGCTCGTGCAACGGCTGCGAGCTCGAGATCCACGCTCTCAACAACCCGGTCTACGATGTCGAGCGCTTCGGCCTCAAATTCGTGGCCTCGCCGCGACATGCCGACGTCCTGCTGGTCACCGGGCCCGTCACCTGGAACATGCGCGAAGCGCTGCTGCGCACCTACAATGCGGCGCCCGAGCCCAAGTGGGTGGTGGCGCTGGGCGACTGCGCAGCCAATTGCGGCGTCTTCGCGGGTTCCTCGGCCGTCGTCGGACCGCTGGCCGACATCCTGCCGGTCGACCTGCACGTGCCCGGCTGCCCGCCGGCGCCGATCGAGATCGTGAAGGGCCTGCTGGCCCTGATCGAGGCCCGGCCGCCGGCCCCCTGATCGAGCCTGGCCGCCCATGATGCTGCATGCCTGACATCGTCACGATCTCGGACTCCACGCTCAGCGCCCAGGTTTCTGCCCTGGGTGCAGAGCTTCTACGTCTGCAGGATCACGACGGATTGGACCTCTTGTGGGACGGCGATCCCGCCTTCTGGACCGGCCGTTCGCCGCTCCTGTTCCCCATCGTCGGCGAGGTCAGGGGCAACCGGATCAAGGTCGCGGGCGCTGAATACGGGATCGGCCGCCACGGCTTTGCCCGCACCTCGACGTTTGCCCTGGTCGCGTCCGGGGCTGCGCGCTGCACGTGGCGGCTGGAGGCGAGCGCGGCGACACGGCGACAGTATCCATTCGAGTTCCGCCTCGACGTCACCTACACGATCGAAGGTGGGGCGCTGCGCATGACGGCCGAGGTGACGAACCAGGGCGACGGCGTCATGCCGGCCTCGTTCGGCTTCCATCCGGCGCTGCGTTGGCCCTTGCCCTACGGCAAGCCGCGCGCGGCGCATGAGATCGTCTTCGAACGCGATGAACCCCTGCCGATCCGGCGACCCATCGACGGCCTGCTGAGTTCGGCACGATATACGACTCCCGTTCGCGGTCGTCGCCTGGCATTGCACGACGGCCTGTTCGAGGACGACGCCATCGTCTTCGATAGCCTCGAAAGCCGCAGCGTTGTCTATGGCGATGCCGTTCGCGTGTCGTTTCCGGAGATGCCCCATCTCGGCATCTGGACCAAGCCCGGCGCGGGCTTCATCTGCATCGAGCCGTGGCAGGGCTATGCTAGCCCCGAAGGTTTCGACGGCGAACTGGTCGGCAAGCCCGGCATGGTGCCGATTGCACCGGCGGCAACGCGCCGCTTCGAGATGTCGATGGGCGTAAACGTCTGACGGCGCCAAGTGCCCATGGCAGCACCGAAGCATCGCGCCGGCCCGCCTCGGATCGATGATGGCCCGCCACAGCTGGTACTCGGTTTTCGAGCGCTGATTACCACGAACGCAGCTCCAAACGTCATGCGTCGGCCCAGCCAGCGGTCCCACGGCGCCATGAGGCGCGCGGCGGCCGCGAACTGCGGATAGAAGACCGCCCCGTCAACCGACATGACCGTGAGGCCGGCGGCGGCCATCGAGCGCCGCAGTTGTGCGGCCGTCCGGAAACGGGCGCTGCGCCATGTACGGCTTCCCGCCAGCCCCTTGACGTAGCGGAGGCCGGCCCACGAACTCCAGCGGTTGAGTTCGCCCAGGATCAGGCGTCCGCCCGGCCGCAGCACGCGGGCCATTTCGCGGATTGCCGCCGCGGCGTCGGCAACGAAGCACAGCACGGCGACCGAGAACACCAGATCGAAAGTGCCGTCGGCAAACGGCAGCTGCTCGGCGCGGCCGTCGCCCAGCTGAAGACCGACGTCCATCGCGTGAGCCCGGGCGGCTGCGGCGGCGAGCATGGCGGGGTCGGGATCGATGCCGGTCACCACGGCGCCGCGCCGCGCTGCCTCCACCGCGAACGCTCCGTCACCCGTGCCCACGTCGAGCACGTGCAGATCGTCGAGGCGGCCGGCGGCCTCGAAAATCAGCCCGTGCTCGAGCCGTTCGGTAAGGGCGCCGAGCGGTGTCCGACGCCAGGTATCGTAGGCGGCAGGGCCGATCTGGGTCGGCGTCGGGCGGGGCTCCTGCACCATTCAGAACACGAGAAGCTTGTCGGCCCCGATCGTCGCCGCCGCCAGTTCGTCCATGGTGCTGCGGCGCGCGCCGGGAGCAATCTCGGCCTCCGCCAGGCCGCGCGCGTCCATGCAGGTGCCGCAGAGTAGCACCGTGCCCTTGCCCAGGACGACGCGTCGGAGCATGCGCTCGATGTTGTAGAAGCCGTCCGGTGTCTTCTGCCCCGCCTTGGCGCAGAGCACCGCGTCGGCCATCAGGAAGACCGTGACCTCGGCCTGCGCATCGTTTTTCTGCAGGGCCATTGCGAGACGAAGTCCGTTGTAGCTGCGCTCCGTCCCATAGGGCGGGTCGTTGAGAATAATGAGCGACTTCATGTCGGGACTCCCTTGCCGGCTTCTGCCGCGTCGTTGCGGAACGGCTGGGTCAGCATGCGGTCGAGCCGCTGCTCGCGCGGTAGCCGGAACTGTTCGATGCCGATCGTCATGGCGTCGTGCCCGGCCGCCGGTTGCGCCCGATAGGTGCCGAACAGGCGGTCCCACCACGGCATGCTGAAGCCGAAATTGCTGTTGGTTTCGCGCGGTACGATCGAATGGTGGACACGGTGCATGTCGGGCGTGACGACGAACCACCTCAGCACGCGATCGAGGCCCGCCGGCAGGCGAAGGTTGGCGTGGTTGAACATGGCGGTCGCGTTGAGAAGGATCTCGAAGGCCAGCACGGCCTCGGCCGGGGCGCCCAGGGCGGCGATAGCGGCCAGTTTCAGGATCATCGACGCCGCAATCTCGATCGGATGGAATCGGGCGCCGGTGGTGACGTCGATATCCAGGTCGGCGTGATGCATCCGATGCAGCCGCCACAACGTCGGGACGGCGTGGAACAGCACGTGCTGCAGGTAGATCGCGAGATCGAGGGCGAGAACGGCCAGGACGACGGTCGGCCAGTGCGGCAGGTCGAGGTTGTTCATCAACCCCCAGCCGCGTTGCTCGCCCAGAAGCGCGAAGGCGACGGCCGTGGTCGGCAGCAGCAGGCGCACCAGCGCCGTGTTCAGGGCGACGATGCCGAGGTTGGCCGGCCAGCGCGCCCAGCGCGAGAGCTGCCGCTCGCGGCGCGGCGCCATCGCCTCCCAGGCCGCGACGATCATGAAGACGGCGAGGAAGAAGGCGACGCGGATGACGGGTTCGTTCGACACGGCGCGGCTCAGTCGGCGAGTGCTGCGGCGACGATGCGCCGCTGCCGGAAGCCTAGCCACAGCAGCGCCAGCGCCGCCACGGCGAGCCACGGCAGCAGGAGGAGATTGAGGATCTGCCAGCCGAACGCCTGCAGGAGCGCTGCGGCGCCCAGCGAGGAGGCGAGACCAACGGCGAAGATGCTCATGTCGTTGGTCGCCTGGGCGCGGCCCTTCTCTGCGGCGGCATAGGTCGTCGTCAGCAGGGTCGTGCCGCCGATGTAGAGGAAGTTCCAGCCGACGCCCAGCATCACCAGCGCGCCGGCAAACGATTCGAACGCCGTCCCCGTCAGCGTCATGAGAACGTGTCCGGCAAGCAGCGCGATGCCAGCCAGCATGACGCGCAGCACGCCCAGGCGTGCGATCAACGAGCCGGTGAAGAAGGACGGCAGGAACATGCCCAGCACGTGAAGCTGGATGACCGTCGTCGCGGCGACGAGTCCATGGTCGTGATGCAGCATCGCGATCGGCGTCGCCGTCATGGCAAGGATCATGACGCCGTAGCCGGTCGCCGCGCCGAACAGCGCCACGAGATAGGCCGGCTGCGCGACGATGACACGCCACGGCCGGCCCGCGGCGGTGGTGCCTGTCTCCGCCTTCGGGCTCGGGATGCGCAGGCCGAGCAGCAGGCCGGCGGCGACCAGGGAGACGATCGCGAGCAGGAGGAACGAGCCGACATATTCGGGCGAGAGCAGCGGGCCGCCGAGCCGGCCGAGCAGCGGACCGGCCAGCGCCGCCACGATGCCGCCGGCCAGCACGAGCGAGATCGCGCGCGCCCGAAAGGAATCGGTAGCCACTTCGCTGGCGGCGAACCGGTAGAACTGCGCGAACGCCTGATAGACGCCGACGAGAAACGTGCCGAAGGAGAGCAGGGCCAGCGAACCGAGCCACAGGCCGAGCGCGGCGCAGGCACCGCCGGATGCGCCGAGCAAGGCGCCGGCGACGAAGCCGCGGCGGCGTCCGACGCGCGCCATCCAGAGCGACGCCGGAAACGTCGCGATCGCCGTGCCGAGGAACATCGCCGCGATCGGCGCGGTCGCCAGCTGCGGCGACGGCGCGATCAGGCCGCCGGCCAGGCCGCCGACGGTCATCACCAGGACCGAAGTCGTCTGGAACAATGCCTGCGCGGTCGCCAGCAGCAGGACCTGCCGGTGCATCGAGCCGAACCGCGAGAGACTGGCCAAAGGGGCACCTCACAATGACGTTTGGTGACTTGACGCGATTCATTCAATCAGTCAAGTTATTGATTGAATGACCAATCCCAAAAGCGAAATATTCGAGCAATTCGCCGAGCTGGCCCGCGTGCTGGGCCAGGGAAACCGCCTGGAATTGCTGGAACATGCAGCGCAGGGCGAGCGCTCGGTCGAGCGTCTGGCCCAGCTCACCGACCTCTCGCTGGCCAACGCCTCGCAACACCTACAGGTGCTGCGGCGCGCCGGCTTCGTGCGCTCGCGCCGCGACGGCAAGCGGATGCTCTACCGGCTGGGCGACGGGCCGGTGATCGAGCTGCTGGGCGCGCTCAGGCGCTATGCCGAACATAGCCGCGCCGAAGTGCGCGGCATCGTCTCGACCTATTTCGATCGGCTCGACTCGCTGGAGCCGGTGTCGCGCGAGGTGCTGCTGGAACGGCTGGACGACGGCAGCGTGGTGCTGCTCGACGTCCGTCCCGAGGACGAGTTCGCGCTGGGCCATCTGCCGGGTGCGCTCAACATCCCCTTCGCCGATCTCGAGTGGCGTCTCGCTGAGCTGCCGAAGGACACCCAGATCGTCGCCTACTGCCGCGGCCCCTACTGCGTGCTGTCGTTCGAGGCCGTCGCCGCGTTGCGCGCCAGGGGCTACGACATCAGGCGGCTGGAGGACGGCTTTCCGGAATGGAAGGCGGCGGGCCTGCCGGTGGGCACCGTCATCGCAGCGCCTTCGCCAGCGCCGACGCCTTCCGCCACACCTGCTTCTGGCAGATGAACAGGACGCAACCCTCGATCAGCAGCGCGTCGGCGCCCTGCCGCCGCACGGTGGCGCGATAGGTCTGGCCGTCCTCGGGATTGTAGATGCGTCCCGTCCAGCTGCCGTCCGACGTGGCGGTCAGACCGGATAGGATCGGCAGTCCCACCAGGGGACGCTTGCGCAAGGTCGCGTCGGCGTTCTGGGTGTCGAGGCGGGGCCGGCCTTTGTCGTCGATGCCATCCCACAGCCAGCGAACCGTGCCGCAAAGACTCATGGTCGCACTGCACGGCGCCAGCTCGACAATCGCGGCGGCGCCGGGTGTGAGCCAGCGGCCGGCTGGACTATTGTCTGCCCGTACCGGCTCGCCAGCGATGATCAGCCCGCCCGCGAGAACGAGTACGGCGAGCGCGCCCGTGATCGCGCGGCCTGTGCCCAGCGGCGATGTGGCAGCCATCTGCGGCGTGACGATCGCCTCGAACTTGCGGCGGTAGTCGGGATGCTCGGTGCCCATGAGCTTGTCCCACCAGCGGAAGTAGAGGCCGTAGTTGTAGCGTCCGGCCTCGTGATGCAGATCGTGATGGGTCGTGGTGTTGTTCCAGCCGAGCCACCGGCCCGGCCCGAAGGCGGCGGGATGCACCTCGGCGCCGGCATGTCCCATGACGTTGCGCAGGATCATGATGATCCCGAAGGCGAAGAGCGCCACCGCGTGCATGGGCACGAGAAGGACGAACAGCGGTACGAAGACGCCGTGCACGACCGCCTCCGGAACGGCGAAGGAATAGGCCGCCCACGGCGTCGGTGTGCGCGAGAGGTGATGCGTGCGATGGAACAGCGTGAACAGGCGGCGGTGATGCATCGCGCGATGGGTCCAGTAGAAATACGCGTCGTGGGCGGCCAGCATGAAGGCCAGCGACAGCACGAGGTAGAGCGGCCCGGCCTGGTCGAAATCCTTGTAGATCGTGATCCAGCCCAGCGAGACGCCCACGGCGATCGGGGTGCTGAGCAGCGAGAAGATGAGGGCCGTCCGCAGCGAGGCCAGGATCTCGCGCCGCCGGTCGGCCGCGGTGGCGGCGCGGGCCTGCAGCTTGCGCCGTGCCAGTCCCGCCTTCCAGAAGAGGGCGAGGATCGTGACCATCAGGGTGGCCGCTACCAGGTAGCGGGCCGTATCCATGACCCATACCCCGGGCCAGACGGACAGGTAGATTTGCATCAGTTCGTTCATCGGGCGCCCCTCCAGCAGGCGTGCCTCCTGCTTAGGGGGACGGGCGGTCGAGATCGCGCCGAAGGTGAAAATCGATGGCTATCGGCAGAAAACGGCTCGCCGATTCCGGAATCGGCGAGAAATCAGGCGCCGCTGCGGCGCGCTGCTGTCCGGCGGAACTCGGTCGGCGTCAGGCCGGTGTCGGCCTTGAAGGCCCGGTTGAAGGGGCCGAGCGACTGGAAACCCGAATCGAGGGCGATGGTGAGGATCGGCACCTCAGCCTGCGTCGGATCGGCCAGCGCCTGCTTGGCGTCGGCCAGGCGATGACGGTTCAGGTACT
>MEMN01000152.1:0-11487 GCA_001767945.1 Alphaproteobacteria bacterium RIFCSPHIGHO2_12_FULL_66_14 | reverse complement strand
GCGGTTGATGGCGCGCCGCACCCGGTACTCGGGCAAGCCGAGCTTGCCGGCAAGTACGCCGATGGTCAGGCCTTCCTGGCGGTAGAGCCGGTCGACGTTCATCAGTCGCTCCAGCGTGGCGAGCAATGCAGGATCGGCAGCCTCCTCGTCGGGCGACGCGGCCTCGGGCGGCGGTGGCACGACAACGACCGGACCGGCCAGTACCGACTCCACGTCGGCCTGCAGGAGCAGCACCGCTATGATGGCGGCGATCGCCGCGAGGGCTCCGGCATTGAGGGTGTGCAGCATCGGCGACACCTGCTCGGTGCCGAGCGCCAGCTCGACGGCCACGGTGACCACGGCGTGCGACGATGCCGCCACGAGGATGAACAGGCGGAGCCGCCGCCGTCCCTCGACGAGATCGCTATGCCAGTCGCTGACCGTCTGCACCAGCGCGAGCAGCATCAGCGCGACCGGCCCGACCTGGCGGGCGATCATGACGGGCCGGGCGACGGCAAACTCCGCGCCGAGCAGGCCCGCCACCGGGCAGAAGATCACGACGATCCAGAGCAGGGCATGCCAGGGCCGCGGCCGGAAGGAATCGTCGAACACGGCGCGCGTGAACAGCCAGAACACGGCGGCGTTGCCGGCGCAGAGGGCCAATACCGGCACGAACCAGAGCGATCCGTGACCGGGATGGCCCGGCGCGGAGCAGATGGCGTAAGCCGCCGTGCCCAGCGACAGCGTAGCGCCCAGCCAGGCGGCTGGCCGGCCGCGGCCCTGGCGCAGGGTCGCCAACGCGATGACGAGGAACAGCGCGATGGCCGCGCCACGCAGCGCCACGTCGAGAGAGGTGAGGGAGCCGAAGTCGCCCATGATCGGCGCAGACCCTACACGATCGGCTCGGGCAGGTTCATCCTTCCATGAAGCCAATGTCCCCGCGACCGCCGCTGCCGACCTCTCGCCGACGAATTGCCTACAACGCGCCGATGACCGCGCCTCCGAGCGCACAGAGAACGACGACCAGCCAGGGCGGCGTCTTCCACGTGAACAACAGGAGGAAAGCGCCGGCGCCGAGCGCGAAATCGGCGGGACTGGTGATCCCCGCCGTCCACACCGGATCGTAGAGAGCCGCCAGCAGGATCCCGACGACGGCGGCATTGACGCCGCGCAGCGCCGCTTGTGCCGCGCTGCGCCGACGGAGTTCCTCCCAGAACGGCAGGGCCCCAAAGACCAGCAGGAAGGACGGCACGAATGCCGCCACGAGGCAGAGGGCAGCGCCGACCACGCCGTTGGGGCCCGGCGTCATGATCGCGCCGAGGTATGCGGCAAAGGTCGTCAGCGGGCCGGGCACGGCCTGGGCGGCGCCGTAGCCGGCGAGGAAGAGGTCGTTGCTGATCCAGCCGGGAGGAACGACCGCTTCCTGCAGCAACGGCAGGATCACATGCCCGCCGCCGAACACCAGCGATCCCGCGCGATAGAAGGCATCGAACAGCTCGATGCCATGCGAGGAGGTCGCGGCGGCGAGCAGCGGCAGGCCCGCCAGCAGGACGAAGAAGATGACCAGAAAGACGCCGCCGGTGCGCCGGCTCACGGGCAACGGCAAGGAGATGTGGTCGGTCGGCGCTTCGGCACGAAGCAGCTGGGTCCCGACGATGCCGCCGACCAGGATCATGCCGACCAGGGTCCAGGCCGACGGCAGCGCCAGGATGACGCCGGCCGTGACGACGGCGATCGTGGCTCGATCGCGATCGGGAGTCAGGGTGCGCATCATGCCCAGCACCGCCTGGGCGACGACGGCCACGGCCGCGACTTTCAATCCATGCAGCCAGCCGGAGCCGCCGAGACCGCCGAAGGCGTCGACGCCATAGGCGAAAGCCACGAGCGCGATGGCCGAGGGCATCGTGAAGCCCACCCAGGCCGCGAAGGCGCCGGCATAGCCTGCCCGCGACAGGCCGAGGGCGATGCCGACCTGGCTCGACGCCGGACCCGGCAGGAACTGGCAAAGGGCGACGATGTCGGCATAGGTACGATCGTCGAGCCATCGCCGCTTGGCCACGAACTCCTCGCGGAAGTAGCCGAGATGGGCGACGGGACCGCCGAACGAGGTGAGGCCCAGCCGCAAAAAGACGGCGAGGACTTCGGTCCAAGTCCCGGGCGTGCCGCCGGCCGCCGCTAACGGAGCGCTCGCCGGGCCACTTTGCACATCTTCCGTCATCGGCTCTTGTCCAGTTCGTTGAAGAGTTCCCGCACTTTGGCCTGGGCGACCGCCAGCGCATCGCGCCCCTTGCGTGTCGCGCGATAGTGGCGGCGCGCGCGCCGGCCGGCGCCGTCGGTCCTGGATTTCAGGTAGCCGTTGCGCTCGAGGCCATGCAGCATGGGATAGAGCGTTCCCGGGCCGATCCTGTAGCCGTGCTCGCGCAGCTCCTCGATCATCCAGTTGCCGAAGAACTCACCCTCGGCCGCATGATGCAGGATGTGCAGCCGGATCAGCCCGGCGAGAATATCGTGATGCTTTGCCGCCGCCATGTCCGCGATAATCGAAACCCGTAATCGAACTTCGATATTAAGGTCAGCCCTCCGGGCGGGCAACAGCGTCCCTGGTGATCGACGCTGCGGACTGCCGCCGCAGCCCGGCCAGCAGACGGCGCCAGGCGATGGTCTCGCGGGCGGGCCGGAACAACGGCGCACGCCGGGCGAGCGCCTTACCCAGCTGCGCGACGAAGCGCGGCTCGTCCTCCAGCCGCTGCAGCAGCCGGCCGAGCGCCTCGGTGTCGCCGACGGGAAAGTAGCCGGGATAATCCGCGCCGAGCAGTCCGACGTTGCCGTCCATGCGCGACGCCAGTACTGGCACGCCGGCGACGACGGCTTCGGAAATCACGTTGGCGCCGCCCTCGCTCAGCGACGAGATCACCATGGCGTGGCTGCGTGCCAGCAGGCGGCGGACGGCGGCGGCCGGCACGTCGCCGCGCCAGAGGTAGCGCGGGTTGGCTTCCATCTCGGCCTCGGCGCGGGCCGCCCACGACGGCGCGTAGGCGCGGCCGACCTGTTCTATGCGTATGCGGCTCGCGGCCGGCAGCAAACGCGCCGCCTCGGCCGCGCGCAGCGGATCTTTGACGTCGCGCAAATGGCCGATCACGGAGACGACGACGGCGCGCGCGCTGGGCCGTCGCGGATGAGGCAAGCGGTCCGCAGACTGATGGATGACGCCAAGACGCGGGCGGAGCCTTTTGGGGACGACACGCCAGGCGAGATCGTTCAGCGCCACCAGCCGGTCGGCCAGTGTCATCGAGCGAAGCGTCGGCACCGGATCGCTGTCGATGTACTGATAGATGTCGGTGCCGCTCAGCTGCAGGACCACCGGGCGTTCGGGGAACGTCGCCTTGAAGCGCTCGATCGCGCCGGCGCTCCGCCAGGCATGCACCGCCACCATCAGATCGGCCGGCCGGCCGTCATAGTCCGCCGCGAGGCGCACGCGATGGCCGAGGTGGCGCAGGATGCGTGCCCAGCGCGAGGCGGCGACGCGGTTGCCGGTGCGTGAAGTCGGACCCTCGGGTGTGATAAGGACGATCCTCATGAACCACGCCCCTCAGGACAATGCCCATGAGCAACGCCCGACCAGCGGAGCGTCCGCGGCCGAACTGGCGGCGCAACTGCGCGAAGTCCGTCGTCGCACCCGGCGCTTGACGGAAGAACTGTCATCGTCGGAATTGATGGGGCCGCAGATCGACATCGTCAATCCCGTGCTGTGGGAGATCGGCCATGTCGGCTGGTTTCACGAGTACTGGACGCTGCGCCATACCCACGGCCGCGCGCCGCTGATCGAGCGCGGCGACCGCCTGTGGGACTCGAGCAACGTGCCGCATGCCACGCGCTGGCAGCTCGACCTGCCGGACCGCGCCGGCACTTTTAACTACCTGGCGGACGTGCTGGCGCGCCAGGAGGATCGGCTCGGCGGCGCGATCGACCAGGACGCGCGCTATTTCTACGAGCTTGCGATCCGCCACGAGGACATGCACGTCGAGGCACTGACCTATTCGCGCCAGACGCTTTCCTACGCGGCGCCGCGGGACCTGGGCGTTGCCCGGCGTCCCGCGGCGGGGCCCTTGCCGGGCGACGTCTCCATCCCGGGCGGGACCTGGCGGCTGGGCTCGACGGCCGCCGACGGCTTCGTCTTCGACAACGAGAAATGGGCACACCAGACGGCCTTGGCGCCCTTCCGCATCGCCCGCGCTCCGGTCACCAACGCGGAGTTCGCAGCCTTCGTGGATGCCGGCGGCTACGACATCCGCGAATTCTGGAGCGACGCCGGCTGGGCCTGGCGCCAAGGTCGCAACGGGGGCCGCAACGCCGAACGCCCGGTCTACTGGCAGCCCAAGCGCGACGGCGTCTGGAGCGTCCGGCGCTATCGCGCGGTCGAGGAACTGGCGCCGCACCAGCCGGTCGTTTTCGTCACCTGGTTCGAGGCCGAGGCATGGTGCCGCTGGGCCGGCCGGCGCCTGCCGAGCGAAGCCGAATGGGAGGCCGCCGCCATCGGCGCACCGGCGAGCAACGGCACTCGCCTGGCCGATGCGCGTCGCCGCTGGCCGTGGGGCGAGGCGCCGCCCACGTCCTCCCGCGCCAATCTCGACTATGCCTTCGATGGGCCGGTCGATGTCGCGGCCTGCGCCGATGGCGACAGCGCGTTCGGCTGCCGGCAGATGATCGGCAATGTCTGGGAATGGACGGCGTCCGATTTCCTCCCCTTCGCCGGCTTCGCCGCTGATCCCTACAAGGACTATTCGCAACCCTGGTTCGGCACGCGCAAGGTGCTGCGCGGCGGTTGCTGGGCGACCAGCGCCCGCATCGCCCGGCCCGCCTACCGCAATTTCTTCACGCCGGACCGCAACGACGTCCTGGCCGGCTTCCGCACCTGCGCGCTCTAGTCGAGTGACCTCCCATCAGCGCTTCGTGGCGAGACTCCTGAACAGCGCGTCGCTGCGATCGTCGGCCGGGAAGAAGCATTCGATGCGGACTTCCTGCAGGGTGATGTCCTGCGGGGTCCCCAGGGTGGCGATGGTGGTGAACACCGACAGCGCCTTGCCGCCCACGAGATAGTCGACGGTCAGCACCGGCGCCGGCCGCTCCTCGAACCGCAGCTTGCGGAACGAGGCCGGGACGTCGGGATAGGCCATGATCTCCTCGACGAAGGCGAGCGCCTTGGGCTCGCCGCCATCGGCCAGGATCTCGGCATAGGTCGTCGAGACGAGATAGCGCGCCACCTCCTCCCAGTTGGAGATCTTGGAGCGCAGCGCCTTGGGATCGAGCAGCCATTGCAGGATGTTGGGGCCCTTGCCGGGCGGCGGCGCCGGCGGCGCGCGCTCGAACAGGAACACGGTGAAGGCCTGGGCCGCGTCGTTGGCCTGCAGCAGGTTCCACAGCCGGTCGATGACCACGGCGGGGTAGGGCTCCTGCTGCTTCAGCATGCGATCGATCGCCTGGCGCACCGGCGCCAGCTCCGGCGCGGCGAGGTTGCTCTCGCGGTAGACCGGCGCGAAACCCGCCGCCAGCAGCATGGTGTTGCGCTGGCGCAGCGGCACGTCGAGCGCCGTGGTGAGTTGCACCACCATCTCGCGGCTGGGCTTGGCACGGCCCGATTCGAGGAAGCTGACGTGGCGTTGCGACACGCCGGACTGCAGCGCCAGCGCAAGCTGGCTGGCGCCGCGGCGACGGCGCCAGGTCCGCAGCATGGGGCCGAACAGGTCGGGTGGTGGGGCGGTGGTAACGGAGGGATTGCTCATCATGGGCCGGAACCTAGCACCGGCCCGCGGCTCCGCCGATTACCTCCCGCGTAATTGAGGGAAGGGTGGCCGGATGCGATCTCCGGGGCGTCCACAACGCACAAGGAGGACGTCATGACCGTTTCATCCGACCGCTTTCTTCGCCGCACGTTCTGGGGCAACGCGGCCTTTTCCGTGATCTCGGGCGCCGGGCTGGCGGCCTTCGCCGGGCCGTTCGCCCGCGCTGCCACCGATGCCCCGGTGTCGGTCCTGGGCCTCGACCTCGCCCTCCTGTTCGAGCTTCTGGGCGTGGGAGTCGTGGCCTTCGGCGCGCTCTGCGCCTGGATTGCCTCGCGCCCCGAACTGCCGCGGGGCCTCGCCCGGCTGATCTTCGCCGCCGACCTCGCCTGGGTGGCCGGCAGCGTGCTGGTGCTGGCGTTGCCGGCAGCGTGGACCACGGCCGGCATCGCGGGCATCGTCGTGCTGGCGCTGATCGTGGCCGATCTCGCGATCCTGGAGTATCTCGGCCTGCGCAAGATGAGCGCCGCCAACTGAGGATGTGGAAATGGACAAGCTTCAGCTCCTGAACAACGTCAAGCTGCCCTTCGCCGAAGTGCTGGGGCTGAAGTTCACGGCCGCGAGCGAGACGCGGGTGATGGCCGAGATGGTCGTCCGGCCCGAGCTCTGCACGCGGCCCGACATCCTGCACGGTGGCGCGGTCATGGCCTTCGCCGACACGCTGGGCGCCGCCGCCACCGTGCTCAACCTGCCCGAGGGCAAGGGCACGACCACGATCGAGAGCAAGACCAACTTCGTGGGACCGGCGCCGGTCGGCACCACGGTGATCGGCGAGACCACGCCGATCCATCGTGGCCGGCGCACCATGGTCTGGACGACGCGCATCACCACCGCCGAGGGCAAGCTCGTGGCGGTGGTGACCCAGACGCAGATGGTCCTTTAGCCGCCATAGCGGCGGCACATCGATCCCATAGGGACTCGATATTTCAGGCGGGGCGGGACTCCCGGCATGGTGCGGCCACCCGAAAGGGACACCATACCGAAGGAGTTCACCATGAAGACCACGCTCACCATCGCCGCCGCGCTCAGCACCGCGCTGCTGTTCGGTGCGGCTGCCCAGGTCCAGGCCCAGGGCAACATCGAGAAGTGCTACGGCGTTTCGAAGGCCGGCAAGAACGATTGCCAGACCGCGACTTCCTCATGCGCCGGCACGGCCAAGAAGGATGCGCAGAACGACGCTTGGCTCAGCGTGCCCAAGGGCACCTGCGAGAAGATCGTCGGCGGCAAGCTGACGGGCGCCAAGGGCTGATCGCCCCGCGCCTCAATTTCCGCCATCGGACGCCGCGCCCCGGCACTCCAGCCGGCGCTTCCCCGCCCCATCTGCACGCCGGTTCACCTGAAGGACTTCGGGCGATGCCGGGGCCGGCGGCCGACCCATCCTTGAGGAAATCGCCATGACCACCGCCACCTATGCGCCCGAGTTGCACGAGTCCCGATTTGTCGCCCGCCTCGCCGCCTTCCGCGGTACGGCCCGCCGCTTTCCGCTCGCGCTGCTGGAACTCGGCATGCGGGTGGCCGTCGGCGCCACCTTCTTCAAGTCCGGCATGAACAAGTTCCAGAGCTTCGACACCGCCGTGGAACTCTTTCGCGAGGAATACCGCCTGCCTCTGCTGCCGCCGGAAATCGCGGCCTACCTGGGCACGGCAGTGGAACTCTCCGCGCCGGTCCTGCTCGTGCTGGGTCTCTTTGCCCGTCTCGGTGCCGCCGCGCTGCTCGCCATGACGCTCACGATCCAGTTCCTGGTCTATCCGGGCAACTGGCCCGAGCACCTGATGTGGGCCTCGATTCTCGCCTATGTGCTGACGCGTGGACCCGGCACACTGTCGATCGACCGCGTCATCGCGTTCAACCTGTTCGGACGCAGCTAAGGCAAGGGAGCTCCGCCATGGTCCGGCCGCGCATCGTCATCGTCGGCGCGGGCTTTGGCGGTCTCAGTGCGGCGCACGAGCTGGCCGGTGCGGACGCCGACGTGACCGTCATCGACCGCCGCAACTACCCCCTCTTCCAGCCGCTGCTCTATCAGGTGGCGACGGCCGGCCTGTCGCCGGCACAGATCGCCTCGCCCATCCGCGCCATCCTGCGCCGCGCCGCCAACGTGCGCGTGGTGCTGGGCAAGGTGACGGGCGTCGACAAGCAGCGCCGCGTGGTCCGACTCGATGAGCGCGAAATTCCCTACGACCAGCTCGTGCTGGCGACCGGTTCGCGGCACGCCTACTTCGGCCACGACGAGTGGGAGAGCGTGGCTCCGGGCCTCAAGAAGATCGACGACGCCACCAACATCCGCCGCCGCATCCTGACCGCCTTCGAGCAGGCCGAATCGACCGATTCGCCCGAGGCGCGACGGCGGTTCCTCACCTTCGTGGTGATTGGCGCGGGTCCGACCGGCGTCGAGATGGCGGGTGCGATTGCAGAGCTGGCGCACGTGGCCCTGCGACACGACTTCCGCACCATCGATCCGCGCGAGGCGCGCATCGTCCTGGTGGAGGCGGGCCCGCGCGTGCTGGCCGCGTTCCCGCCGGTGCTCTCCGACGCCGCGGACAAGGCGCTCGAACGGCTGCATGTCGAGGTTCGCCTGGGCGTGCCGGTCTCGCGCTGCGACGAAAGCGGCGTCACGGTCGGCGAGGAGCACGTGCCCACGGCAACCATCGTCTGGGCCGCCGGCGTCGCCGCGTCGCGCGCGGCGGCCTGGCTGGATGTCGAAAGGGACCGCATCGGCCGCGTCCCGGTCGGTCCGGACCTGACTGTGCCGGGCCATCCCGAGATCTTCGTCATCGGCGACACCGCAAGCGCTGCCGGCAAGGATGGCACGCCGCTGCCGGGCCTGGCGCCTGTCGCCAAGCAGCAGGGCGCCTATGTCGCGCGCGTGCTGCGGGCGCGGCTCGCCGCCAAGCCGGCGCCGCCGCCGTTCCGCTATCGCGACTACGGGACGATGGCCACGATCGGCCGGCGATCCGCCGTGGCGGACTTCGGCTGGCTGCGCCTCGACGGCACCTTTGCCTGGCTGATGTGGGGACTGGTCCACATCTCGTTCCTGATCGGCTTCAGGAACCGGCTGGTCGTGATGCTGGAGTGGATGTGGTCCTACGTGACGTTCCAGTCCGGTGCGCGGCTGATCACCGGCTCGGAGCCCGACTAGAGCGAGATGACTTGAGATCCGGCCTTCGCTTTCATGCTCTTCCGGACCGCGCGCGTCCCGCGCGCCTCGGATTCATGAGCGCGCGGGACGCGCGCGGTCCGGAAAACGTGATCCCTCCGACATCATCCCGCTTTAGCCCTTCGCGAGCCGATGCCGCTCCGTCGCCGGGATCAGGGTGAGGTTGCCGAGAATCCTGTGTTGCGGATCGCCGCTGGCGGCCAGCTTTGGCTGCACCGTGAGCAGCGCCTTGCCGAACAGAGTTTCGTCCCACAGCCAGGCCTTGCGCATCGCGGGCGTCCCGGCATCGGGAAAGGCCGAGGCGGCTTCCAGGTAATAGGCGCGAAGATCGTCGACGGCTTCCTTCAGCGCCTGCGCCGGCGGCAGCTCGCCCTCGAGGGCCTGGGTGAGCAGGCGGCCCGCCGCCGGCATGTCGAGGCCCGACACCCCCACTGTGGTACGGCCGGTCGCGGCGATGGCGCGATCGTGCCACGTCGCCAGCCGGTCGATCTCGGCCAGCAACGAGTCGACGGAGGTCGGAGCCAGGTTGATGGGGCAGGCCCAGCCCGTGAAATCGGCCTCCCCGGCCACCTCCTCGGGATAGTCGGCGATCAGCGGTCCGTCCGTGCGTTCCAGCAGCTCTGCCGTGGCGCGCAGCACGCGGCGCTGGAAGTCGGGATCGTCGGGGATGCCCAGCGGCCGGCCGAGCTCGAAGGTCACCCAGAGGGCGCGCGGCGGGCGGACGGTCTCGGTGTGCTCGCGCACCAGGCTGATGCCGGCGGTCGGGATGCCCTGGCGTTCGAGAAAATGGCCCAGCGCGCCCACGGCGCGCGTGCAGGCGGGTCAAACCGGGACGAGAAGGGCCGCGTCGGCGCCGTCCTGCTTCAGAAGGCCCGCGAGGTGCCTGGCATGCGGCTCGGCCGCCGCGGGTGGGAAGGCGCCCATGAACGAGTAGTGGACCGACGCCATCGAGCCTACGACGCCTTCGGCCGCCAGCTCGCGCAGCCGGTCGATCGGGAAGACGACGTTGTGGTCCTGCTGGAAACCGGTGCGGTCGAAATTCACCGAGATGTGGCTCATGACGAGGTCGCGCGCCGGCGTTTCCGCGGGAATCACGCGATAGCTGCCGTCGCCCGGCTGGAACGGCCGGTCGCCGCGCTTGTGGAGCCCGGCCGTCGAGATCAGCGCGACCCTCCGCTCCTTCAGCGGCTTGCCGGCAAGCGCCGGCGTGTCGTCGTAGGTCGGGCATTCGATCCGTCGCAGATGGTTGGCCTCGACCTCCGGCATGTCGCTGAGACGCTTCACCATGACATCCTGCTCCTCAATCGAGATTCATATGGCTGTTGCACGCGGCGACGATAGCGTGTCCGGCACGGGTATTCCCATGCGGAGCCGCAGGGTCAGCAGCGCGCCGAGCGATATCGACAGGCCGATGCCGATCACGCAGGCCGTCCAGCCCAGGCGGTCGAAGACCTGTCCCAGAACGGCGCTGCCCGCGAGGCCGCCCAGGAAGTAGCTCGCGAGGTAGAGGCCGCTCGCCGAGCCGCGGTCGGTCGAGGCGGCGCGGCCCACGAAGCCCGTGGCCGTCGCCTGGGCGAAGAAGGTGCCGATGGCCACCAGCGCGAGACCGGTGAGCAGTGTGGAGAAGCTGGTGCTCAGCAGCAGCGGCAGGCCGGCGGCGGCCAGTGCGAATGACACCCACATCGTCGGCCGCGTGCCGAAATGCAGGACGGCGCGGCCGGCCAGCGGCGTGGTGAAGATCGAAGGCAGGAACACGAAGTAGACCGTGCCCAGCATCATCATGCCGACGGAAAACGGAGGCCGGACCAGCACGAAGTTCACGTAGGTGAAGGTGCCGATGAAGGCGAAGAGGATCACGAAGCCGGTCGCGAAGGCCGCCCGCAGGGCCGGGTCGGCGAGATGACGCCGCCAGGTCGCGAGCGGCGCGCCGTTGGCCATCTCGACGCTCATGTCGACCTGGACCATCGGCGGGGTGCGTTTGACGGTGAACCAGACCAGCACTGCGCCGGCGAGGTTGAGTGCTGCGAAGACCTGGAAATTGGCCGCGAGGCCCAGATGGTCGACGACGCCCGCGGCCAGCAGGCGGCCGAACAGGTTGGAGGCGACATTGCCGGCGATGTAGGCGGCGAAGGCGCCGGCGGTGTCGCCTGCACTCGCATGCTCGCCGAGATAGGCCAGGGTGAGGGCAAAGGCCGTCGACATGCAGACGCCTTGCAGGATCCGAAGCGCCGTGAAGATCGGCAATGGGGGCATGGTGGCCAGCAGTGCCGTCGGTATCGCGAGGATCGCGAGGCTGAGGAGGATGCCGCGTCGCCGGTCGAGGCGGCGGCCGAACAGGGCGATGCCGAGGCCGCCCGCCGCCATGCCGATGGTGCAGGCATTGACGGCAAAGCTCATGGCCGCCGGCGTCACGCCATAGGCCGAGGTGAGGGCAGGCAAGATGGCCTGCGTCGCGAACAGATCGACGACGGTCAGGAAGGCCGTGAGGCCGATCGTGAGCGCGCGCAGGACACCCGG